>JACXUY010000098.1 GCA_014763665.1 Gammaproteobacteria bacterium
GCGTGAATCGGCCAACTTGGCACGTACACAAGTACTTCAACAGGCCGGTATGAGCATGTTGAGCCAAGCCAACCAGAACTCGCAGAATGTGTTGTCTTTATTGAGATAAGCTAGCTAGCTGAGTAATGAGAAAGGAGGCAGGTATGGAGATATTACACATTTCATCACCTGCTGTAACGGTCACTGAGGCCGGTTCTGATCCGCAAGTGGCGGAACAGATTGGCCGAACACCTTTACAACAGTCAGAACGTTCGGTCGCTGCCTTGAATACTGAAAATGTACTCGAGTCAGCGAAGACCATTGCAGAACAGGCTCAGCAACTTAATGGATTGTTGGATAAGTTTGGGCAAGGGTTGGTTTTCACTGTAGACGAGACGACGAACTCATCAGTTGTCAAAGTTATTGATAAAACCACCGAACAAGTGATAAGACAGTTTCCGACGGAAGGTTCCTTGAAAATTATGCAAAATATTCAAGATTATCTGAATTCGGTTAAACACTCTGGAATGGTGGCATCAAAAGAAGGTTTGACAGGTACCTTATTCAATGAAATCATATAGATGATTTCTTGTTTGGGGAGGGTGTATGATGGATGTCCAAACAATACAGCCAAATACCGTTGGGGCTTATCTAAAAAATGCCACGCCAGTTGCGGGCGTCTCGTCTGAGAGGGCAAATGTGTCTATGCTGCCTAAGGGCGGTTCTGATACAGGTGCATTAACCCAGAAGTCGGATGAGACAAACGCTACCCAGTCGGTTCATAATGGAGAGGTTGCTCTCTCCGAATCCGTGAAATCGAACGCAGACATGGATACAACGCTTGAAAATATTAATATCCAGCTTGAACGCTTAAAAACTTTCTTGAGGTTTGAGCGTGATGAAGATACGCAGCGGATGGTAATCTTCATCAAAAATGGCGATACCGGTGAAGTGATTCGCCAAATTCCATCCAACGAATTCCTGAAAATTTCTAAGAACATTAACGATTTCATAGAAATGCGTCAGCAACGGCCGAATGACAACAGTCTGCCTACCGGCTTGATTACGCATTCGACAGTCTAAGTTTCCCTTGTGTGTTTAGCGGCCTTTTGGCCGCTTTTTTTATCAGCGCAAACGCATGTGTTTTTTGGCAGCTCCCTAAAGTTATAGAATGATGGCCGATAAAATTAATGAGAAGTCATGTGAATATACAACGCGCATAACAAACACATAAAATAGAAGAATAAAAGTTTGATGGCCTTTTTCATGCTTAACAGTTTTGCATGAAAATGCTGCAGATAGACGACCAGGAGAACAGGCGATGGCAAACGAAATCGGCAATACGCTACTTAACAGCTTGACCAAAAGTACTTTTGACATCGGCAATATGTCAAAGGCATTGGCGGAAGCGGAAGTGGCTGGCCCAAAAGCGATTTTGGAGCGTAACCAGACCAAAACCACTACAGAGTTGGATGCTCTTAAATACCTGCAGACCAATTTGTCAGCTTTTAATACCTATGTTGCCGACCTTTCGTCGCCTGACTTGTTTGGTCAGAAAGGCATTGCCAGCACTAACGACGGTATCGTAACGGTGACCGTTGAAAACGAGGCTGCACAGGGGGCCTACCAGGTCGTTTCAAAACAGCTAGCGCAGGCGCATACCTTGGTGGCCAATAAAGGTTTTGCTTCACCCTCTGATACTTTGCAATGGGTGGATGAAGGAGATCCTGCTGATCCTGAATATATTCCAGGCGATTTTTTGGAGATTACTGTAAGCGGCCAAACTCATCAGATCCTGATTAATGACTCCAACAACACTCTTGAAGGTCTGCAAAAACTGATCAATAACGGCGATTACGGTGTGAATGCAGCAATTATCAATAATGGTGGCAGCTATCAGCTGATGTTCACCTCTAAACAGACAGGTGCGGCAGGAGAGATTACTATTTCCGGCCTGCCCGATTTTGATACAAACGGCTTCACAACCACTGCAGAAGCGCAAGATGCGGTGATGGTATTGAACGGTCTGACTGTGACCAGTGCCAACAACACCTTTGATCAGGTGATCGAAGGGGTTACGTTTGAGCTGAAATCGGCGGCACCTTCTTCGCCGACAACGGTGTCTGTCACCCAGGACAGCGCCAAGGTGAAAGAAACCATTACCAGTTTTGTGGATGTGTATAACCAGATGAACACCATTCTTGATGAACTGGGCAGTTATGACAAGAGCGATTTTACCGAGGAGGAGTTGGCGTCGGAAGAGTATCTCTACTACGGTGATTTGGCAGGCAACAGCCTGCTGCGTTCGATTCGTTCGCAGATGCGCGAATCACTGACCGGTGTGATTGACGGCTTGGGTTCGAGCAGCTTTCAATCGCTTGCTGACGTGGGGGTTTCGTTTGATCGAAATGGCGAGCTTTCTGTTGATACGACCAAGCTCGATGCGGTCTTGGCTAATAATATGCAGGCCGTATCCAGCTTGTTTGCCATGAGTGGAAGCAGTGACGACGCTTTGGTAAATGTTGTCGGTGGAAACGACAAAACCCAAACCGGAAATTATGCATTGAACATTACGCAGTTGGCAGAGCGCGCCAGTGTGACGGCCGGTAGTGTTACCGGATTGACTGCTGATGAGCGTGTTGCAGGTGATCGCGTTACCGATGCGCAAGCGGTTCTGACGATTGAAGCGGGTGCGAGTTTTGACTTAGATATTGCAGGTGTAAATCATACGATTGATCTATCAGGAGCAGCAGGTGTATATGCCGATAAAAATGCAGTAGCCCAGGCGATTCAAGCGGCAATAAGCGCACAGTTTACGGCAAGTGAAGCCACTATTGCTTACGACAGTACGCAGTCGCGTTTTGAAATCACGGCTGCCAGTGGCAGCGCCAGTATGAGCAATATTGTAGGCTTGGGCAATCAGGGGTTCTCCCAAACTGATTACACAGGCCAGGCGCTTTTGGATATCGGTGCTAATGCCGGCTTCAACGTTAAAGTTAATGATGCGGATACAACCAGCGTTTCGATCGCAGAGGGGCGCTACACCCTGGACGAACTGACACAGGTCATGGCAAACAATATCAACAATAACAGCGATGTCAGTACAGCAGGTGCGTCCGTAAGTGTTACGCATGATGGCAGTGTTATTTCCATTGCCTCGACCCGTTTCGGCGGGCTTTCGATGGTAGAGCTGACCAATATTGCCGGGTTGTTCGGCGCCGGTTTTGCGGATGGCGCTACGCTGAGTGACCAGGGACAGAGTGTGGACGGCACTTTGTCGACCCCTTCCGGCGACATTAGCATTGGAGTTTATGCCGATGCGCAGGATGGACGCAAAATCAAAATCAGTGATTTTGCGCCACAGCTAGAAGCGAGGGGGCTGGAGTTTGAGATATTGGGCGGTGCTACGGGGGCACGCGGTACGATTACTTATTCACAGGGTTTCGCCAGCCAGTTGCAAGATTCCATTAATAATCTTTTGGAGGCCGATACGGGGTTGGTGGGTCAGCGTATTAACACGCTCAACGATAAAATGGATTCTTATGAAGAAAAATCCAAAGCGATTGATGCGCGATATGAAAAATTATTGATGAAATACCAGCTTCAGTTTTCGGTTTTGCAGTCGTTAATGTCTAGTAGTGAGCAAACACGCAGTTTCTTAACGGCAACATTCTCAAATAACAACAATAATTAAGCAAAACGTACGTGAGAGATACGCGAATAACAAGGGAAGGGCAGCAACATGAATATGGCAATGAAAAAACAATTTATTCAAACATATGCAAACAACTATGTGGAAACGGCAGTTTCTGAGGCCACACCGCATAAATTGGTTGAAATGCTGTATGAAGGTGCCATCAAGAATATGAGTTTGGCAAAAGTGTTTATTCAGCAAAAAAACATGGCCAAAAAATCCGAGCACATCAATAAAGCAATGGCTATTGTTAATTCATTGCGTGCCGGATTGAATCTCGAAAAGGGCGCCGAGGTTGGAAATAACCTTTATGCACTGTATGACTATACTTATCGCCGTTTATTTGAAGCCAGTAGCAAGAATGATATTGAGGTGCTGGACGAGCTCATCGAGCACATGAAAACATTGCTGGAAGCCTGGCAGCAAATGCCGGAACATCTGAAACGTATGGACAGAACGCAGATTGAACGTTTAGGCGTGGCTTCATGAGCGAAATCTCTGTTGAGCGTATGCGTTTGAAGTTGCTCAGCCACTCGCAAGCCATGTTGCATGCCGCTGAATCAGGAAAATGGTCTCAATTTGAGCGTTTGGATTCACAATGGCGTGCACTCCTTAATGAAGCGTTTAGCGACTTTCCCGGGCGTTTTGATGAAATCGGCGTACAGTTGCTTGAAAATCAGACGCGTATCAGTGATTTATTGGCGCAGGCTCAAAACACCTTAGCATTGCAGTTTCAGAAAGAGTTCAAGGCTAATGCGGCTATCAAGCAATATTTGAAATAAACCCATAAAGACCAATGCCAAATTTTTGACATTCTGTAAAAACCCGTATATAAAGAGCTAATGTTCATTAACAGATGACGGGAAATGTCTCAAGAACTCTTATCCTCTTTGGTCG
>JACXUY010000099.1 GCA_014763665.1 Gammaproteobacteria bacterium
ATTAAACTCGGTAACACAAGTCTATGAAGATGCTCAAGGTGAGCCTCTGTTTGCTTACACAGGATCTCATGCAGGCTCTAGGTTTGTGCAAGTTTCCCCAGACAATGACCACATAGACAATGGTAATGATATGGGGGACGCTTCTCGTGTCAGAGTATCAGATATGGGTGCTCGTGTTTTTGGTTATTACGATAAAACCTCGTCTACGCCTTGGAAACCAGCCTACGATGCCGATAAAAATCCTCAGCTTAACTATAATATTTTCGATACCATGCGCGAAATGATTAACCAGTTAGAAACCGGTCAGTCGGGTAAGAGTGCTGTTACTGGCAATACTATGTTAGATGATTATTTAGCGGAAATTGACACCTCGCTAGAGGCTATTCGCAATACGCAAGCTGATGTCGGTACGCGTTTACAACGCATTGATATGCAAAACCAGATGAATGAAGAATTTAAGGTGGGTCTAACTGAAACCCTATCGCAATTGCGCGATCAAGACTTAGTATCGGGAATCGACAGCTATCAGAAAATTTTAACCAGTTTGCAATTGTCACAACAAACTTTTGCTAAATTAAGCGAACTGTCATTGTTTAATTACATTCGTTAATGCAGTAATGGTTAGCGTATGAAATTGCTAGGGATTAGGCTAATTACCGGAGTTGCAGCCTTGTCTGCGGCCTTTTCGAACGTCGAGACTGAAAGGATCCTGACGATTGCCAATGTCATTGCTCAGTCTAATTTATTACATTCAAATCAACCGCCCGTTATTCTTCCTGCACCAGCGCCTGAACATGCTGAAAACAATCTTGAAAAGCCTCGCCAAACGGTTAGTCAATTAACGCATTTTGTACAAGAGGTCGAAAACTTATGGGCTGATGATGCCCAGTTTTCTTCTCAGACCCAGTTAGTGCAATATTCTGCAGACAAACGAACGCGCTCATTAATCGACCTGAAAGAGGGTAAGCTGATTATTGAGCATCTGGCATCACCTGATGCTGAATTGGTCATGCATCGTGTCTTGACCAACGCATTGCTTACTCCAGACGATCCGCGCAAGGTCGATCTATTATCAACGCAAGCTGTTTCAGGAGATAATCATCCTTTTCTCTATGGTCAATTGGTCGATAGCATGGGTAAACCGATTGATACTTTAAGCAAAGCACAAGCTTTTGCAGCTTGGGCGATTGTGCATAAAATGCAGGTGATTCAAACCGCTTCTGGACAAATGCAACGTATTGAGTTGGCTCTTGATGCTAATCACAAACAGGTTCGTGCTGCTCGTTTTGCACACGATATTGAGGCAGCAGCACGCGAATTTGGCCTCGATGCTAATTTGCTCTACGCCATTATGGAAACGGAAAGCCATTTTAATCCCTTCGCTGTTAGTCGCACCGGTGCGTTGGGTTTAATGCAAATTATGCCAGAACGAGCCGGACGAGATGCGATGAAGTTATTAACGGGAGTGAACAGAGCGCCGACTCATGCGGAATTAATCGATCCAAAAACGAATATTCGTTTGGGTGCGGCTTATTTAGCTTTGCTTCAACAACATTACTTAAAAGCCATTGACCACCCTCGTAGTCGAGAATACGCTGTCATTGCTGCCTATAATGGTGGTGCCAATCGTGCAATTGCCGTATTTTCCGATGACAAGAAACGTGCTCTTGATACAATCAATGCACTGGCGCCCCAAATGGTGTATGATGCAATCAAAAGACGTCATGCGAGCGCAGAGACGCGAGGCTACCTAGAGAAAGTTACCACAGCGAAGCTTCGCTATAGCAACAGGGTGTGAAGTATGTTCGACGGAAAATCGATTTTAATTACCGGAGGAACCGGTTCTTTTGGAAAAAAATATGTCAAGACGCTACTGACGCATTATTCACCAAAGCGACTGATCATTTTTTCACGTGATGAGCTTAAGCAGTTCGAGATGCAGCAAGAATACAATCATCCTTGTATGCGTTATTTTTTGGGTGACGTGCGCGATAAGGATCGCTTGAAGCAGGCAATGCGTGGTGTAGATTATGTCATTCATGCCGCTGCGCTTAAACAAGTTCCCGCTGCGGAATATAATCCAACTGAGTGTATTCGTACCAATATTCACGGAGCGGAAAATGTTATTCATGCGGCTCTGGAAAATGATGTGGAAAAAGTGATTGCCTTATCGACCGATAAAGCCGCCAATCCCATCAATCTCTATGGTGCAACCAAGTTAGCTTCAGACAAGCTATTTATCGCTGCTAATAACATTGCGGGTGGCAGACGAACGTCATTTAGTGTCGTTCGCTATGGTAATGTAGTGGGCTCACGTGGTTCTGTTGTGCCTTTTTTCGAAAAACAAATAGCCGATGGTGTCGATGCCTTGCCGATTACGGATGTTCGTATGACGCGCTTCTGGATTTCACTTCAGCAAGGTGTCGATTTCGTTCTGAAGAACTTTGTGCGTATGCAAGGCGGTGAGATTTTTGTACCGAAAATTCCTTCCATTCGCATTGTCGATCTAGCCGAAGCTATGGCGCCAGGTATGGCGATTAAAGAGGTGGGTATTCGACCCGGTGAAAAATTGCACGAAATCATGTGTCCTGCTGACGATTCTCACCTTACCATTGAGTATCCAGATCATTACGTGTTACAGCCAACCATTAAGTTTCATGGTGTGGACCGAAATTATTATCACAATGCACTAGGTGAGGTTGGTATCCCAGTTCAACAGGGATTTGAGTATCATTCAGGAACCAATCCGCACTTTTTAACGCCCGATGAAATCCGCATTTTTAACGCTCAGGCGATGGCATGATTCCTTACGGGCGCCAGCATATAGATCAAGCCGATATTGATGCGGTGACGGCGGTATTAACGTCCGACTTCCTTACTCAGGGGCCAGCTGTTCCAGCCTTCGAGCAAGCGGTCGCAAAGCAAGTCGGTGCACACTATGCCGTAGCGATGAATAGTGCGACCTCGGCTTTGCATGTCGCTTGTTTAGCCTTAGGCTTGGGTAAAGATGATTATCTTTGGACAACACCAAATACCTTTGTTGCCTCGGCAAATTGCGCCTTGTATTGTGGTGCATCGGTTGATTTTGTTGATATTGATACCAATTCCCTAAATATCAGTGTTGATGTCTTAGCTAATAAATTGCTTGAGTCTGAGAAGACAGGGAAACTCCCTAAAATCGTTGTTGCAGTGGATTTTGCAGGTCGTCCCTGTGATTGGCCAGCTTTACGCCGATTGGCAGACCAGTATGGTTTTTTTCTAATCGATGATGCGTCCCATGCTATTGGTGCTGATTACAACGGCCAGCTATTGGGTGGTGCTGCCTGGGCAGATATCACCATTTTTAGTTTCCATCCCGTCAAAATCATCACCACTGCTGAAGGTGGTATGGCATTAACCCAGTCGGAGTCCTTGGCAGAAAAGCTCAGGTTATTGCGCAGTCATGGCATTACGCGTGATCCAGCATGGTTAGAGCAGCCTGATACTGGGCTTTGGTATTACGAGCAACAAGCCTTGGGATATAACTACCGCATGACCGATATTCAGGCAGCTTTGGGATTGAGTCAGTTAAAGCACTTGCAGGATTGGATTGCGCGACGCAGGCAGTTAGCCCATCAGTATCAAACGCAGTTGGCAGAATTGCCGCTCATCTTACCTAATTTCGACATGCTGGCGCATTCAGCATGGCATTTGTATGTGATTCAGTTAGACGCAGAAAAAACAGACCTGTCTAGACGCGTTGTGTTCGATGCCTTGCGAGCCGCTGATATTGGTGTCAATGTGCATTATATTCCCGTTTATTGGCAACCCTATTATCGTCAACTGGGTTTTGAGCGAGGACTTTGCCCTAATGCCGAAAACTATTATCAGAGAGCGATTTCAATTCCCATGTACGCTGGATTGTCGGACGGGGATCAATCTAAGGTGATTGACAGTTTAGCAATGACTCTGGGTATATAACATGAAGGTGACCTGTGTCTGGCAGTCTGAAAAACACAGCGCTTTTACTGATTTGATTTATTTTGAACACAGTTGGTGGTGTGCCTTTCGTGAAGGCTCGACGCATATGTCGCTGGATGGAAATATTCGTATCATGACCTCTGTAGATGGTCATAACTGGCAAACGCAAACGGTATTAACTTGGCAGGGCGGAGATTTACGAGATCCTAAATTTTCGCTTCGTCCCGATGGTAAGCTACTACTAACAGCAGGTATGCGCTGGTCAACGCCAGTGAATGCGCGAGAAACGCTTTATTCATTGGGCTTTTTGTACCATACCGAAACTCAAACATGGCAAGAACCTGTTATTGATGGCATGGGAAAAGCCACTTGGCGTTGGGCGCCGACTTGGCATGACAACAAGGCTTACAGCGTCGGTTATGCTGGCAGAGACATGCAGGGTTGTTTGTATCAATCTGATGATGGGTTGCGTTGGTTCATGCACAAAGCGCCATTTTTCCCCGATAGTCGGGTGTTTAGTAATGAGTCTTCTCTGGCATTTGATGGCAATAGAGCCTATTG
>JACXUY010000039.1 GCA_014763665.1 Gammaproteobacteria bacterium
TGCCCTCACCTAAATCATCAACAGAATGGAATGAGTTTTAACTAATTTGGCAGTAATCGACCTATGGCGCATTGATTTGCGCTAAAGGTGGGTGATTGAGTCTAGTAAAATTTAATGAGATGTTTATGTTTGTTAAGTGGTTGCGTGCATTATTGCTGATGATCTTGGTAACAGTGTTTGGTTGCGGTGGCGGCGGCGATAAAAGTAGTGTCCAAGTTGGAGGCTTAACCTATGTTGCGCATGACTTTTCAGCCTCCCCAGAGACGCTGAATGGAGCTTTTGCGACAACCAAATTAGCTTTATTTGTTAAGGAGCAATCGGGCAGTCAAATTAGTCCTTATTCGAGTGCTACGGTTGTTTTTGAAAGCCCTTGTTTATTGGACGGTCGCGCTCGTGTAACAGATCAGAAAGTGTACAACGGTAATTACCAAGCCAATTATTTAAATTTAGGTTGTAGTGGTAGTGACCTTGTTAAGGCCAAAGTGAGTGTGGGCGGTGTTAGTATCAACCCATTACAAAAAACACTGACCATAACCAATTATATTCCTCCACTTAGTGATCTGCTTATTGCAGCCACTAACTCCACTATGCCAGCTGATGGCACCTCTCAAACACAAGTGAGGGTAAGGGCTGTATTACAAAGTGCAACCAGTACAGAAGTTCCTGTATCTGGTGTTACCGTAAACTTTAGTACAAATAAAGGAAGTTTATCGGCAACTCAAGCGGTTACCGACCAGTTTGGTTATGCTAGTGTCATGTTGACGGCATCAACAGTGGCGGGAGAAGCGCAGGTTACTGCCTCGGCTGAAGGTTTTGTACGAAATGTTTCTGTTCGTATGGATTCTTTAACCCCCGTGAGTCGTTTCGCAGTAGATGCTGGAGTTAGTATTCGTCCTAACACGCCTGTTACATTGGGCGTTGTCGCACTAGATGCCGCTGGTCAAACAGTCGTAGGTGCTAATGTGATATTTGATATAGTGACTAATTTAAGTGGCGGACGTTTAACGACATTTTCGGCAACAACGGACCAGAATGGACGAGCTTTTCTTAACTATATCTCGGGAAATGCTGAAAGTAATCGTATTGAAGATGGCGTGTTGGTTCGTGCAGACGACGTGATTAAAGTGAGCGCTGTTAGTGGTGCGGAACAATTGATTAATATTCAAGTGTCAAATAACGATCAAATACCTGCCAGTATCAATTTGGTTTCGGGTGCTAATGGAGAAACAGTGCCTGCAAATAATACTAATGTGCTTATTGCAGCACAAGTGCTTAATTTAGCAGGTGATCCTTTAGCCAACATTACTGTTAATTTTTCTTCTACTTTAGGTACCATTGATGCGATGGCTGTTACTGATGCAAATGGTATCGCAAAGGTTTTTTTACGCGCTGATATTGTCGGTATCGCGACGGTTAGCGCTCAAGCTGCTGGTATTGTTCGTAATACTACTGTCGAATTTGTTTCGAGCATTTTGAGTAGAACGATTGGCGAGTTAACCGTAACAGCCGCTAATACCAATGTGCCTTCAGATGGTGTAACGCAAACGGCTATTCGTGCGCGTGTTATAAGTGCTCCTCAGTCTGGTGTTGAAGAAACCAGACCGCTATCGGGTGTTCCGGTCAGTTTTACAACAACCTTAGGGACGCTATCAAGTAGCAACGTGACGACAGACGCTGACGGTTATGCAACTGTTTTATTAGTATCAGACACGCAACCCGGAACAGCTATTATCTCGGCTTCGGCTGGTGGTTTTGTGCGCACAGTTTCGGTTGGTTTTGGCTCGATTACACCTCCAGCACGTATCATATCAACAGTAACGCCGAGTCGAGTTGATCCAGGAAGTACAGCAACCATTAGCTCAACGGTTCTGGACGCAACGGGTATAGGTGTGCCTAACGTGAGATTGGTTTATGAAATCATTAATAATGTGAGCGGGGGACGTTTATCCAGCTTTTCAACGGTGACCAATTCGCAGGGGATAGCGAGTATTGATTACGTAGCAGGTAATACGATTACTGATACGCAAGCAGTATCGGAGGATGGAACTGTTATTTGGGTTGCTGGTTATGATGTCATTTCAATTAATACCGATAATAATGTAAAGACAGAAGCTAACGTGCGTGTTAATAATGAAGTAACCAGTTTTAGTAGCTTAACGTTAACCACAGGCGGTTCTGAGGTTCCAGCGGATAATAAAACGAAAGTATTGTTGCAAGCGCGCGTTGTAGATGGTAACCAACAACCTGTCGTAGGACAAGTTGTTGGCTTCACTGCTAGCTTGGGAAATTTGGTTGATTTAGATGATGTTGGTCAATCGACTGCTGTAACTGGCAGTGATGGTGTCGCACGACTCTATCTAAAAGCTGGCTCTGTAGAAACAGATACAGAAGTTAAAGTCAGCGCCTCTTACAAAGGCGTCATTAGCACGCAGACCATTACTTTCTACCCTAATCCTTAAAAAGTTACTTTTTCAGTGTTTAGCAATGAGTGCTGTACCTTTTTATGGGATGGAGTTTTTCTGCAATAGACGAGAAGGCTGGCAGAGTCGTATGAATAAAGTACTCATGAACTAGGTTAACAGGCATCGGACTGTTCACTAACTCATGCTCTCAACTTATGTTCAGGCTGTGCTGTTAGCAAGGTATGATGAAACCCTAGCATATAAAGCAGACATCTTCTTGTTTGCACGCAAAGCAAAAAAGGCTTAGGTATGAACCTAAGCCTTTACTGTTGGTGCGCGAGAAGAGACTCGAACTCTTACACCTTGCGGCGCTGGAACCTAAATCCAGTGCGTCTACCAATTCCGCCACTCGCGCTTAATTTCTATATAATAGCATGGTACTTTGCGTATTGCATCATTTTTATACAACACTTGTATTTTATGAACGATCGTTCTATTATTGTGGTCATGTTTTACATAAACGGGTAGGCGCTATGGCGGTGGATTATCAGGCTTCGGATATTCAGGTATTAAAAGGCTTAGAGCCTGTACGTCAACGACCTGGTATGTATACGCGTACCGAAAATCCATTACACATGATTCAGGAAGTGATTGACAATGCCGCTGATGAGGCATTAGGCGGTTATGCTTCTAAAATTGTGGTCACCTTGCATTCAGATGCATCGGTTTCGGTGATGGATAACGGACGGGGTATCCCCACTGCGATTCATCCGATTGAGGGGGTACCAACGGTTGAGTTGGTGTTTACGCGCCTACATGCGGGTGGTAAGTTCAGTAAAACATCGGGTGGTGCTTATGCCTTTTCAGGCGGTTTGCATGGGGTGGGTGTTTCCGTAACCAATGCTTTGTCAACTCGTCTTGCCGTTGAAGTGGTGCGGGAAGGCAAACGTTGGCAAATGGCGTTTGCTGGTGGAGACGTGGTTGAACCCCTAGTCGAAGTCGGTAAAGCGCGTGGACATGGCACAACGGTAAGAGCTTGGCCCGATGCTCAATATTTTGATTCTGCTAAAATTCCTTTATCTGAACTAGAGCGTCTCTTGCGTTCTAAAGCGGTATTGTTACCGGGATTGAGCGTTTCCTTAATTAATGAGCTGACGCAGCAAGAACAGCACTGGCAGTTTTCGGGCGGTATGGGCAGTTACTTGCAGTCGATGTGCGGTGAGGCCGACGGTGAGAGTTACATCTCGCCGTTATTTGAAGGTGAACACTATTTAACCAAAGCCATGCTGTCCAATCAAAAACAAGAGGCCGCCGAAGGCGAAGGTGCGGCTTGGGCGGTTCTGTTTAGGGAGTCGGGCGGACGGCTGAGCGAAAGCTATGTCAACCTCATTCCCACGCCGCTTGGTGGTACGCATGAAATGGGATTGCGTGCTGGCTTGTTTGAAGCACTCCAAGCTTTCTGTCAACATCATGGCTTGTTGCCCAAAGGTGTGCAGTTGACGGCTGACGATGTTTGGGGGCGTGTCGCCTGTATTCTGTCGGCGCGGGTGCTCGATCCGCAATTTCAAGGACAAACGAAAGATAAGCTGACGTCACGTTCGGCGCATGCCTTGGTCGCTAATTGCACCAAAGATGCCTTTGCGCTTTGGCTAAATGCCCATTTAGATGCTGGTAAGAAAATTGCCGAGTTAGCTATTAAAGCGGCATTGGAACGCAATAAAACGGCTAAAACGGCGGTGAAGAAAAAGGCCTCTGGCGCGGCCGTGTTGCCCGGAAAGCTCACCGATTGTGAAAGCAATGATATTCGTGAAAATGAACTCTTTTTGGTGGAAGGGGATTCGGCAGGTGGATCGGCCAAGCAGGCACGAGATAAACGCACGCAAGCCATTCTGCCGTTGCGCGGCAAGGTTTTAAATACGTGGGAAGTGGCATCGGCCGAATTATTCGCTAACAATGAAGTGCATGATATCAGTGTTGCCATTGGCGTTGATCCGCATATACCCGATGCGCCAGATTCGGTGTTAGAAGGTTTGCGTTATGGCAAAGTGGTACTGATGACCGATGCTGATGTCGATGGAGCGCACATTCAAACCCTCTTGTTGACCCTGTTTTATCGCCATTTTCCGAAATTGGTGCAAGCGGGGCATTTGTTCGTTGGTCAGCCACCGTTATTTAGAATTGATGTCGATGCGCCCAAGCGCAAGCAAAAGTTTTATGCCCTTGATGAAGCTGAGCGTGATGCCATGGTACAGCGACTGGGTGATGAGGGTGTTAAACCTCAACATATTGCCATTGCGCGTTTTAAAGGTTTGGGCGAAATGAATCCCGATCAACTGAAAGAAACGGCGATGTCGGTCGATACTCGGCGTTTATTGTGTGTTCAGTGGCCGGATAGCCATGAAGCGAATGTGATGTTTGAGATGTTAATGGCGAAGAAATCGGCGGCGGATCGTCGTTATTGGATGGAGAGGAAGGGGTATAGTGTGGAGGTAGATATTTAATGAATGATCCACAAACGCTTGATTTGTTCGCTCAGTTGGAAACACCTAGTGAACAGCCGGAAGCTTCATCGTTACCACCTGTGCCACCCAGTGATGCTCCAACGACCTCATCGCCTGATGATGGGCTGAATTTGCCCTTGTACGCGGAACGCTGTTACTTGGAATATGCCATGTCAGTGGTTAAAGGGCGCGCTTTACCTGCTGTGCAAGACGGACAGAAGCCTGTTCAACGCCGTATTTTATACACCATGAAGCGCTTGGGTTTAGAAAGTAATACTAAACCCGTCAAATCGGCGCGTGTGGTGGGTGAGGTCTTGGGTAAGTATCATCCGCATGGTGATACGGCTGCTTACGATGCTATGGTACGCATGGCGCAAGATTTTTCGTTACGCTACCCGTTAATTGATGGTCAGGGTAACTTTGGTTCGCGTGATGGTGACGGTGCGGCGGCTATGCGCTATACCGAGGCTCGCTTAACCCCTATTAGCGAGTTGTTATTGTCCGATTTAGACAGCGAAACGGTCAATTGGACAGCGAATTACGATGGCAGCCTACAAGAGCCGCAGCTCTTGCCAGCGCGTCTGCCGTTTGTTTTGCTCAATGGTGCTTCGGGGATTGCTGTCGGTATGGCCTGTGAGTTGCCACCACATAATTTGCGTGAAGTGGCAGCGGCTTGTCAGTTGGTATTGCAAGGTGAAATGGACTTAACAGCCGTGATGCAGGTGTTGCCTGGGCCTGATTTTGCTGGTGGTGGTCAGTTGATCAATCCCGGCAGTCTGCCTGCCATTTATGAAACGGGTCGTGGATCCTTGCGCTTACGTGCGCGTTGGCAGGTTGAACCCTTGGCGAAAGGTCAATGGCGCGTGGTCATTGAAGAATTACCACAGGGTACATCCACCGCTAAAATTATGGCGGAGATTGAGTCTTTGCTGAATCCTCAGCCAAAAGCAGGTAAAAAGGCGATCAGTCAGGAGCAAGCCGGACTTAAAGCCGCCTTGGCCAATTTGCTGGAAACCATGCGAGATGAGTCGGATGGTCAACATCCAATTCGCTTGGTATTAGAACCACGCAGTCGTACCGTTACTCCAGATGAGTTGATGACTTTCTTGTTGGCGCATACCGCATTAGAAACCAATGTGCCGGTTAATATGACCGCCATTAATGATGACGGTAATCCGCGCCAAACAGGATTGGTGAGCCTGCTGTCACAATGGGCGTCATTTCGTGTCGATGCCTTTCAACGACAATGTCGTTATGAGCACCGTAAAGCCAGTGAGCGGGTGCATATTCTAGAGGGTCGCCTGTTGGTGTTATTGCACATTGACGAGGTGATCGCGGTGATTCGTCAAAGTGACGAGCCCAAACCGGAGTTAATGGCGCGTTTTGCCTTGAGTGAGTTGCAGGCGGAAGATATTTTAGAGATCAGGTTACGTCAACTGGCGCGATTAGAACACATTAAAATCGAGCAAGAACTGGGTAAACTAAGGGAAAAGTTAGCCGAGTTGCAACGACTGCTTGATGATGAAGGCTATTTGCGTCAGGCCTTAGTGACGCAAGTGCAAGCAGACGCAGAGCGTTTTGGTGATGCCCGCCGCACACTAATTCAATCGGCTGAAGTGGTAACGCGCAGCGATGCTACCAATGTAGCGGATGAAGCGGTGACGGTGATTGTCAGTAAGCAGGGTTTTGTTCGTACGCGTTTGGGCAAAGTAGAGGATGTGAACAGCCTTCCTTTCAAAGCGGGAGATGGACTGCTCGCTTTATTTGAAACACGCACCGTTGAATGGCTATTTGTGCTGGATAGTGCAGGGCGTGTCTATGCCGTCCCCGTTGCACAATTACCGGGTGGTAAGGGGGATGGTATGCCGATTACCGCCCTGATTGAATTACCTTCCGGTGTTAAGCCCAGTAGTTTTGCATGCGGAAACTTACAAAGTCAGTTTGTTATAGCGAGCAGTGGTGGCAAAGGATTTGTCTGTACAGGGGCTGATTTGTTCAGTAATCGTAAGGCGGGTAAGGATTGCCTCACCTTAGCTGACGCTAACGATAAGCCAATGCTCGTTGCTGTGCCTGTTTGTGCGGCAGGAAGCGCGCCTCATCTTTTGGTGTTGTCGTTAGAAGGTAATGGCTTGGCTTATCCCTTATCGGAGGTACGTGTGCTGGCAAAAGGAGCTGGTGTCACCTTGATTGTCGGTGGTATCGCTGATGTGCGTTGCGCCTGTGATCTTAACGAGAAGGTCGTATTAGGTAAATATAGCGTTACTGCCGATAAGTTGTTGGGTAAACGTGCCGCTAAGGGAACGCCGTTAGCTCGTAAACGAAAAGCGGGTAGTTAGTTTTTTTAGGCTATAATAGGCTTCATTAGTATTACACAGAGAAAGCCTTGTTATGCTGCTCATGATTGATAACTACGACTCCTTCACCTACAACTTGGTGCAGTATTTCGGTGAGTTGGGGCAAGAAGTCAAAGTGATTCGTAACGATCACATTGATCTGGATGGTATTGCCGTCCTTAAGCCCAAGTATTTGATTATATCCCCAGGACCTTGTAGTCCGACTGAGGCAGGCATTTCTGTACCGGCTATTCAACGCTTTGCTGGCGAAATTCCGATTTTAGGAGTTTGTTTAGGGCATCAAAGTATTGGTCAAGCCTTTGGTGGAAAGATTGTGCGTGCGAAGCAAGTGATGCATGGCAAAACCTCGCCTGTGTATCATCAGAATGTTGGGGTATTTGCCGACATCCCTAATCCTGTGACGGTCACACGTTATCATTCTTTGGTCATTGAGCAAGCCACACTTCCTGAGTGTTTGGAAGTAACTGCTTGGACGAATAATCCCGATGGTAGCCAAGAAGAAATTATGGGCGTGCGTCATAAGACGCTGCCGATTGAAGGGGTGCAATTTCATCCAGAAAGTATCTTGACTGAGCATGGACATAAGATGCTAGAAAACTTTTTGGAGCAACACGCATGAAGGTGATTAAGCATTGGCTAGAAAAACTACTCGCTAGAGAAAGCCTTTCACACGATGAAATGACCGCGATGATGCAGGCTTTGATGGCGGGTGAACTGACGGAAGTACAAGCTGCTGCTTTGATTGTCGCCTTACGCGCTAAAGGCGAGACGGTTGAGGAAATTGCCGCCGCTGCCAGTGTGATGCGTGCCTTGTCGCAAAAAGTGGATACAGAGGATGCATCGGTGTTGGTGGATACCTGCGGCACTGGTGGTGATGGGCAGCATACGTTTAATATCTCGACAACGGTTGCCTTTGTGGTCGCAGCGGCTGGGGCTAAGGTTGCTAAGCATGGCGGTCGTTCCGTAACTTCGAGTTCGGGCAGTGCCGATGTGTTGGAAGCGGCGGGTATGAATTTAGCCGCAACCCCTGAGCAAACGGCCGCTTCGATTCGTGAGGTGGGCGTTGGCTTTTTATTTGCACCAGCACATCATAGTGCTATGAAGCACGTGGTTGGGGTGCGCAAAGCCTTGGGTGTGCGCACGCTCTTTAATTTGTTAGGACCTATTACCAATCCAGCGGGTGTACAACGTCAAGTGCTGGGTGTCTTCTCAGACCAGTGGCTCGAACCGATGGCGCAAGTGCTTAAAACACTGGGCAGTCAAGCGGTTTGGGTGGTGCATGCCGATGATGGCTTGGATGAAATATCCATTGCCACCAGCACGCAAGTCTGTGCGCTGAGCGAAGATGGTCAAATTAAGCGTTTTAGTGTGACGCCAGAAGATGTCGGTTATGAGCGTCAATCTCTAGCAACGATTAAGGCCAGCACCAAAGAAGAAAGTTTAGCCATGATGCATCGTGTGTTCGATAATGAAGCAGGTCCGTGGCGAGATATTGTCTGCTTGAATGCAGGGGCTGCCTTGCTGGTGGCAGGGTTGGTCTCGAGCTTTGTTGATGGGGTTCGTTTGGCCGAAACAATCTTAGCGTCAGGGGCTGCAAAAGCCAAGTTTGCGCAAGCGATTGCCTACTCTCAGGCATAAGGATAATAAATAAATGTCAACTCCCACGATTCTAGACAAAATTAACGCGCGCAAGCGTGAAGAAATAGCCGCTGCACAAGCATTGTTGCCCATTGAGCGTTTGGCTGAACAGGCAAAACAACAAGCGCCTGCGAAAGATTTTGTCGGTGCGCTCATTGCCAAAGCAACACAAAAACAGTCGGCGGTGATTGCAGAAATTAAAAAAGCATCGCCCTCAAAAGGGGTGATTCGTCAGAACTTCGACCCTGTTGCTATTGCCCAAAGTTATCAAGCGCATGGGGCAACCTGTTTGTCGATTTTAACTGATGTCGATTTTTTCCAAGGCAGTTTGGACTACTTGCGTGCAGTGCGTGCAGTCGTCGATTTGCCAATTATTCGCAAAGATTTCATCATTGATGATTACCAAGTTGTTGAAGCACGTGCCGCTGGTGCCGATGCCATTTTGCTGATTGTCGCTTCCTTGGATGATGCCCAGCTGGTGCATTTATATCAAACCGCGACTGATTGGGGCATGAGTGTACTGGTTGAGGTGCATGATAGCGATGAGTTGGCGCGTGCATTGAAGTTGCCGTTGAAATTAGTGGGTATTAATAACCGTAACTTGAAAACCTTTGACGTCACCTTACAAACGACGATTGAGTTAGTCAAGCAAATGCCAGCGGGTATCACGGTGGTGACGGAAAGTGGTATTTTGTCGGCAGCCGATGTGGCTTTGATGCATCAACACGACGTCTACGCTTTTTTAGTGGGCGAAACCTTTATGCGCGCGCCAGAACCCGGCGTTGCTTTAGCGGCTTTATTCAACACGGGAGATAGGGCATGAAAGCCAGTGTACAGTGGTGTCAGGATCGTTTGTTTTTAGGCAAGTCGGGCAGCGGTCATGCGGTGGTCATGGATGGTCCCCCCGAAGCAGGTGGTCAAAATCTGGGTGTGCGTCCAATGGAAATGCTGTTGTTAGGCATGGGCGGATGTGCCAGTTTCGATGTGGTGTCGATTTTAGAAAAAATGCAGCAACCGATTACAGGCTGCGTAGCGGAATTACAAGCTGAGCGTGCTGAGACAGAACCCAAGGTGTTCACACGCATTAACATTCACTTTAAAATTTCGGGTGCAGTGGATGCGGCTAAGGCAGAGCGCGCGGTGAAATTGTCGGCGGAAAAGTATTGTTCTGCCTCAATTATGCTGGGTAAAGTGGCTGAAATAACACACAGCTTTGAAGTCTTAGCTGAGTAGGGTTTTTGCTACCCCTTGAATTTATAAGGAAATTGTGGCATAATTTTCTGCTATTTTAACTGCAGAGGGTGCCGCAATTGTTCCATTCGCAACAATCCAGCGACGCTTCGACTGAAGCGAAAAACGCATGGCCAAGCCATAATAACATCGACGCTCAAACGCTCGAACCCGCCGATCATTTCATCACCAAGAATGGCATGACTTACGCCGGTACGCACATCATTATTGATTTGTGGGGTGCTTCGCGCTTGGACGAGTTGGAATTGATGGAAGACACCTTGATTGAAGCGGTGAAACAGGTTCAAGCAACCTTGTTGCATATTCATTTGCACCATTTTCAACCGAATGGCGGTATTTCTGGGGTGGCGGTGTTAGCGGAATCGCACATTTCTGTACATACTTGGCCAGAGCGTGGCTATGCGGCTTTCGATGTCTTTACCTGTGGCGATTCAATGCCTGAAAAAGCAGTCGATGTACTGAAAGCAGCCTTTAATCCAGATGAAGTGATTGTATCTAGCCATTTGCGTGGGCGAGTCGACTAATGCAGACGACACTGATTGAACAGTTGTATACTGGTTACGGTCAGTCATTTGAAGTGACTGAACAGCTGTTTACCCTAGATACGGGTTTTCAACGACTGGAAATTTTCACCAATCCGCTGTTAGGTCGTGTCATGACCTTAGATGGCGTGGTGCAAACCACCGAGAAAGATGAGTTTGTTTACCATGAAATGCTCACTCATGTTCCTTTATTGGCGCATCCTCTGCCCAAGCGCGTGTTGATTATCGGCGGTGGCGATGGTGGTATTTTGCGTGAGGTGATGAAGCATCCTTGTGTTGAGCAAGTGACGATGGTGGAGATTGATGCCGCTGTGATTGAGACGGCCAAGCAATACTTTCCCGCTCACTCTGCTGGTGCTTTCGGCGACGCGCGTTTGCAGCTGGTCATTGGTGATGGTGTTGCTTTCGTTAATGAAACCAATGAACAGTTTGATGTAGTAATTTCTGACTCGACTGATCCTTATGGTCCTGCTGAGGCCTTGTTTAGTGCCGATTTTTATACTGCCATTCGTCGCTGTTTAGCAGAGCAGGGCGTGTTTGTGGCGCAAAATGGTGTGCCTTTTTATCAGTTGGATGAATTGTTAGATACCGCCAAGCGTTTTAAGCCTTTGTTTGTTGATAGTCATTTTTTTACTGCGGCTGTTCCCACCTATGTTGGTGGCGTAATGACACTGGCTTGGGGGGCAACCGATAGGGGATTGCGCCATACGTCGATTGAGCAGTTGCAGGAACGCTATGCTGAACGTGGATTATCTACGCGTTATTACACGCCTGAGATGCATGTGGCGAGTTTTGCACTGCCAAAGTATGTTGAACAGGCGATTGCAGCTGTTGTTTAACTTTTTGCGTTAAACAACTTCGCTGGGGGCAGTGTCTTGCGCCTGACAGGTTTGGCGAATCACCTCAACAAAGCTAGATAATAATTGCTGCCGCTCTTCAGAGGTCATGGTATAAGCCGGGGTTAAATAGGCCCAACGCCCAAAAGGACGAATCCAAATACCAGCGGCTACCGCTCTGGCTTGGGTGGCGGCGGCCAGTGAGGCGCTATCCAGTTCAACCACAGCGACATGCCCTAATACTCTTACTTCCGTAACGCCTTCTACCTCAGTTAAGCTGAGAAAAGCTGTCGTCATTTCTTGCTGCCAAGTGGTTACCTTGGCAAGCCAATCTATTTCATCGAGCAATTGCAGACTCGCACTAGCACAAGCACAGGCGAGCGCATTGGCCATATAGGTTGGACCATGCATAAAGCGGTGGGGGCTATGTTGACTGATGCTATCGGCAATGGCTTGGCTGGCGCAAGTGGCGGCTAGGGTCATCATACCACCGGTTAGGGCTTTGCCTAGACAAACAATGTCAGCGCGAATATTGGCGTGCTGATGGGCGAAATAAGCTCCCGTTTTGCCAAAACCTGTAGCGATTTCATCACAAATTAATAACACCTGATAATGATTACACAACTGGCGCACGCCTTGCAAATAGCTGGGTGAATAGAAGTTCATGGCTCCAGCACCTTGCCAAATGGGTTCCAGAATGAATGCGGCAATATTGTGGTGGTTTTGAGCGATACAGGTTTCGAGTGCTAATAGGGCGGCTGAGTCGCCCTCTGTTTGTCCAAAACCGTAGTTTGGCGTGGGGACAAAAAAGGTGTGTTCACTGGCATCACGAAATAACTGGTGTAGGCTGTCGGGATCGCTGACACTCATTGCTGCCCAAGTATCACCATGATAGCCGTTACGCAGGGCGAGAAAGCGTTTTTTATTGGTCAAGCCCAGTGCATGCCAATATTGACGTGCCATTTTAAGGGCGATTTCTACCGCCACTGAACCCGAATCACTAAAGAAAATGGCTGAGTTATGCGGCAGGCGTTGCGCTAATTGCTCGGCTAATTGCTCGGCAGCTGGGTGGGTTAAACCACCAAACATGACATGAGAAAGGCGTTGACTTTGTTGGCCAATAGCTTCCACTAAAGCAGGGTGATTGTAGCCAAAAATCGCTGTCCACCAACTGGCAATACCATCGAGTAGCTGAGTTGCATCCGCTAGATGCAGATAGTGTCCTTGTGCTCGACTTACCGCGAGCGGCGTTGGTTTGGCTGGGATGCTGTTATAAGGATGCCAAGCATGAGTAGTCATGGTTTATGAAGCGACTGCTGAGTAAGTGTTGTTTTTGGGTGCTTCATCGAGTAAGTCTAAGGGGCTTTGTTTGGGGCGTGTTAGGCGAGAAATGCTATAAGTAACAATAGAAACCCCTAAGATACTGATGAAATAAACACCAAAAGAGAAGAGGGTAATGAAAAAGGGTCCGCCGAGAATAGGCATATTAAGAAAAAAGGGTTCGCCTTGTCCTAGGTATGTAGAGCCGAGCATCGCACCAGCAATAATGGCAATGGAAACGAGAATCCACGCATGAATTACCTTTTGCGCCATACGGGATAATAGAAAGCGTTGTAAAAAGGCATTAACAACAAAAATACCCAGTAAAATGGGCACAAACCACTGTGAAAATAAGAAGATATGTTCATAAATGAACATCCACATATCAGGAAGTGGTACGTCGCTGTTGGTTGGCAGTTGGTCAACAAAGTTGAATAAGCCAACGGTGAGAAAACTCAGCCAGAACACCAAAAAAGTGTCGAAGAAATTGGCAATGGCATAGCTAATAAAGCTATCTGGCTGGTTTTTCATAATCAGATTAGTGGCGCGTATTTTTCGCTAAAAAATCTGCCAAACGCGCCATCGCACCCTGTAGCTCTTCCATGCTGGTAGCAAAAGATAAGCGCATGTAACCGTCACTACCGAAGGCAGAGCCAGGGACTAAAGCGAGATCATTTTCTTCTAAAATACGCGTTGCCAGTTCGGTATCCGTCGCACAGCCAGTGGCTTGCATAGCCCCACGTACATCGAAGAAATTATAAAAAGCACCATCGGGAGAGAGGGCTTTAATACCAGGCATGGCATTCAGTGCTTGCGTAATAAATGCACTGCGTTCTTTGAATGCGCTAACCATGTCGGCAATAAAAGTTTGATCGCCATTTAGTGCCGTCACGGTGGCCGCTTGCGAAATGGAGCAGGGGTTAGAGGTGCTTTGTGATTGCACTTTTTTCATTTCGTTAATCAGTGCTAAAGGGCCAGCACAGTAGCCGATACGCCATCCCGTCATGCTGTAAGCTTTAGAAACACCATTAAGCGTGACCGTACGATCCACCATTTCGGGGCAGGCATTTAACCAAGTGCTAAAAGGTGTATCGCCCAGAATGATGTGCTCGTACATATCATCGGTGGCAATGAGCACCTGAGGATGCAATGCTAACACGTCACCTAAGGCGCGCATTTCTGCTTGGCTGTAAACCGCGCCCGTTGGGTTAGAAGGGCTATTGATGACAAAGAGCTTGGTGTTGTTGGTGATGGCTGATGCTAACTGCTCAGGGGTAATCTTAAAGCCTTGTTCGATGCCCGCCTTTACCACCACCGGTGAACCACCAGCCAGCAACACCATGTCTGGGTAAGAAACCCAATAGGGTGCAGGAATAATGACTTCATCGCCTTCATTCAAATAAGCTTGGCACAGATTGTAAAAGCTTTGCTTACCTCCCGATGAGACGAGGATCTGTTTTGCAGTATAATCCAATCCATTTTCACGTTTGAACTTGGCAACGATAGCTTCTTTGAGTTCGGGTGTGCCATCGACTGCGGTGTAACGTGTTTTACCTGCTTCAATCGCTTCAATACCTGCTTGACGAATGTGTGCAGGCGTGGGAAAGTCAGGTTCACCAGCGCCTAGGCTAATAATGTCACGTCCCTGACGTTTCAGTTCTAAGGCACGGGCAGTGACCACTAGGGTCGGTGATTCCTTGACGGCAAGGACGCGTTGAGCAAGTTGCATGATGACGATGATTTCTCTTTTACGAAAATAAGGGGGGTGGATTTAATCAAATGTTCACAATTATAGCGAAAATTGGGCTTGAATCCCAGAAAAATCAACTGCTCGGTTTGCTTTTTAACATGGCGGCATTAATGCGGATTTGAATACGTCGATTTTGTGCTTTGTGTTCGGCTGTGTCGTTGTCAACAATCGGTGCGTGTTCGCCTTTCCCAGCGAGGCTAAAGCGTTCAGGAGGAAGATTTGATTCGTTTTGCAGTAACATCATAACCGATTGTGCCCGTAATGCTGATAACTGCCAGTTGTTGCGTAAAGGGCTTGTAGCGGCAATGGCGTCGTTGTCGGTGTGTCCTTCAACAATAATGTCTGTGTACCAGTTTAATCCGGCTTGTTGCATAGAGTGAATGAGTTCGGGATAGTTTTGTTCTACTTGAATAATTGGCAATTGTGGCAATAGAAGTGCTATTTGTTTAACTAATTCAGTGAGTTGTGGCGATGGTTGTGTTTTGGCGCTTTCAAAGGCGTCTGGTGTGTTGATGGTGATTAAAATACCTTCATTATCGCGTGATAACGCCACCCCTGAACTAAAAGATTCAGCTAAGGAAGCGTTTAGCGATTGGTAGCTGCGCTCGATTTGTCCATCAATCCATTGGTGAACCTGTTTCACATCACCTTTGTTGAGTACCAGCGTCATGATAAAAAAACAGATGAGCAAGGTGACTAGATCACCTAAAGAAAGTAGCCAGCTTTTACGCGCTTTGCGTTCATGGTGTGTCATGGCTAGTCTGCTTTTGATAAATATTGAGTTGCATGTAAATTTCAATGCGTCGGTTTTCTGCATAATTTAGCACATCGTTTTTAGGTCTAAAACTCCCTAGTCCAGCAATGGCAAAGGTTTTAGCAGGGAGTTTTAGTTTTTGTTCTAAAAATGCTTGAATGGTCATAGCGCGAGCAGTTGATAACTCCCAGTTGCTGGGAAATCGAGCGCTTTTAATCGGTCTGGCGTCGGTATGTCCTTCGATTAACAATTGAAGCTGTAGGTGTTGCCTACCTCGGGTCATGGTCTCAATGTATTGATTTTGGCGTTGCGTGTAGGATTCAAGCTGTAGTTGATCCAAAAGCACACTCAGTTCAATAAGACGATTTTGCCATGCTGGAGCGAGCTTGTTAGAACCCAAAGTGAAGAGTTCATCGCCATTATCCTGTGTTTGTAAGGTAAGTCGTATCCCTTTGCTGACGGTATTTTCAACTTGCAACCAGTCTAGGTGAAGTCGTTTCTTAACAGCCAGTGTTTGCTTAAAAAGCTGCATTTGTATTTTTTGAAAATGGCGTTTTTCACTGTTTTGTTCCAGCGTGACGAGGTTCATTGAAAGAATAAAAAAAGCGAGTAATGAGGTAAAGAGCGAAATATAGGTGAGCAACCACGCACTTTCACGATCCATCTTGGGAGCGTTGAATGAAAGAGACTGTTTTAAGCGATTAGCCGTCATCGTTGTCGTTGCTCGTTAATATCGTCGCGTAGACGTTGTGAAACAAACATGAGCAATTCGTCTTTAATACGTAGCGGGGATTCTTGTCGATGAATGGCTAATATACCCATCATGATAATTTCAGCCTCACGAATTTCCTGCTTAGACAGGTTGCTTAATTTGCCTGCAATGGGCAAAAAAATGAAGTTGGCTAACAACACACCGTAAAAGGTTGTTACCAGTGCTACCCCCATACCGGTGAGCAGTTGCTGCATGACATCGTTACCCTCACTCATAGCGAAATTGTCAGCTGGATTGGTGTTGCCTTGCATGCTCATCATCATAATCAGTCCCATCACGGTTCCTAGCATGCCAAAGGCCGGCGCATAGGAAGCCATGTTGTAGAACATTTCTTGACAGTTGGCATGACGCAGCTGCATGCTTGACAACTCGTTGTGTAAGTTCCGTTCGAGTGCACTGGCATCGTTGCTGGTTAACAGTTCTGCTAAACCGAGTCGAATGAAACCATGATCAATCGACTCTATGTGCTTTTCTAAAGCCAGCTTGCCCTGACGTTGCGAGATAATGGCCAGATCGAGCAGTTCATCAATTACCATTTGTTCAGAGCGGCTTTCTCGACTCATAGCAATCCAAATGCCTTTGAATAGACAAGGGAGTTGGTTGAGTGGATAATTAATCAGAACAGCAGCCAACACCCCACCCAAGACGATTAACGCCGAGCGTGCATCAAAGAAGGCAGACACAAAATGCATTTGTTGGTAATCGAACATGCTGGAAACAACGACGATTACCCCAAGCATTAGGCCGAGTAGGGTGGCGAGTTTATTCATGATATTCAGTTAATCTGTGGTTTTCTTCTCATAGTGCTACGATTAGGTTAGTGAATCAGATAGAGACGAAGCATAAAGTGAACCAATATTATCTTTTCTAAAAATTTTGTAGCGTGTTATGGTCACATCAGTGGAAATTATTGTCGATATTCGCCCTAAAGCGGCTTTTTTGCAAGGGCATTGCCAGGGGAGTGTTCATTTTGATGGGGTTGCTGCACTATCGGACCGTCAATATGAATTACCAGAGCCACAACAAGTGATGACGATAGTGCATGCACCCGAACAACAGGTTGATTTAAAAGCATGGTTAGCAGTGAAAGGTTACCAACAGGTGCAATTGCAAGTCTGGACACCAGCCTTCAAGCAGCAACTGATTGAGCAGCAGGCCTTAGCGTCGGGTGAAAGTGATGCCTACGCGTGGCGACCATCGCTGTTGGTGCAACGCTTTGTGAATGAAGTGGTGTTGCCAAATGACTCCTTGTTACGTCAAGGTTTAGATATTGGCTGTGGTTCGGGGCGAGATACCGTCTATTTGGCGATGCAGGGTTGGCAAATGACCGGTGTTGACATTCGAGCCGAAATGCTAGCAAAAGCAGAAAGTCTGGCCAGTCGCCAACAGGTGTCCATTCGCACCTTGCAACGGGATTGTGAGCGAATTGCTGACCCCTTTATGGACATGCCCGATGCAAGTCTGGGTGTCATTCATGTCGCCCGTTATTTACATAGACCCTTATTCCCCGTCATTAAAAGACTATTAGCTCCTCAGGGTTACTTGATTTACCATACCTTTATGCAGGGCAGTGAAGCCTTTGGTAGTCCGAAAAATCCGCGTTTTTTACTGGCACCAAACGAGTTGGCGACGGTTTTCGCAGATTATCAAATTCTGTGTGATGAGGTCATCACCCTAGCCGATGGACGACCCATGTCGGCTTTTATAGCCAGAAAACCTAGCTATGGATAATGGTTTTTAAA
>JACXUY010000100.1 GCA_014763665.1 Gammaproteobacteria bacterium
CAACGTTACCCGTGAGCAAGACCGTGTAGGTGAGGTTTCTACACTATTTGCTGGTGGCTGGGGCGGTCAAACAGCCGCGCAGCAAACGGGTGCCGATGGTTCAGCCTACACCATCACCACCGCAGAGCAACTGCAAAACATTAATCTAGTAGCAAGTGACGGGTTTGATTATAAATTGTCAAACTATATTGATCTCACAGCCATAACCAACTGGACACCGATTGGAAATGACACAACTAAATTCACAGGCAACTTTGATGGTCTGGGTAACACCATCAGCAATCTTGGTGTTACAGGCGGGAATTACCTTGGGTTATTTGGATACACTTTAGGGGCAAACATCGAAAATCTGACCTTGGATGGCGTCAATATCGTCAGCACCGGTGGCTGGTTGGGTGGGTTGGCGGGTCGAGCGGATAACACAAGCATCCGCAATGTCTCGGTGACGGGTATCAGTGAAATATCCAGCACTTTAACTGGTGATGTCCGCGCAGGTGGTCTGGTCGGCTTGCTGCTGGGCAACAGCAGTCTGGAGACGGTCAGCAGCAGTGCCACAGTCACCGCCGCCGATGGCAACCGGGTGGGCGGCCTGGTGGGTGAATCGGTCAATAACTCAGGCACGGTTAACGTAAGCCAAGCCACCGCCACTGGCGTGACAACTGGCAAGGAGCGTGTTGGCGGGTTGATCGGCTATGCCAACGTCGGGACAAACATCAGCAACAGCAGCGCCACTGGCGATGTCTATGGTCTCACCTCAGTCGGCGGTCTGGTGGGTTTCCTCAATCGTAGTACCATCCTCAACAGCACTGCCTCTGGTGATGTCATCGGCAGGTTGGTGGATAACGGGAGCAGTGGTTTTGTGACGGTCAGCAAACTGGGCGGTCTTGTCGGTAGTACAAGCTTTGATGCCGCACGTTCCAGTATCGAGGATTCTCATGCCACGGGAGCAGTTCGTTTGGAGCAAGCCAACCCAGATGCAAACTTGATAAATGGATTTGGAACATTCGGCGGTCTGGTGGGTGAGGCGGCTTACACTGACATTTCCGACAGTACTGCCTCGGGCACCGTGTCGGCTATTAAAAGTTCTGGTGGTTTGGTTGGACAGTTATTGGCCGAGTCAACCATTACCGCATCGCAAGCCAGCGGGGCTGTTATTCAATTAGTCAGTAGTACTAGTAAAAACCGCATCGGCGGACTGGTTGGTTATGTTGGCGCCGATGGTGTGATTGATCAAAGCAGTGCCAGCGGTGAAATCCAACTTCAATCAGGTGCCTATGAGGTAGGTGGATTGGTTGGACGCGCAGATAACGGGGTGCAGATTTCTCAAAGCCATGCCACAGGCAACATTATTGGCGGTGCAAACAGCTCGGATATTGGCGGACTGGCAGGTGATCTTAATAGTGCGCAAGTGTCTGGTTCGTATGCCGTCAATACCATTACGCTGTCTGAAAACGCTAGAAGCGTAGGTGGTTTGGTAGGTATCGGTACTGGTTCATCAGTTATTACCCAGAGTTATGCCAATACCGGCATCACAACAACCAACGCAGGCACCTATATTGGTGGGCTCGTGGGCGATTTTTCGGGTAACGAGATTAGTGAATCTTATGCCACAGGAACAGTTGCTGTGAGTGACAATGCACTTCAGATAGGTGGCCTCGCAGGTTATGCCTCATCGGCAAGTATTACCAACGCCTATAGCACAGCAGCGCTTACAGTGGGTGATACAGCTAGCAATATTGGTGGCTTAGTTGGGCAATTGTCTACGAATACAGTTGCCAACGCTTATGCTACTGGTGCTATTGCGGTAGGTGTGAATAGTACCCAAGTAGGAGGGCTAATCGGAACTAACGGTGATGCAACCGGTGCTAACGTCACCAATAGCTACTGGGATACAACGACCTCCGGCAAAATCACCAGCGCGGGTGGTACTGGCAAGACTAGCGCTGAACTGCAATCCTTGGCTACATATGGCTCAGCAGGATGGAGTATTGATGATCAAGGTGGATCAGCTAACGTTTGGCGTATTTATGAAGGATACACAAACCCGTTACTTAGAACCTTCATGACTGCATTAACTGTGAGCTCTTTGAAGGATGGGAAAACCTATGATGCTCAAACAGTAACGGATGTGAATGATGTCGCAGTACTTGCTGGTACATATGATAATCAGCACATTTTTACTGTAGGTGATGTCGTGGGTAAAAAAGATGTCGGCACCTATTCATTCAATATCTATTCCGACCAAATGGGTTACGATCTGATTGGTACGCGTACCAATAACTTTGTGATTACTAAAGCCGATCTGATCGTCACTGGCGGCAGTGCCGCTAACAAAGTCTACGATGGCACCACGGTGGCCACCGTTACCGGCGGTGTAGTCAATGCCTTGCTGAATGACGAAGTGGTGCTTTCTGACGCCAACGCCACCTTTGCCGATAAAAATGTGGGTGACGGTAAAGCGGTCACCACCGCTTATACTATCAGTGGAGCCGATGCCGGTAACTACAACCTGATTCAACAGGCCGGTCTAACGGCAGACATCACCCCGGCGACCCAAGTCAATACCGCCGTGAGTGACGTGCAAAATAGTGTAAGCAATCCGATTCAGCCTCCGGTTGTGCCGGCACCTACACCTCTAACGCTCACCCTTGGCGATGCCGGCAGCACGCAGATGATCGGC
The DNA here is from genome assembly GCA_014763665.1 of Gammaproteobacteria bacterium. Taxonomy (GTDB): domain Bacteria; phylum Pseudomonadota; class Gammaproteobacteria; order Thiomicrospirales; family Thiomicrospiraceae. Next base: position 2,681 of record JACXUY010000100.1, read on the forward strand.
GGTTTGCAAGTGGTTGAAGTGACGGTTGAACCGGGGCAAGCAGGCGGTGCGTATGGCGGAATGCTCGCCGGTGGATTGGGTAACGGCGCCGGCAACGCAAGCGGAATGCAAACCGTGTTTGTTGTGAACGGCGGTATCAGAATGCCCAACGCCTCCTTGAATACCGAGGAATAAACGAGCGTATCAACCGAAGAACTCGGCGCCCCAAGGGGTAAGCCGAGACACCGCAAAACTAAACTGAACAGGCCGGGTGCGTGCATGAACACAGCGCGCAACGGCCAACGCCCAGGTACCCTTTTCAGGAACGTATTATGACAAAACAATCTAATCCAATTTTTAACTACAAGCTGATGACCCTGGCGCTACTCAGTGCGTTGGGTGCCAATGCCCACGCCGCCACTCAGCCGGACGCCGGGCAGATACTGCAGGAAGTACAACCCAAAACCATTCAACCCATGCCACAAGGCCAAACTTTGCAACTACCCGAACCCGGCCTGTTGAAAGAACAAGCCGGCGGTCAAAGCGTGCAGCTTAAAAGTGTCACTATCAGCGGCAACACTGTCTTCACCCAGGAACAGCTGCAAGCCGTGCTGGGTGACGTCACCCAACAACCGCTTGATATCGGCGGCATGCGCCGTCTCGCCAATCAAATCAGTCAATACTACCGTGACCACGGCTACCCCTTTGCCCGCGCCTATTTGCCCGCACAAAAGTTAACCGACGGCGTGCTTAAAATCGACGTACTCGAAGGGCGTTACGGCCAAGTTCTCGCCAAAGGCGAATTGGGGCAGGAGGTTCAGCCTTTCCTCAACCCGTTGCAACCCGGCGACCTGATTCAATCGTCCAAACTCGAACGCACCACGCTCTTGATTAGCGATCTGCCCGGCATTCAAATCACTCCGGTGATGAAACCCGGCGCCCAAACCGGCCAAGGCGATCTTGACCTGCAAGTCAAAGAAGGCAAACGTTACAACGGCCTGGTCAGTTTAGACAACCACGGCAACCGCTACACCGGCGCCAACCGCCTCATGGCCTCCATCAACGCCAACCGTCTAGCCACCCTGGGCGATGAACTCAGCGTCAGCGTCATGCGCACCGACGAAGGCATGTGGTTTGGCAATATCGGCTACAGCCTGCCGGTGGGAACCGACGGACTCAAAGCCACTATCGGCTATTCGCGCACCACCTATGAACTGGGTCAGGATTATGCCAGTCTGGATGCTTTCGGTGTGGCCGATGTGGTCAGTGCCGGCCTCAAATACCCGTTGATCCGCTCGCAACAAACCAACGTCATGCTCGGTGCAGAAGTGCAACGTAAAACCTTTACCGACGAAACCGGCTCCACCGACACCAAAACCGATAAAAGCACTAACACGCTCCCGCTGAGCCTGGCATTTGACCACCGCGATGCACTCGGTGGTGGTGGTGTCACTTATGGTAGCCTCACCTTCACCGCGGGCGACCTCAATATCGAAACCGATTCCGTTCGCCAAAGCGATGCAACGACTGCCGAAACCCAAGGAACCTATCTCAAAACCAACCTGGATATCGCCCGCATTCAAAACATCGCCAACGGCTTCAGCGGTTATGCGCGTGTGAGCGGTCAATGGTCCAACAAAAACCTCGACAGCTCCGAAGACATGTCACTGGGCGGACCGCGCGGCGTGCGCGCCTACCCCCAAGGTGAAGCCAGCGGCGACCACGCACTCTTGGGGCAAATTGAAGTGCGTTACCAATACCAGGACTTTACGCCTTAC
>JACXUY010000101.1 GCA_014763665.1 Gammaproteobacteria bacterium
ACGGTGGTTTCTTTGTGCTTTCGCCTAAAGTGTTAGAGCGTATCACTGGAGATGATTGCATATGGGAACAACAGCCATTAATGGGCTTGGCGGAAGATGGTGAATTGATGGCTTATGAACACCACGGGTTCTGGCAACCTATGGATACCTTGCGCGATAAAAACCATCTTGAAGAACTTTGGCAATCTGGCAAAGCGCCTTGGAAAAACTGGGAATAAACCATGATAGTCGATCCGAATTTTTGGCAAGGAAAGCGCGTTTATCTTACGGGTCACACTGGATTTAAGGGCAGTTGGTTATCACTTTGGTTAGCAGAAATGGGGGCAACCGTAAAAGGTTATGCACTTAACCCACCAACTAACCCGAGTTTGTTTGAAGAAGCCAAGGTAGCGGAAAAAATCGAATCGCAAATTGGCGATATTCGCGATTTTGAAACCCTAAAAGCCAGTCTGGTCGAGTTTAACCCAGATATTCTTATACATATGGCTGCACAACCGCTCGTGCGCCTGTCCTATAAAGAGCCGTTAGAAACCTACGATACCAATGTCATGGGAACTGCTAAGGTGTTGGAAGCAGCGAGAAGTTGCCCAAACCTGAAAGCGATTGTCAGCGTCACCACTGACAAGTGCTATGAAAACAAAGAATGGGTATGGGGATATCGTGAAGATGAGCCAATGGGGGGGTATGACCCTTATTCCAGCTCAAAAGGCTGTGCCGAACTGGTAACCTCCGCCTATCGTCGTTCCTTTATGCAAGAGCAGGGTATTGGCTTAGCCTCAGCCAGAGCGGGTAATGTGATAGGTGGCGGTGATTGGGCGGATGATCGCCTAATTCCCGATATTTTACGGGCGTTTGAAATAAATCAACCTGTTGTTATTCGCAACCCGGCTTCAACCCGCCCATGGCAACACGTTCTTGAGCCGCTTTCCGGCTATTTAGTCTTGGCACAAAACCTTTACCAAAACCCAACCGAATTTGCCGAAGGATGGAATTTTGGACCATATGAAGACGACGCTAAACCAGTCGATTGGATTTTAAACCACATGGTACAAAACTGGGCTGGCGCAAAATGGGAGCTAGATAAAAATGCGCATCCACATGAAGCAGGTTATTTAAAACTGGATATATCTAAAGCCAAAGCGCGATTGCATTGGCACCCAACTTGGCGCTTAGAGCATACGCTCGCCAAAATCATCCAATGGCACCAGGCCTGGTTAAACAAAAAGGACATGCAACAAGCTTGTCTAAACGAAATAAACGAATTTATGAGAGATATGAACAATGCAAACCACTGAAACGCTAAGAAAACAAATCGCCGAACTCGTTGAACAATACGCGCAACTGCAATACGCGGAAAAACCCTTTGAACCCGGTAAAACAGTGGTACCTCCATCGGGGAAAGTCATCGGTTCCACAGAATTGCAATATATGGTTGAAGCATCGTTAGACGGTTGGTTAACAACAGGGCGTTTCAATGAACAATTTGAAAAAGAACTTGCCGAATTTATCGGTGTTAAACATTTAATTACCGTCAACTCGGGTTCTTCAGCTAATCTTGTAGCATTCAACACCCTAACATCACCAAAACTGGGTGAGCGAGCGATAAAAAAAGGTGATGAAGTGATTGGTGTCGCCGCTGGTTTTCCAACTACGGTGAATCCGATTGTGCAATTTGGCGCAGTACCGGTATTTGTAGATGTGGATTTAAAAACCCACAACATCAATGCCGATCTTATTGAAGCCGCCATTACGCCTAAAACCAAAGCGATAATGTTGGCGCACACTTTAGGTAATCCATTCAACCTCGCCAAAGTCAAAAGCTTATGTGAAAAATATAACCTGTGGTTAGTCGAAGACTGTTGCGGCGCGCTCGGGGCCAAATTTGACGGCAAAATGGTGGGCACCTGGGGTGATATCGCTACCTTAAGTTTTTATCCGGCCCATCATATGACCATGGGCGAGGGCGGAGCCGTTTTTACCAATAACGGTCAGTTAATTAAAATCGCCGAATCTTTCCGTGACTGGGGGCGTGATTGTTACTGTAAACCTGGTTGCGACAATACCTGCGGCACCCGCTTTAGTATGAAGCTTGGCAACTTACCCGAAGGCTACGACCACAAATACACCTACTCGCATTTAGGCTACAACCTTAAAATCACCGATATGCAAGCCGCGTGTGGTTTAGCGCAATTGAAGCGTTTGCCGGAGTTTATTGAAAAGCGTAATGCCAACTTCGACTACCTAAAAAATCGTCTAAGCACGGTAACTGATTTTATTGAACTCACCGAACCCACAGAAAACTCAACCCCATCTTGGTTTGGTTTTCCGGTTACGCTAAAAGAAACAGCGGGTGTCAGTCGAGTGGATTTAACCAAATACCTAGATCAAAACAAAATTGGAACACGCTTACTGTTTGCCGGTAATTTAATTCGCCAGCCCTATTTTGAAGGCGTAGAACATCGTGTAGTCGGTGAGCTCACCAATACCGACATTACCATGAACCAAACACTTTGGTTAGGGATTTATCCTGGCCTGGGTAAAGACCATTTAGACTATATCGCTGAAAAACTTGAAGAATTCTTTGGTGTGAATTTCTAATGTCAAAGCCAACCGTTTTACTCACTGGTGCAACTGGTTTTTTGGGGAGTCATCTTTTAGAAGCTTTGCTCAAACAAGGTTATCAGGTTGTGGTGTTAAAACGCTCCACCTCAAACCTATGGCGTATAGAACATTTAACTGGGCAATACAAAAGCTATGATGTGGATATCCAGCCAATTGAGCAGGCGTTTGAAGAACAACGAATTGATTGTGTGATTCACACCGCCTGTCATTATGGACGAAATGGCAGTGCGCTGAGTGAAGTGGTAGAAAGCAACTTAATCTTCGGCTTAAAAGTATTGGAAGCTGCAATTAATTATCAAGTAACCACATTTATAAACACGGATTCGTTTTTGCCTAGGGACTTAAACGCTTATAGCTTGTCAAAAAAACAGTTGATCGATTGGTTAAAGCAACAATCATCAAAAATTCAAGTCATAAACTTACAGCTTGAGCATATGTATGGCCCAAAAGACGACTCAACCAAGTTTATTGCCTGGTTAGTAACACAGTTAAAACAGAATGTTTCTGAAATCAATTTGACTTCAGGCATTCAAAAGCGCGACTTTATTTATATTGATGACGTGGTTTCTGCCTTTCTCTGTGTTCTACAAAGCTCAACAGGATTGCCAAGTTTTAGTGAGTTTGAGGTGGGTACGGGTGAATCCATAGAAGTAAAAACCTTTGTGCAAAATCTAAAACAGGTTTTTGAGCAACGCAATGGGCCAACCAGCACAAAATTAAACTTTGGCGCGGTGCCTTATCGCCAAGGTGAGATTATGGAATTTAAAGTTGATAACCAAGCGTTGCGACAACTGGGCTGGGAACCAAAAGTCAACTTATCGCAAGGTTTAGAACAAAGTTTAAAGGAATATGCATGAAATACTTAATAACCGGAGGCTGTGGTTTTTTAGGCTCCAATATCGCCAGCGAAGTGTTAAAGCGAGGCCATGATCTTGTAGTTTTTGACAGCTTATATCGCTTTGGCAGTTACCAAAACCTAGAGTGGATCAAAACGCAAGGTGACTTTGAGTTTATACACGGCGACATTCGCAATATCAATGATGTTGAACGTACCATTAAACAACACAAACCCGATGTGATTTATCACCTAGCCGGGCAAGTGGCGATGACCACTTCAATCTCTGACCCCAGAATGGACTTTGAAGTCAATGTCGGTGGCAGTTTTAACCTGCTTAATGCCGTGCGCTTATATTCGCCGGAAAGCACCATTATTTATTCATCAACCAACAAGGTCTATGGCGATTTAGAACAGTTTGCATACCGTGAAACTGAAACCCGGTATGAGTGTATCGATAAACCCTATGGCTTTGATGAAAGCGTGAACTTAGACTTTCATTCACCTTATGGAACATCCAAAGGCAGTGCAGACCAATATATGCTCGACTTTGCGCGAATTTATGGATTAAAAACCGCTGTTTTCCGTCATTCCTCGATGTTCGGCGGGCGTCAATTCGCAACCTTTGACCAGGGCTGGTTAGGGTGGTTTACTCAAAAAGCGATTGAAATCAAAAATGGCACAGCCAAAGAACCCTTTACCATTTCCGGCAATGGTAAGCAAGTGCGAGACCTGCTTTATGCTAGCGATTGCGTAGAACTCTACTTAAAAGCCGCTGACAATATCGAAACCATTAAAGGGCAAGCCTATAATATCGGAGGCGGGATTGAAAATTCATCCTCTTTATTAGAGTTATTCCAATTCTTAGAGCAAGAGCTGGACATTAAAATGACTTATCAACAACTACCGCCCAGAGAAAGTGACCAGCGGGTATTTGTGGCGGATATTAACAAA
>JACXUY010000102.1 GCA_014763665.1 Gammaproteobacteria bacterium
TCTGATGTTGCCGCCATCCAAGAGCAACGAGGACCTGATCAAGAGGGCGTTTCCTGGCTGTTCCATCATGCGTTGGGCACCGATACCAAAGAAGCTTACAGGCCGGGCCGCAGCCGCAGCCGATGAGATCGTTAGGAGATTGAAGGCGAGTCCGGCTCCAGTGCGGAAGGGCGAGATATCTGCTGTTCTAGGCATCAAGCCAAATGGTCTGTCGCGAACCTTGAAGGGGGAAACCTTCGCCGATTTTCTTCGCGTCAACGAAATCGTCATGAACCGTAGGGGGTTCGAACGTGGGAAGTCATTCGTCCCGTAATCGGCAGAAAATACGTGAGAGATTTGATTTGAAAATCGAACTCTCTGTGCATGGAATGGATTTATGATGCCGATTTGTTTCTATGACATCACCTGCCTCGGAAGATCGGGCAAAATTATTCGTTTTGAATAAATAAAAATAGATTAGTTAGTTTTTTAGACCAGCAAACGTTGAGGCAATTCTCTTGGTTAGTCTCTTTAATTGAGACTTTTTAGATTTTTGAATATCAGAAGCGCAGCGCTCAAGTGATCCCATTATTCTTTCGTCAACCTTGTTAACTCCATCGCCGTTAACGAAGAACATATCGGTTTCCCGGCCCACTCCGGGCGCTAGTTCAGCCCTCTTCTTCGCCAAGAACACCGTTAGCAATGCTTCGTTAAATCCTGTCCTGTGGTCGTAAGGCTCTTGCATTAGATAACCAGAGGCGTGAATTCCGCCAGTTCCAATCGAGACGAATCCTATATCATCATGCCGAGCAACGATACCTCTGCTGTCTACACGAAATAAACTGCATTCACGAGCGTCGCATCCTACGATTATAGCTTCACAGTCGATGGTTTCGGCCTGCATCTGGTCTGAAAGTTGAAGCAATAACGACGAATCGAGATTTAGACCCTCGATGCCTTTCAGGCCGTTATGTGTATCAGCCTGAACTCCTAGAGGGGACAATATCCGCTTGAATGCTCGCTCAAACGCTAACTTGCTGACGATCGATCCATACAAGCTGGCAATGTCATAAGTGCTCGCAGCCGGGTTATCCCTTAACGCTAGAGTTAGCTGGCTGACGGCCAAGCTGTTGAACGAAAGCGCTCCTGCAACGAGGATCATGTGGTGGGTACCAAGTACCCCGACCTTCCAACGGCTGCTCTCATATTCGATTCCTAAACCGATATCTGAAAGCATTCTATCGGATGCGGTGATGATAGCAGGTCCAACCGTCTCGTCCGGATAAAACCAAAGGAAGATTGCGGCTGTGCAAACGGTCATTGCGAAGACATAGCGCAAAATTCGTTAGGTGCCTACTGCGCCGCTGTGTGCTCGGGTCCGTATCGGTATACCCGTCTCGAACATTCCAGTGGAACAGAAAAACTGTTCGATTAGGGTTGACTCAGAATTGTCGGACACATAAAAATTCATGATCTAGAGTCTATTGGGACATTTCATCATGTCGACCGTCATCGGATATGCCCGCGTCTCCACCGACGATCAGGATTGTACAATTCAGGAAGCCGCGTTGAGGGCGGCGGGTTGCTCGATCGTTAGGGCAGAGAAAAAAAGCGGCACCACAACAGACGGTAGGGCGGAACTCGATACCGTGCTTTCTTTCCTGCGCACGGGCGACACTCTGATGGTAACGCGAATCGATCGCCTAGCCCGATCCGTTGCCGACCTTGAGAAGATCGTTGCCCAGGTAAAGGACAAGGGCGCGTTCCTGCGGGCGACAGAGCAGCCAATCGACACCTCATCTCCAGCCGGGATTGCTTTCCTCCAGATGCTAGGGGTGTTTGCGCAGTTTGAAACCGCGATCCGCCGTGAACGGCAGATGGAGGGCATCTCCAAAGCGAAGGCCGCTGGTGTATATAAAGGCCGCAAGCCTTCGGTGCCCGTGGATGAAGTGCGACGCTTGAAGGCTGAGGGCATGAAGCCCGCCCATATCGCTCGGCAATTGGGGATTGGGAGGGGGAGCGTCTATCGGGCGCTAGAAACGTTGGGCTGACACTTAAGCGGTTAAGAAATTTCTTCCCTAATCTCTTTCAATGAGAGAGGGAATTTTTGTAAATCCAGCCCGCTCTAACCTCGTTGGTCGGTTCATCATTGTAATATACGTACCGCCATCGCTTGTATGACCTTGCCACAACTACCTGTTGATCGCGAGTGAAGATCGCCAGAGTTGCACTTCCGCGGCTAGGGTGTTCACGAATACGCCCCTTGTTACGTGCGACGGCCCTAGGTCCCACGGGAATTAAATTAATGCTTTCAGAATTTTGCTTCGCAATCTGCGCCGCATGTTCAGCGACCTGTTTCAGCATCTCTTGCTGGGCAGCGTTAGCTTTCTTTTGCTCCTCGCTTATCTGCGCCGATTTCATGGCATCATTCATTGCCATCAAGAGCAATATGATCGTAAGCGCGTCAGAGACGGTTATCTCTTTCGGGGATAGCTTCGGAAACGCGTTCTTTAGAGCCGTTAGCAGCCGTATCAGCGAATCGAGATATCGCTGCTCATGCTGATCTTCTACCGTTCTCTCAGCTTTTACCGTCACTTCGCCGAGAGTTATACGGGCTTCGAAGCCTGTGGCGATATACGTCCCAGTTTCAGCCTCAAGATCACTTTCGCTTTGGCCAAAGAGACGATCATTGATGGTATCAATGGACGTTATATCAATAACGTCTTTCATATGCTGATAGGCTCTCGGCTGATCATAATTGATCATTGCCAAGGCACCTTCTAGTGATGATTGAACCTTTATCCAATCATTAATGAAGTCTGGGTATTGATCCATATAACTGCGCGTTGATGCGAGATAGACATCTTGCGTTATCAAGTCATTGATGTGCGATCTGCTTCGATCGAATGCATCCATCTGGCTTTTTAAACGTTTAAATTCTTTTTCTGCTTTAAAATACTCAAGCGCCGCCTGCTCCGCAGCGGTTAATGGATAAGGGTTGAGCAATTTTTCGTACCGCTGCACCTCCTCCATAGCGCGAAACCAAGCGCTTTTCCGGTACTCGTCAAACGGATCGTGACTCATCGGCGTTTACCCTTAAGGTCGTAGTGCTCTCTTATTGCGCCAAGCATCTATGATGGATGCGATTAATCAAAGCTGCTCTCTGACATACCAATGTTCGGAATACATGCCGCGAAGATAGATCGATGAATCAAATTCGTGGGGCTCTTTAGGCGTAATGCGCCATTTCTCGCCTGTCGGTAGTTCCAAAGTCGCTTCTTTGGGGCTTCCTGCTGTGATCTTGGCTTTAATCCACTTCGATCCTGCCAGTTCGATTTGTATGTCACACGGACCGCTAATCGACCATCGGTCCCATTCCATCTGGGGAGAATGAAAGATCAATAGCGTCGTGTTTACGCCAATTTTCTCAAAGTTCGTTCGTGCTTCCCAACCCATATATTCCTCATTTTCCGCAACGTCCTCTGAGATATTTACGTATTCGGAACGACAATGAAAGGCACTGTTAGTCCGAATCGGGTTGAAATTAGTTCCCATTATGTTCCATAAGACCGGGCCTTAGATTCGGACTTTAGAGGAAGCGGAAATGCACCATGATGTGCGTTTGCGGGCGGCGGCCCGCGCCATATTCGATGCGGTTTACCCAACCGACGATTTCACGCCGGTAGCGTTCGACCAAGCTGAGCGGTTCGAAACCATCCACTATCGGCGGGCTGTTGAAGCTGCCCAAGCCTGCTTCCTGGTCGTCGGTGATGGCGAACAGTTAGTACTGATCTGATGGTGCCCAGCCGCTGTTGATGTTGGAGGCCCTATGCCCACCGCCACGCTTTACAGGTCTGTCTATAAGGGCAGTACCAGCCGCCTGAACCCTCAGCCCCACTACCTTGGAGAGGAAGTTCTCTATCATGGCGAGCTTGCCGATGCCCTTGCCGTTGCCAAGGCTCTGCCCGCGAGTCAGATAGTAGATGCGACCCTAGAAACCGGCGGCGCGGACTATCATTGCAATGATTTTGCCCGCCTAGAGGATGGTTGGAGCCCAGCCGACGTGGATTTCATGCATGGGGCTTTTACCGTCCGCCTGACAAAAGAAGCCCTGCTACATCTTCATGGCGATAAGCTGCGATCGATGAGGTCCACGGCGCTGCTGATGGACCATCTCGACACCGTGAATGAGCTAGTCCGCCGGAAGACCGCCGCTGGTGATGTTATCGAGGAAGCCGGCAAGCGGGTGCTGATCATCGACGCCTCTGACTTCGCCTAGGCTATGCCGTCGATTCGCGAGCATCTGATTTTCAAGGCGCTTGCTGCCCTTCATGAGGTTCGGCAGGAGAGCCGGGACGGC
>JACXUY010000103.1 GCA_014763665.1 Gammaproteobacteria bacterium
CAAAGGTGGACTGGCTGAGTGGTTGAAGGCGGCGGTCTTGAAAACCGTTGTAGGTTAATAGCCTACCTGGGGTTCGAATCCCTAGTCCACCGCCATTATACGTAGAAGCTGAACAGAAATGTTCGGCTTTTTTCATTTCTAAGCCCTGTGTTTACTGGCTTTTCGAGGTTTTTAAGAATTAATCTCAAAAAACCAGTTCTGGCAAGTTCTACTCATACCGATGAGTAGAATTTGAGTAGATCAACTATTCCAGAATGAGTAGACACCCATGCTTACTACAACCAAAATCAATCGTATCAAAACACCCTCAAAACTCGAACGTCATCTTGATGCTGATGGTCTTTATCTTGAAGTGACAACTTCAGGTTCAAAAATCTGGCGATACCGTTATAAAAACTATTCAGGCACTTGGACAATGAAGTCCCTTGGAAAGTATCCAGACATAACGCTTGAGAGAGCCAGAGAGCTTCGTGACGACCTCAAATCTATCAAGGATTATCAAGAGGTGACATTTGAACAAACGGCTCTTGAATGGCTTGAATTTAAAGGGTATTCCAGCAAGAAGAATAAACAAATCATCCTTCGCAGAATTGAGAATTATCTACTCCCAAATCTAGGGTCGCAGTTACTCAGTCACATACGAGCAAGGGACATTCTGCCAATCCTCAAGCGGATCGAAGCGAGAGGGTATCTGGATCTAGCAAGAAGAGTTCAGAACATTGCTTCACAGGTCTTCAAGTATGGTGTTCAGAATCTGTATTGCGAAGCCAATCCTGCTCAGTTGTTGCAAGGTTCAACCAAGAAGCCCACCGTCACTCATATGCCAGCCATTGTTGATGAGAAAGTCTTTGCACAGCTTCTCAAGACCATAGATCAAGCAGAGCATTTAATGCCCTCAGTGAAGCTCTGTTTGCAGATAGCCCCCTATGTTTTCCTTAGATCGGCATCAATCAGAATGGCAAAGCCTGAACATATTTGTTTGCAAAATAAACTATGGGTGATCCCTAAAGACAAGATGGGAAGAGAGCACTGGATTCCACTCACCGAATCTATGGTTGAGATCCTCAAACAAGCCCTTGAACTATCGGATGGTGACTATCTTTTCAATGGTTCCAGGCCTCATAAACCACTCAGTGAAAACACTCTGAACATTGCTCTCAGATCTATGGGAATTGATAAAGACGTTCATGTGTTTCATGGTTTCAGATCTAGCTTCTCTACTCTTGCCAGAGAGCAATTGAGGCTTGCTGACGACCTGATTGAAGTTCAGCTTGGACATATTGAAGGTAACAAGGTGAAAGCGGCTTATGACAGATCTCAGAGGCTTGAAGAGCGTAGAGAGATGATGCAGGAGTGGTCTAACTTTCTTGATGAATTGCGAGAGATACGTTAGCCTATTTGCATTGACTTTAGACAGGTAAAGTAATGAATGCAAATCTAGAGAAAGTTTTGCGAGTTCTCAAAAGTAGAGGACTGTTTGAAACTACAAACAACGCTGAACTGGCAAGGCTCTCAGGGGTGAGTCGACAATGGGTCAGCAGAAACAGCGGAGCAATTCAAACGTATCTATCCAGCGCTCCTCAACCCTCAATAGCAGACTGTGAATATGTTGACAAAAGACTCTTAGAAACCTATGTCCAAGAAGCATACAAGCAAGCTAGAGAAGAGAATGATGGATTTGTCTTTTCTCTGATTCTGGGAGCTGTGACAGGCTTTGTGTTAAGGCAAGAGACTGACTTGATCAACGATGTTCAAAGACTGCCAAAGATCATAAAAGTAGGAACAGCGGTCATTAAACTGATTGCTCAGATTCAAACAAGAAAAGATGATACAGGTGTGCCAATTCACAGCAAAAGCAAGCAGGCTCAATATCTTTTAACAGAAATGAATCGTGTCACCTTTATGGATCACCTCTTCAAGAGAGCCGATTCATACAGTACAGGTGGAGAAGGCAACACTGCCTTTGCAAAGTCATGGAGTTTGAGACCGAGAGCAGCAGAAATCTCAGCCAGAGTGGTCGAGTTGATTCTGCCCATCATAAAAGAAGAAGCAGCCAAAGAGAGGGTTACAGTTATCCCTGCACATATGCAATCCTCCATATGTTCAGGTATAAGTGTAACCACTGAAGCGGAATGCCAACAACTACCTCCAGAGTTAACCACTTTTGATGTTTCCATCGAACAACTTGAGCAATTATCGGTTCCTTCGATTATTCAATTGATTAACCAAGCTGTGCCTTCTCCAGTGGTTGATCATCTTGCCATCTCGCTAAAGAATACCGCCAATAACGATCCAAGTTTAGGGCGAACCTACAATGTGTTTGCAAGCCTGAGAAGTGCAGAAAGAAGATCCCTTGGATTCATCAACTATGACATCAGTAGCTGTATTCAAATCATCTCCTTTGGTATTTTGTACCGTTATTCTAGTGATCGTTATCGAGAAGTGGATGATTTGATTAATGCTTATAACATGATTTTTCGGTATAGTTGGGAGCCAGACTTTAAAAGAGAGCTTCGTCAACAGATTGCCCAAGATCTAGGTGTAGATTTGGATGAGGTCAAAAAACGACTGACCGCCTATGCAAATGGCAGTCAAAGGAGTGTTGAAGGCAGTCCAAAGCTAGAACAATTCAAACAAGAATCAGATCTGCTCAGACGAGAAGTCACCGCTGTGATTGCCCTTCACAAACCTGAAATCTTGAACGATGCCATTGCCCAATCCAAGCATACCTTTCCCGAAGATCTCGACTGGACATCTTCTGAACCTGAAGAGCCTGAAATGGCAAGAATGAAATCCAGTGTGTTCTTTTTTATTTGGACGTATTTTGAGAAGCAGATTCGTGATGCCATGCTCAGTGTGGTAGATGATGGAATTCCCGTGCATGATGCGATATATAGCAAGCATGAGCTGTCTTGTGAGGACTTTGAAGAAGCCATAAAGGATCAGACGAATTTTGATGTGAAGATCAGCCATTAAGCTAAAATAAAAGAATTTCACCAGCCGGTAGAGTTTTGATGAAATTAAAAATATACAAACAAAATTGTAACGATTTCAGATAGAAAACAATGTAAACGCGAACAGCAAAACTATAGGAAAAAAACTGCTCGCATTGATGATCAGTGAAGTTCTAACTGACAGCCAACAGCATGATCAACCATCCCCCCAGTCGCTCCAGAAAGCTCACTGTTTAACGATTGACTGCAACCCCGCAACCATATCAAAGCCCAACGATTGGGAGTACCACACGTACTCAATCACATCCAAACGCCTCTGACCAGTCTCGATCTTTGCAACGAAACTATGTGGCTTGCCAAGAAGTTTGCCAGCCTCACGCATGGTCAATCCCTTAGCTTCTCTTTGAGAACGAAGCCAATCACCAAAGCGAACTGATTCAGGGGAGTAGATAGTTTTCATTGTGCCGATTATCGGAACAAATATCTATGTACCTAAATCAGGAACAAAATTCTCTTGCTGTTACGTAATTGTTCTGGTATTATGGCGAAAAATATTTAAAACTTTAACTGCGCAGTTATATAAGTTTACATTACAAGACTCACGAAAAATCATGTACACGACCAGTGCTTCTGCATTACGTTTTTTTAACTCGAATCTTGAAAAAATTGAAGTGGAATCTCCATCAACCTTAACACAAGGTACTTACTATGTTATGGCTGTACCATCTGCATGCTACGCCCAAGGCTCATCATTTTCTATTGTTGATTTAGGCGAGTCACCATAATCTATTAATTAAAATTGAGAATTAAAATGAAAATAAAATTAATATCAGCTTTGTTTATCACAGTTTCACTTGTTGGTTGTTCTTCAGTGCCAATGCAAAGCGAAGATGCTTCAAATCAAGCGAAAATGTTTTCTTCTCCTGATGAAGGTAAGTCAGGCGTTTACATTTATCGTTCTGGTAACTTTGGTGGAGCCTTGAAAAAAGATATTTGGCTAGATGGAAAATGTATCGGTGAAAGTGCTCCAAACGTTTTCTTTTATGAAGAAGTCGAAGGAAATAAAGAACATAAAATTTCTACCGAATCTGAGTTTTCACCAAATGATTTAATTGTTTATATGGAAGCTGGAAAGAACTACTTTATTGAACAGTTTATGAAGCTTGGTGTATTTGTAGGTGGAGCTGGTCTTGAACAGGTTGACGAGGAAAAAGGAAAAACTGAAGTTAAAGAATTGGGACTAGCTGTAAAAGGAAACTGTGGCAAGTAAAGTAATTGAGTGCTTTGCATGACCAATGCCCATCTTGACTCACTCTGTTAAATGAGCGTTTTTTGACATCTTTTTGACCGTAAGCACTGTTCTTTGCCAATTT
>JACXUY010000104.1 GCA_014763665.1 Gammaproteobacteria bacterium
TTTCAGTGAGATCCAACCCTGCCATGCAAATGCGCGGTGTCCTATTTATGAAGCGGATAACACGCAATACATTCTTGAAACCCCGGTCGGGTTTATTAAAAGGCATGGGATTCAGGCAAAGCATGCCCGTGTCGTATTTGATTAGGTGAATTCAACGGTATGAAAAAATTAGATTTTTATGAAGAAAAGCGTAGCGAAATCGAGTAAAATTCTGCCATGAGGTTTGCCTTTACCGATTTGGGTAAAGATTTGAAATTAATATTGTTTTACTTTTATTACATTAAAAAGGTGATGGGTCATGAAAACTAAAAATGTTCTTTCTGTTCTGTTTGCGGCGGCGCTAGCGTTCTCTAGCGGTGCTTCTTATGCTCAAGCTGCTGGTGGTGCTGGTGCTGGTGCTGGTGCTGGTGCTGGTGCTGGTGCTGCCGCAGGTGCGGGTGCTGCCGCTGCCGCAGTGGGTGGTATTACGGCCGGTGCTGTAGCCGCTGGCGTTGTGTTAGCGGCTGTTGCAGGTTCAGCGATAGCCGTGGCGGGTAGCCAAAATGATAACCAGAACACACCGGGTTCAACCGGTTCAACCGGTACGACTGGTTCTAACTAATCGTCACTTGTCGTTTCGGTCAAGCCGCTGTTAAAGCGGCTTTTTTATGCTTCCATTTTATGACTCTATGAAATATCACCAGAATTTATTGCTCTATGGGGTGTTGGCCGGGTTAGTGGCGTGCACGGCGCTGCTGTCAGGCTGCGGCCTGACTTCTGCGGCTAAGGACGAAAGCCTGTCATTGTCGGCGGTATTCAAACTGCGCTCGCTTGCCAAGGTCGAGCATGTGGCTTTGTCCAGCCAAGCGGCGGCGCAATCGTTACAATATGCCACGCTGAAGGCGGAGCTGGATGTCGGCGAGGTACGGGCGCTGTTGGTGCTGGCCAAAAATGCGGCCTCGGGTCAGCAGTGGGTTGGGGCCGACGGCAGCGGTTTTACCACCTGGCAGGGCCGTATCACCCGGTATTACACGCCGGCGTTGGACCTGTCGCGCATCGAGATCAGCCCGCTTTATCCACAATACGGTTTTGCCGCCGCCTTTCAATATGGCCGCATCAGCGCGCCCTTTGAGTTGGATAACGATACCGAGCAGCGTTTTCAGGTATTGGGAAAAGCCACGCTCTACTATGACGGCAAGCAGCCGCGGATGTACTGGGGCAAGCCGACGGAGATGCTGCAATTCAGTGAACGCATAGAGGTGCCGTCCACTGGCTTTACGCATGTCAATTATTACTGGTTGGATCCGCAAACCTTTTTTGTGTGGGAGTCTCAACAAAAATGGTGGCCTCAGATGCCTTTGATTTCCATTCAGGTACTCAAGCCGTGGGAGGCGGTGCGTTATCCATGAGAGTTTCCTCACGTTTTATTGGGCGATGGATTGTGTCGTTACTGCTATCTTTACCCTTTTCTGTTGGCGTCTGTGCGCCGCCTCAAACCGTGCAAATTGTATTCAAAGGGTGTGTGAATGAGCCATCGACTTATGCGGTGCAAAGTCCGGTACGGCTTTCTGCCGTGCTGGAATTGGCTGCGGTGCAGGATTGCGCCTATTGGCATGGCGCGTCCTGGTTGAAAGCGGGGAATCAACCTGAACAGCTAAAATTGAAAACCGCTTTGCTTGAGGAGGTGAATCTACTGATTGAAGCCGCCGAGAGCGAGACGCTGCAAAGGCATTTGCGTATTTTGCATGACCAGATCGAGGCTATGCCGGTGACCGGACGTACCGTACCGTCGGATCTGGATATGTTTAGGGTCGAAACGCGCCCGTTAAAAAATAGACTAGTTGTGGAAGACAGCGTGTTCTGGTTGCCTAAACGCCCAACACAACTTTACTTTTTGGGGTTTGAACAAGGTGCTATGGATTATTTTTCGACCCAAACTGTTTCCGACTATTGGGAGAAAAATGCCTTGAAACCGGATTATGAAAAAGGCTGGGTTTATGTGGTGCAGGCCAACGGAAAGATTGAAAAACATAAGGTGGGATACTGGACGCATGAACAGGCGTATGTGGCCCCCGGTGGATGGATTGTGGCGCCCTTGAAGGAGTCACTTTTTGATGCAACCGATGACCGGATCTCACGGGATGGTTTTTACCGGCAGTTGACACAGTGGCTGGCAACACAGGTGATTCAGCCATGATGCGTTTACAAAGCCTGATTTTACGGACGCTAACCGCGATGGCGGCCGCTGGCTGGCTGGCAGTTGCGGCGGCCGAGCCGTTACAGCAAACCCAAACCGCCGTCGGCGGTGTGGGGCTGATTGAAATGCCGTCGGCCAGAATGGCACCGGACGGCGAGTTTGGCGTGCATCTGTCGCAGATAGCACCTTACAGTCGCTATGTAGTTTACGGGCAGCCGCTGCCCTGGCTGGAGGTGCTGTTCAAATATACCGATATTGCCAACCGTGAATATGGTGCCGGCAGCTCGCAGGGCTATAAAGATAAGTCTGTGGATGTGAAGGCGCGGTTGTGGGAGGAGAGTTATTACTGGCCCGAAGTTTCCGTGGGGATTCGCGATGTGGGCGGAACGGGCTTGTTTTCTTCGGAATATCTGGTGGCCAGCAAGCAATGGGGGCGCTGGGATGTTTCGCTGGGCCTGGGCTGGGGTTATTTGGCGAGCCGCGGGGATTTCCCGAACCCGTTGGCGCAGCTTTCTGACAGCTACAAAACGCGCGAAACCGATACCGGCCAGGGCGGAACCATCGACCCTACGACGTTCTTTGCCGGGGAGCGCATGTCGCTGTTTGCCGGCGTCAGCTATCACATGGCCGATTGGCCGGTGGTACTTAAGTTGGAATACGATGCCAACGACTATCAACATGAACCCAAAGGTAATGTCTTTAAACAGGATTTACCCTTCAACGTGGGGGCGGTTTATGCCCTGAATAAGGGGGTTGACCTGCATGCCGGTTATGCACGCGGCAATGAACTGATGCTGGGCATTACCTTTCATACGAATGTGGCTCAGGATGGTATGGCCAAGCTTCTGGATGCGCAGCCGGAGGCGGTGCAGTTGGATTACCCGCCTGAGAAACAGCCGGTTGATTGGCCACAGGTGGCGCACAAGCTGTGCGATGAGGCAGGTTTCTGCGCCGAATCGATTCAGTTGCGGGGGGATACGCTGCAGGTCGATGGCAAACAGAATACCTATATCGCCAAGGCCAAAGGCCTGGGGCGCGCTTCTCGGATTCTCACCAACCGTGTGGGAAGCGAGGTGGAGCGCTTCAGTTTTGTGGAAACCGAGCGTAATCTGACATTCAATCAGGTCACGATTGATCGCAAGACGTTTCATAAAGTCGCGACCCTTGAAACCGAACCGGATACCTTGGCGGATAAGGTCAGTTATGCAATGACAACGCCGGTGGAGGAAACCGAGGCCGTTGTTTATCAAGCGAAGCCGTCGCGTTTGTCGTATTCGCTGGAACCGAAATTTTCGGGCAGTTTCGGCGGACCGGACGGGTTTCTGCTTTATCAGCTACGTGCCGCAGGCGCGGCCACCTATAAATTTACCGGTTCAAACTGGCTGTCGGGCAGTATCGGCATCGGTCTGATTGATAACTATGACCTGTTTGAGTATGAAGCGCCGTCCAATCTGCCGCGCGTTAGAACCGAAGTGCGGGATTATCTGAAAACCTCGCGCGTGCGTATCGATAACTTGCAGTTCAATAGTGTGGGGCAACCCGGGCGTGACTGGTTTGTCATGGGCTATGCGGGGTATCTTGAGTCGATGTTTGGTGGAATCGGGGGAGAGGTATTGTATCGCCCATACGGCCGTTCATGGGCGCTAGGATTGGATGTGAATCATGTGAAAAAACGTGACTATGACCAGCGCTTCGATTTTCTCGATTATGAGGTCAACACCGGGCATCTGACCGCTTACTATCGGACGCAGAATCAGGTGGAGGTTAAACTCAGTGCAGGGCAGTATCTTGCGAAGGATAAAGGGGTGACGTTGGATCTCAGTCGAACTTTCAAGAGCGGCGCGACCATGGGGGTATGGGCCACCAAGACTGATGTCTCTGCCGAAGAGTTTGGCGAGGGGAGTTTCGATAAGGGATTTTATTTCTCGTTTCCGCTTGATATTTTCTGGTTTAAATCAACTACTAATAACTTTGGATTTAGATGGCAGTTCCTGACGCGTGATGGTGGGCAGAAGTTGGGCAGACAATACAGTTTGTATGATCTAACTGAAGATAGAAATATTGAGTGGATAAAGCAGTCTTTTGA
>JACXUY010000040.1 GCA_014763665.1 Gammaproteobacteria bacterium
GGGAAGGGGGGTACAATAAAATCTCATAACTTATTAAGATTATCCCTTCATCCACTAAAAAACAATAGGAAGTCTGAATAATAAGCAAAGCGATTTATTTAGACCTTCGTTAATATTCCATCCAACTCAGTAGCCACGCATCAATGGCGGTATCAATCGGCGTAAACTCATGCAGTTCGGTGAGCGGATAAATGCGCCTATGTACTCGGTCTGCCAAGCGGGGTAATGACCAGAAACGAAGGCGCGGTGATGTCGTTGCACCTAGCTCCTGATTGATAATCGGTAACCAAGCTGACCAAAGTGAGCTGGAGGCACTCAGTTGATTGGTAAAGGCCAAAACTTGCGGTTGAGCGATCCAAGCGATAGCCTGACCATCGGCTAATTGTCGATTTAAGCTTTTGAACAGCATTAAGGGGGCGGTGACATTGAGCATCACCCCCTTTTGCCAGTGTTCTAGCGATTCATTCAGAATGGGGGTTGGTTGATCTAGCCAAGCTCCAGCCCAACAGAATCCAGAGAGGGTGGGAGCAGCTTGAGCCAATTGTTGGCACTGTGTCTCAAAGTCGGCTTGGAGCGGATTAATGACGGCTAATAAAGGGTCATCATGTCCAGCTGCGACTAGTTCATCGGCGAGTTGTGTTAGTTTGGTTTCATCACGATCAATCAATAGTAGCGGGAAACCTAGTTGTGCCAGTCGCCAAGCAAGTCCTATCCCTAAATCACTATTGGCACCAGCAATCGCATAGGGGTGATGATGTGTACTCATGTTCATACCGATAAGTTGAGTAATGTCAGCAGTTGATAAGGAGAATCCACCACCCAGTCAGCGCCCCAGTCATGAGGATTTTCATCGCTACTAATGTAGCCGTAACTTGCTGCAATGGATGTCATACCAGCCGCTTTAGCCGCGATCACATCTCGGTGATGGTCGCCAATATAAAGGCAGTGCTCAGGTGGCGTTTGACAATGTTCAGCAGCCAATAACAGCGGTTCAGGGCGAGGTTTAGCGACTTGAAGCGTATCACCGCCGACAATGGCGCGGGCAGCATAGGAAAAATTGAGGCGTTGCATAATTTCGCGCGTCAGCGATTCAGGCTTGTTTGAAACAACACCCCAGGGAATTTGTTTGCTATCGAGTTGTGCCAGTAGCTTCTCTAAACCAGGATAAATCTGTGTATGCCAGACAATATGTTGTTGATAATAATCTACCAAACGACCACGCAAGGATAACAGCCTAGGTTCATCTTTAATATCGGGAAAGGCTTTTTGAATAATGGCTAGCGCACCATTGGAAACCTGGGCGCGAACTTGAGATAAGGACAGCGACTGTCGCTGTTCATCGGCTAAGAGTCGATTCAGTGCGAGTGTAAAGTCGAGTGCGGTATCGCACAAGGTACCATCTAAATCGAATAACACCGCTTGGTAATGAGAAAGGGACATAGTTATTTATTAATAAAAGTTGATTTTGGCTCATTCATTTTTTTGGAAAGCCATTAAATAATTGATATCGGCTGGCATGGCTAACTGGGTAGTGCGTTTGAACGGGTTGTAGTGTAATCCCGTTAGCGTAACAGGTTTGAAATTCAAAGGTTCAAGCCAAGCAACCAGCTGGTGGGGAGGGATAAACTTATCCGCATCGTGAGTGCCTTTGGGAATGAGGTTTAATAGAGTCTCAGCCGCCCAAACGGCCAATGCTTTGGCTTTGAACGTTTGATTGATGGTCGAGGCAAATAACCAGCCTTGAGGAGCAAGGCAGTGTGATGCAGCTGCCAAAATGGCAGCTGGATCGGGAACGTGCTCTAGCAGCTCCATGCAGACGACGACATCAAATTGTGCTGTATGTTGTTGTGCGAAGTTTTCGGCACTCACACACTGATAATCAATAGTGAGAGATGAATCCTTGGCATGTTGCTGAGCCACTTGAATCAATTCGTCGGCTAGATCAATGCCAGTGACTTGCGCTCCTGCTTTAGCTAAGGCTTCACTGAAAATGCCTGCACCACAACCGACATCTAATACGCGTAAGCCCGCTAAGGACTGATGCTTCTGCACAAAAGATAAGCGCGCAGGATTGATGTCATGCAAGGTTTTCAGTGGGCCATTCTTGTCCCACCAGTGAGCGGCCAGTTGATTGAAGTGGTTTAGCTCAGCTTTATCTTGATTAGGGTTAGTCATTATTGAGTTTGCCATGTGCTTTTTGCATAATGCTTATAATAGCGGATGTCTGTCATCTGCTCGCTAATCGGGTTATAATAGCGCGATTATACGTTAGATTGGACAATAACTTCCATGTCAGAAATTGCTAAAGAGATTATATCGGTTTCCCTAGAAGGGGAGATGAAGCAATCCTATTTAGATTATGCCATGAGCGTCATCGTTGGGCGAGCCTTGCCCGATGTGCGTGATGGTCTTAAGCCAGTGCATCGTCGTGTGCTTTATGCTATGTCTGAATTGGGCAATGACTGGAACAAAGCCTATAAAAAATCCGCTCGTGTTGTTGGTGACGTGATTGGTAAATACCATCCACACGGTGATACGGCTGTTTACGATACGATTGTTCGTATGGCGCAAGATTTTTCGATGCGTTATGTGTTAGTGGATGGTCAGGGTAACTTTGGTTCGGTAGACGGTGACTCACCAGCCGCCATGCGTTATACCGAAGTACGTATGGCACGTTTAGCGCATGAACTACTCGCCGACTTGGAAAAAGATACCGTTGATTTCGCTCCTAACTACGATGGTTCTGAACAGGAGCCAGTGGTTTTTCCATCTCGTATTCCCAACCTGCTCATTAATGGTCAAACGGGAATTGCTGTAGGCATGGCAACGAATATTCCACCGCATAACCTTACCGAAGTGGTGAATGCCACCATTGCCTTGTTAGATCGTCCGTCATTGACTGTTGCTGAACTGATGCAGCATGTTCCTGCACCTGATTTCCCAACAGCAGGTATTATTTACGGCGTTGGTGGGTTGCGTGATGCCTATGAAACAGGCCGTGGTCGAGTCGTCATACGTGCGCGAGCGCATTTTGAAGAAAAAAATAACAAAAACCAAATCGTGGTCACCGAGTTACCCTATCAAGTCAACAAAGCCAAACTGATTGAACGCATCGCGGAAATGGTGAAAGAAAAGCAGATTGATGGCATTACCGGATTGCGTGATGAATCTGACAAAGATGGTATGCGCATGGTGGTTGAAGTGCGTCGTGGTGAGTCTTTGGAAGTGTTGCTCAATCAGTTGTATAAAACGACAGCTATGCAAACGGCTTTTAATTTCAATATGGTGGCGATTGTTGACGGTCAACCGAGACTGCTCAATCTGAAGCAGATTCTAGAGTTCTTCATTCGCCATCGTCGTGAAGTGGTGACCCGTCGAAGCCGTTTCGAACTGCGCAAAGCGCGCGAGCGTGCGCATTTATTAGAAGGCTTAACCGTCGCTTTATCCAATGTCGATGAAATGATCGCTATTATAAAGGCATCACCGACGCCACCTTTAGCGAAACAGGCTTTATTAGAGCGCGGTTGGTCTGCCGATAAAGTGATGGAACTTTTATCGCGCGCAGAAGAAGTCAGTACGCGTCCTGAACACATTAGCGCTGAGTTTGGCATGAGAGCCGATGGCTACTATCTGTCACCAGAGCAAGCCCAAGCAATTTTGGATTTGCGTTTACAGCGTCTAACTGGCTTAGAGCAAGACAAAATATTTGCCGAATATGGCGAGTTACTCAATACCATGCTGGCGCTGTTAGAAATTCTACGCAACCCCGTTCGCTTAACCGAAGTGGTGCGCGAAGAGTTGGTTGCGGTGGTGACTCAATATGGTGATAAACGTCGTAGTGAAATCGAGTTTAATGCCTTAGATATGTCTCGTGAAGACCTGATTCCGCAGGAAGATTTAATTGTGACGCTATCTGACGATGGTTATATCAAAGCACAACCCACCAGCGATTACCGTGCGCAGCGTCGTGGTGGTCGTGGTAAAGCCGCCGCTAGCGTGAAAGAAAGTGACAGTGTCGGACGCGTCATTGTTGCTCACTCTCATGCAACCTTATTGTGTTTCTCGAATCGCGGCAAGTTGTATTGGTTGCGTACTTTCGACATTCCACAAGCCGGTCGTACGGCGCGTGGTCGTCCGATCAATAACTTATTGCCGCTCGAAGGCGATGAATTGATTACCAGTATTTTGCCTGTTTCTGCTTTTGAGGCTGGTCAGTATGTCTTCATGGCCACCTCAGCCGGTGTGGTGAAGAAAACGGAATTGATGGACTTCTCACGTCCTCGCGCT
This sequence comes from Gammaproteobacteria bacterium, assembly GCA_014763665.1. Taxonomy (GTDB): domain Bacteria; phylum Pseudomonadota; class Gammaproteobacteria; order Thiomicrospirales; family Thiomicrospiraceae. The sequence goes on from JACXUY010000040.1 coordinate 4,288, forward strand.
TCGGGCATTATTGCTTTAGGCTTGGATGAGGGAGATGCCTTGGTACAAGCGGTACTCACCAGCGGTGATAACGATGTTATGTTATTAGCCGATAACGGCAAAGCGATTCGCTTCCATGAGGCTGATGTCCGTGCTATGGGGCGTGGCGCACGTGGTGTGCGTGGTATGACCCTACTGGGTGATGCGAAAGTAATTAGCCTGCAGTTGGTTCAACCAGAATTGATGTTGTTAACCGCTACCGCCAATGGTTACGGTAAATGTACTGAATTAGATGAATATTCAACCATCGGTCGTGGTGGTCAGGGAGTCATTTCGATCAAAACCTCTGACCGTAACGGTCAAGTGGTTTCAGCAGTGATGGTGAATCGTGAGCATGAGTTGGTGCTCATTACCGACAAGGGTACGCTGGTGCGCACGCGCGTCAGTGAAATTCCGGTACTCAGTCGTAACACGCAAGGCGTTAAGCTCATTAACCTTTCTGATGCGGAAAGTCTGGTCAGCGTTGCCGTACTGGATGCTGAGCCTGAAGAAGCAGTTATTGATGCAACAGAAGCATTGAGCGATGGCATTTCAGTTGTTTCAGAGAGTGAAGCAGCGACAGACGCTCCGAGCGAAACTGAAACCGACAGTAAAGCGTAACTATTAACAAAGCATAATAAAGGGAGTTGCCTGATGGCTCGTGTGTATAATTTTAGTGCAGGTCCTGCCATGATGCCAACAGCGGTAATGGAGCGTGCTCAAGCCGAGATGCTGGATTGGCACGGTACTGGCATGTCGATTATGGAAGTGAGTCATCGCGGAAAAGATTACACGGCGGTAGCGAAAAAAGCCGAAGCAGATTTACGTCAGCTGATGGCGATTCCTGATAATTATAAAGTGCTTTTTTTACAGGGCGGTGCATCATTGCAGTTTGCCATGATTCCACTGAATTTGGCCAATGAAGGTGACACAGTTGATTATTTTAATACCGGTGTTTGGTCAGAAAAAGCCATTAAAGAAGCGAGCCGCTTTTGTCAGGTGAATGTGGTTGCCAGTCATTCCAGTGCCATTCCCGAAATGAGTGAGTGGAAGCTGAGTCCTGATGCTCAATATGTTCACTACACACCCAATGAAACCATTGGTGGGTTAGAGTTTCAACAGATTCCAGATGTGGGTGATAAGGTGTTAGTGGCGGATATGTCATCGACGATTTTATCACGCCCGATTGATGTGAGTCGCTTTGGCGTGATTTACGCCGGTGCGCAAAAGAATATCGGTCCAGCAGGGTTAACCATTGTCATCATTCGTGACGATTTGCTTGGTAAAGCACGAGTTGGTACGCCAACGATGTTGAACTACCAGTCAGCAGCCGATAACGACTCTATGTACAATACGCCCGCAACCTATCCTTGGTACATGGCAGGCTTGGTATTTGAGTGGTTGCTTGATAAGGGTGGACTGAGTGCGATGGCAATCATTAATGAGCGTAAAGCGCAAAAGCTCTACGCCGCCATCGATCAATCTAATGGTTTCTATGCCAATCCAGTGAAGCCATCGGATCGTTCATGGATGAATGTACCTTTTACCTTGAAAGATGCGGCACTCGATGCGACTTTTTTAGCAGAAACAGCGGCAGCCGGCTTGACCTCGCTTAAAGGTCATAAAATCGTCGGTGGTATGCGCGCCAGTATTTACAATGCCATGCCAGAGGCGGGTGTCGATGCGTTGGTTGCCTTTATGCACGATTTTGCTCAGCGTCACGGTTGAATTTTTATGGTTTCAGAACAAGAACAGCAACGTTTGCAGGAAATTCGTACTGGTATTGATGCACTCGATGTGCAAATTCAGCAACTGATTGCTGAACGTGCTAAGTTAGCACAAGAGGTCGCCCACATTAAAACGCAGGGCGGTAGGGTCGAAACCATTTTCTATCGTCCAGAGCGCGAAGCACAGGTGTTGCGTGAAGTGATGCAACGCAATCAAGGGCCGCTGGCTGATGATGTGGTCGCGCGTTTGTTTCGTGAAATCATGTCGGCTTGTTTGGCCTTGGAGCAACCCGTTCGCGTGGCTTATTTAGGCCCTGAAGGCACTTTTTCTCAAGCGGCAACCATTAAACATTTTGGTCTGAGTGCGCAAACACTAGCGGTCGCAAATATTGAAAATGTGTTCAAAGCGGTAGAAACAGGACGTACCGATTATGGTGTGGTGCCAGTGGAAAACTCGACTGAAGGGGCGGTCAATATTACGCAAGATTTGTTATTAAAAACTAACCTACAAGTCTGTGGTGAGGTAAATCTGTCGATTCATCATGCTTTGTTAGCGAAGACAACGGAGCTGACATCGATTAAAGTGGTGGCGGCTCACGCGCAGGCGCTAGCGCAATGTCGTGAATGGTTGGCGAACAATTTGCCTTGGGCAAAGCAACATCCGATGGATAGCAACGCGGCGGCAGCGGTTTACGCAACGGAACATGAAGATACCGCCGCCATTGCGTCAGAGCAAGCGAGTCACTTATACGACCTACAAGTATTGGTGAATGGTATCGAAGACCAGCCCGATAATACGACTCGTTTTTGGGTCATGGCGCGTCATGCTAGTGGTGTAAGCGGCTTAGATAAAACGGCACTGATTTTCTCAACACCGAATCGCCCTGGTGCGTTGCACGAAGTATTAGGCTATTTTGCCGAAAAAGGCATTAGTTTGGCACGATTGACTGAACGTCCATCGAAACAGACCAAGTGGAACTATGTGTTTTACGCCGATGTGGAAGGACACAGTGAACAAGAGCCGCTCAAGTCGGTGTTGGCGCAAGTCGAAGCGAAATGTAGTTTTTATAAACTGCTCGGCTCTTTTCCGGTGGCACCTTATTAGTTATATACTTAGATAGGCACTCAACACAAGATTGTCTATTGGTGAAGCGCCACTCGGTTTCTGCCCTGATTTTTGGCTTGATAAAGCGCCTGATCCGCTTTACTCAATAGGTCGAGCGCCTGTTGATGGCTCTCAATCAGCTCACTAGCGCCGCCTAAGCTAATGGTAACATGGTCACTAACCGCTGAAAACTCATGCGGGATTTTTAGCTGATCAACAGCGATTCTTAGCTTCTCGGCAATAGCCTCAACTTCTTTGGGTTGAGTATCGGGTAAGATGACAACGAATTCTTCACCGCCATAACGGGCAAGTAAATCGCTGCTACGTCGAATTTGATTATTCAATGCCCCAGCAACTTTTACCAGGCATTCATCGCCCTTACCATGACCATAGTTGTCGTTGAATGACTTAAAGTAGTCAATATCGATCATGATAATGCCCAGATAGCGTTCATTGTGCAAACAGCGCTCTGCTTCTTTGGTGAAGGTCTCATCAAACTGACGGCGATTGGCAACCTGAGTCAAGCCGTCTATGCGTGACAAATCATCGAGTAAGTCAGTTTTTCGCTTGAGGTTCATGTGGTTACGCAGTCTTGCTCGAACAATAGGTATATGAAATGGTTTAGAAATATAGTCAACAGCGCCTAAGTTTAGGCCTTTTTCTTCGTCCAATGCTTCGCCCAGAGCGCTGACGAAAATAATTGGAATACTGCTGGTACGTGCATCATTTTTTAATTGACGGCAGACTTCATAACCATCCATATCCGGCATGATAATGTCGAGCAAAATTAAATCGGGCGGCGTGCTACTGTGAGCAATTTCGATTGCTTTGCTGCCGTTACTTGCCACTTGAATTAGGTATTCATTTTTAAGAGCGTTAGCAAGAATCTTTACATTGGTTGGCATATCGTCCACAATCAGGATCGTACCAGTTTTATTGTTTTCTTGATGTTGACTGATTTTTTTTACGGGCACAATGGCCTGTGGTGCTGGGAGTGAGCCGACTTGATTACCATCCAGTAAATAATGCGCGAGTATTGACTGAAGTTTATCTAGGTTAATTGGTTTGGATAAGTGATCGTTCATGCCGGAAGCGAGCGCTTTCTGTTTGTCTTCCACCATTGATGCTGCCGTTAGCGCGACGATAGGAATGTCTGTGTTGAACTGACGTATTTTCCGCGTTGCCTCGTAGCCATCCATGATGGGCATTTGTATGTCCATCAAAATTAGATCGAAATTGGCATTTTTCACTGCTTTTACTGCCTGTTCACCATCAGCAACCACGGTAACTTCCAATGCCATGCGCGATAGCAAGGCTTTGGCAACAGCTTGATTGACCGGGTTGTCTTCTGCCAATAAAATGCGATGTCCCTGCAGAGATTGAATGATGGTAGGTGTTTCAATCGCGACATCCGTCTCGGTGAGTGTTGGTGCTGACTTGCTGATTTCTAATGGATTGTCAACCGTTTGGTCAATCGTTAGAGTGAGTTCAAAGCTAAATTGACTACCCTGTCCCAGTTCGCTTTTAACATAAATGGGGCTGCCATGCATGAGCTCAACCAACCGTTTACTAATGCTAAGACCGAGTCCTGTGCCACCATATTTTCGTGTGTTAGAGCCATCTGCTTGCGCAAAAGCTTGAAATAATTGAGACTCTTGGTCTTTGTTTAGGCCAATTCCTGTATCGGTAACGGTAAAGCGTAACTGAATTTGTGTATCAGTTTGGTGTAACGGCTGAATGTTCAATTCGACTTTCCCCGCATGGGTAAACTTAATAGCATTGGAAAGCAAATTGATTAACACTTGCGTAATACGCAAGGGATCACCGATTAATTTTGACGGCAAATTGTCTGCAATGGTGAATGTCAGTGTTAGACCTTTTTCATCACAGCTGTGTTGAAATAGCAATCTCAAATCCTGAATAATGGATGTTAAACTAAACGGGTTAGATTCAATCTCTAGGCTATTAGCTTCTATTTTTGCGTAGTCGAGCACATCGTTGACAATACTGAGCAGCAGTTTGGCGGAGCTTAAAATCTGTTGTTGCCGTTGTTGTTGCGTGGGATCGAGATGATTGTAGCTGAGTTGCAGCTCACTTAAGCCAATAATGGCATTGAGCGGAGTACGAATTTCATGACTCATGTTGGCTAAAAAAAGCGATTTGGCTTCGTTTGCTTTCTCTGCCTGCTGCTTAGCGTTTAGAAGTTGTTGCGCATTAATGAGTTGTTTTTCTGTCAGACGGTTGTAGGCATCGACCAAAACACCGACTTCATCAGCAACCTGAACAGGCAACTGATGCGGCATAACGTTATCATCAATAATGTGATTAATGCTTGCAGATGCTTGTTTTAATGGCTTGAGCAACAAGTGCAAATAGCGATAAAGAGCATAACCAATCAGTAGCATAAGTAGTGTTGAGATGATTAGCAGTTTGCCAAGCAACAAGATTGCTGAATTTAGGACTTTCTTAGCAGGAAAACGGTGTACGATCACCCAGTCCATATTATTGAGTTTCCGTACCCAGTAGAAATATTGAGTTCCCTGGTCATCTTCGGTTTCACCTTGCCAATTTCCCAAACGAATCTGTTCAATGAGCTGCTGATTATCCAAAGAAGCCAGTGGTTTAAAAGCAAGTTCTTGGTGTTCAGTGTCGGTTACGATCAATTCAAGTTGTAGGTCGAGAATGGTTAGTTGACCTTTACCTTCTTTGCTGACGTAACCGTAATTGGCTAAGTCGGTTAGCGGTCTATCTCGTGTTAATTTATTGACCCCAGCCAAATAACCAACTACCTGTTGTTGCGCATTTTTAATCGGTGTTATCATATGAAATACTGGTTCTTTAACGGCGCGACCAATGAATGGACGCGAAATAACGGTTTTTTGGCTTTGTTGAACCGTCAAAAAGTGTTCCATTGAGGCGCTATTAATACCGATTCGACCAGGCACAGCGGGAGAGTCGATAATGATGTTCCCCGACAAATCATGAATAATGAGTCCCGCATTAAAAAAGTCATGCAGTTTGATGCGAGAATTAAGCAGTGTCTGTAGCTCATTGTTGGATTTTAGGGTTTGTCCATTGTGTAGTTGTTGGGTAAAAGCTTCCAAAAGTTTAGACATGTCATCGAGGGTGACATCAATACTACGACTAACCTGCATGGAGGTGTCGGCTAGCTCTGCAAGGATGTGGTGTTCTGCTTCATCATAAGAGAGATAGCAAACCACCGTGATCAAAGCCAGTGCAAAACCACCATAGGCGGCTACAATAAATCTTAGCAATCGCTTATGCAGACTGGTGGTTTGCTCAATCATGATGTCGCCTTTAACGGTTCAAGCGCTTTATTGTTGAGCCAGTTAATGAAGTCAGAAGGCTGGTCAAAGTAGGGCAAGGAGAAGTTTGCCGCTGCTTCATCGTGCTTACCAAATAACCAACAGTTTGCATGTTGGGGTAGTTTTGTTTCATCGGTAACACTGTGGGCAGCAATCAGTAAATAATCCATCGACTGTTTTTGCAGCATGGCTTCGGCTTTGCTTATATGATTGGCTACGTATATTTTACACAGGGGTTTGAGCAAGGCTACCCAAGCTTTGAGTTGCGCTGCATCATGATCTACCAGTAAGACGCTGGGCTTGGTGAGTTGATGGGTATGGTTGATTGGCGCTAACCATTGATGCAGGGTTGAAATCAGTTCGCGTGTATCAATTGGTTTACTCAAGTGACCGTTCATGCCATAAGACAAGGCTTTAGCTTTGTCTTCGCTCATTGCGGCAGCAGTAAGGGCAATAATCGGTACTTTTTTATTAACCTGACGGATCAGTTCGGTTGCCTGATAACCATCCATAATGGGCATTTGAATGTCCATTAAAATTAAGTCAAAGGCTTCGGTTTGCGCTTTAGCAACGGCGACAGCGCCATTATCGGCAATGCTGACTTGTAATCCCAGTTGCTTGAGCTGCTCACTGGCCACTTCTTGATTGATGATGTTATCCTCAACCAATAAAACATGGCCCTGAATATGGACCTGTTCGCTTGCTTTTTTCGACTGGCTCAATTGTGATAGGAGGGCGATTTTTTGCTGTTCAGACGCTCTGGGTAACGGAATTTTAAAACTAAAAGTGGCGCCTTGATTGGGTTGACTCTGGATCACTATGCCTTCGTTTCCACCCATAGCATCAACCAAGCGTTGGCTGATCACTAAGCCCAAACCGCTACCGCCATGATTGCGCGCGACCGAGCTATCTGCTTGTTGGAAGGCATGGAACAATCGACTTTGCTGTGCCTCAGTTAAGCCAATTCCTGTATCTTGTATGGCAAAACACAAGCCACTTTGTGTACCATCTTGCCATAATCGGACGCTTAACTGCACACTCCCTTTTTCAGTAAATTTAATGGCATTACTGATAAGATTGACGAGCACTTGACGCAGGCGTAATTCGTCACCGATATAGACATCGAGCAGTGCTTTATCGATATTTAATTTAAAGGCAATGCCCTTACGTTCGGCGAGTGGATCGAATAGGCTGTTAATTTGATTCAACAGTTGACCTAAATAAAAGGGTGCGAAAACGATTTCCATTTTACCAGCTTCAATTTTCGAGAAGTCCAAAATATCATTGATGATGCTGAGTAACAATTTACCTGATTGATTGATGCGCTTTAAGTAGTGTTGCGTTTTACTATGGTCGGTTTCGCTAATACCCAGTTCAGATAAGCCTATAATGCCATTCATAGGAGTGCGGATTTCATGGCTCATATTGGCTAAAAACTCTGATTTAGAGCGATTAGCAGCATCAGCCAGTTGTTTCTGTTCGCTGAGTCTTTGGTTGCTGAGTTCCAGTTCGGTGATGTCAATTAGGGTAATGACGTAGTAGTTAAGTTTTTCAGAAAATTCGACCCATACCCTAAAAATCAAGTTTTGAGGGGCGCGACGAATGAGGGCTTTATGTTCTTTAAAGGGCGACTTAACAACATTTTCAATCCAGGTCATGTTACCGGTGGGATTGTAGAGATAGCCTGCTTCTTGTGCGAAAAGATCGCAAATACAACGATTCTTGGCCGTGAAGTCTTCTAAACTGCTAAATTCAGGAAAATAGCGGAAAAACTCGCCGCTAAGGTCTACTAGTTTATTGCCATCGTTAACAACCACAATCGCTCTTTGTGCGTCGAGAATATCTCGAATATAGTCACTATGGAATTTGGCTCGCGCATAGAAGCGCCAGCTAAATAAGGTCAAGACAATCAGTAGCAAGATGATTGCAAGCACCGACATAATACTCAGTGAATGCTGTTGCCAAATATCGCTAACATGAATTTCGGTTTCTTGATCGAATGGCGGGAGCTTCAAAACACGCGAAAGTGTTTCAACAGGGAGATAATCTGAAGGAATCGAAAAGCCGTAAATATGAGCTGCTTTTGCGCTGGGGTGTGTGGGTTCGAGCGATAACAATAGTGAGGTAATGCGGCGTTGAAAACTTTCTGGTACGTGTGGTAACGCCACTACGGGCCATTCTGGATAAAGCCGCGTAGAGATTTGGTAAGGGGTATTGGGAGCGTATTGAGCATTAATGACTTTGAGTTTGTGAACGTCAAGTTCACCATTTTGGACCATGTGTTCTAGCACACCGTCTCGCACAAAACCAACGTCAATCTCTCCATTCACTAAAGCGTTAACCACACTGTAATGATCGCCTTTGACTTCAATTCGGCTAACATCTTGCGGTAAGCGGATATTGGCTTGATGAAGTTCGAATGCCGGTGCACGGTAACCGCCCATAAATTCATAACCTGGAATACCAATTACTTTGTGCTTAATGTCTTGCAAGCTATTGATATCTTTGCGATGGGAGAGGGTTAAAATGGTTCCTGCAAGTGACTTATTGGGTTGACCGTTGTGCAGTTTAACGAGTGTGGCGATAGGGCCAGAAATATCCAGCTGATTGCGAATGACGATGTAGTGTGTCGGGTTAGTGGTTACCAGGTCCAGCTCTTTACTGGCAACACGTTTGTAAACTTCTTCTTGTGACAGCACCTGTAATTCGATGTGCTCATCAGTTAACTGGCTATTTAAATAGTCAACAATAGGGGCAAATTGTGCATAGGTATGTTCTTGACCAAGGTAGGCGAAAACACCAAATTGGTAAACTTTCTTTCCCTCAACGTTGGGGGTTGTGGCCCACACTATATTCAGTGAGGAGAAAAACACAACTATGAATCTAAGCAGAACCATCGAACTTTCCAGTTTTCATTTTTTATATGTTTATTATAAAACCATTTAACTATTAAGTTTGCCAAGTTCGTTAAGTTTGACTGGATTTTTGTTGAAGCCAACCATCGGCATCTTCTGGTCGGTTGTGGAAATAGCCTTGTTGAATAATGCCAGGAAGGGCTTTAAGCATTTCAGATTGTTTTTTATTTTCAACGCCTTCTGCAACAATATGCAGATGCATTTTAGATGCAACAGCGTAAATGGTTTCTACTAGGCTTTGTGAAAGACCTTCTTCTTCCATAGCGGTAACAAACGCTCGGTCAATTTTCAATTCGTCAATCGGCAGATGTTTAAGGTAACTGAGTGAGGAGTAGCCTGTGCCGAAGTCGTCGATAGAGAAGCGGAAGCCCATGGTTTTGAGTTGCTTCATTTTTTGTGTCACTTCATCGAGGTTTTCCATAAACAGACTTTCGGTGATCTCGAGTATCAAGGATGAGGGATGAATTCCCTTAGATTGTACGATTGTTAGCGTTTTGTCGATAAAGTCAGGTTGTAAAAAGTGACGCGGACTGATATTGACAGATAGGCTAATCATCAAGCCTTGCTGTTGCGCTTGAGTCAAAATACGGCAAGCATCTTGTATGACCCAATAGCCAATTTTTATAATTAAATCAGATTGCTCGGCAATATCAATGAATGCGATCGGTGCTAAAAGGCCTTTAACCGGATGCTGCCAGCGAATAAGACATTCGGCTCCAACCAGATTGCCACACTCATCAACTTGTTCTTGTACAAATAAACGCAACTCGTGATGTTTTAGGGCAGATGTGAGTTCTAACTCGATGTTATGGGCTTCCAGATCGCGATCGGACATTTCTTTTTTGAATGACTCGATACGATTTCCACCCCATTTTTGAGCCAATTTAAGTGCAGTGCTGGCTTGCGCAATAACCGTGTTGATAATATCTATGGATGAATTGCGATGATTTGCGTCTATCTGCGCGATGCCCATACTGCAGTGGATATTGATGCGTTCACTACCAAGCTTAAATGGAGCATTAACCAGAGATTGTAGGGCGTTTTGCCAGCCAAATAGCCAGTTCTCATCCTTTCGCCATTGTTCTGAGGTGGTGAGCAAAAGAGCAAACTTATCGCCTTCAAGACGAACGACAATGCCAGAGTCGGCAATGAAGGTGCTCAGTCTTTCTGCTAAGGCTATAAGTAACTGATCACCAAAGGAAACACCATGGGTTGCATTCACCCATTTGAAACGGTCAATGTTGAGTAACAGTAAATAGCCTAACAAGCCATCTTGATGATGTTGTAGCTGTTTGTCTAGCGTGTCGATGAGCTTACTTCGATTACCTAAACCCGTTAAGGTGTCTGTATAAACAAGTTGCTGCATGCGCTGTTGGTTTTCCTTTTGTGCGCTGATGTCTCGTTGAACCGAAAGGTAGGCCATAGGCTCACCGACATCATTGTTAACGGGGGCAATGACCACCTGAACATGATAGTCTTCGCCTGATTTACGTCGATTGATGATTTCGCCTTGCCAAACCTTGCCCGCTTTAATCGTACTCCAAAGTTTCTGATAAACACTGGATTCGGTTTGATCTGACTGGAAGATGCGCGGATTTTTGCCCATTAGTTCATGCGCTTTATAGCCCGTAATTTGTTCAGCAGCCGGATTAACATAGTTAATTTGCCCTTGCAGATCGGTGATTAGGATACTTTCTGGACTCTGCTCGACAGCTAGTTGCAATTTGCGTAGTTCTTCTGTGTTGGCTTGCAAATGACGTTTGGCTTTTAATAAGGAGCGATTGCGACGATAAAGCAGTAGGATAAAGAAACTCATGATAGCGAGTATCATCAGTATCAATGCAATCATTTCTTGAGACCAGTGATGATATACGTCTCTGAGGGTGATGGGGGGGCTTTCATTAAAGGGTTCAATGCGCAGTTGACGCATGAGGTTGTCGACTGTGCGATAATCACCAGGTATAGTGAATCCGACAATTGACATAGATTGAGTTAGCGAGCCGTTATGAGGAATTGCCAGTAAGGCGCTTGCGACTTGGGCGATGATGTGTCTATCGACATGGGGCAAGGCGGCAACAGGCCACTCTGGGTAAAGTCGGGTGCTGGTTAAAAAAGGAAAGTCAGCCAGCTTTTGTGCGCCGACTAATTTAATACGGTGCCATTCGAGCTGTCCCTTTTGAGTCATATCTTCAAGCACACCCGTGCGCACAAAGCCAACATCGGCCTTTGCCGTCAAAACAGCTTCAACAGCCAGACGTTGTGGTTGACCCGTTTTGAGTATGGTTGCATCCTTTGATAAATCAATACCCTTTTCAAGTAATTCAAAGGCTTGCATTTGATAGCCACCAAGTGATTGCGTATCAGAAACGGCAATCACTTTACCTTTGAGTTGACTAACGTCGTTGATTTGATGGTTATTAGCGCGTGTAAAAATGACGCCACCAAATTTGTCGGTAGCCATGCTGCCTTCCAAGTTAATTATCGAGGCGAGCGGAGAGGAAAGCTGATTACGATAGGTGAGCAACACATAGTTTGCTGGCTGTGTCAGTACAAAGTCAACATCTTGGTTATTAACTGCTGCATTGAGCTCGTCGTAGTAATAAACACCCAGTTGTAAGGGAATATTGGGTAGTTGTAGCTGCAAATGGTCGATGAGCGGTTGCCAACGTTTACGTGAGTCTTGTTTGTCGTTATAAGAAAGAACGGCAAAAGTGTAGGGTTTGTGTTGTCTGGGTAATAAACCACTTTCAGCATCGTCCGCTGCCCATGAGCCTAACGAGCAAGGTAAGCCTGTGGCCAAAGCCAAGAAGATCAATATGTATTGTGTGGTTGCGTGAATAAAACTCATGTTAACAATGCCTGTAGTTCAGTATGCGCTTGGTCAAAATCAAATTCAGCGAGCGCTTCGATCACTTTTTGCCACTGTGGTTGCTGTTGAGCAGGTATGTGAATGGTTAATGCGGAAAGTTCATCGTCGTCAATAAATTCATTGCCTTGTATGCGTCTGGCTAGGTCTAGTAGCTGTGGTCGGATATCGCGATATTCACTGGCGGCGTTCATTGATTCGCTATGTTGTGTGTTGCTAGTCAAGTAGTCTTGAATGGCTTTTTCCGTTTCGCTCAGCGTTTGAGCAAAAAAATGAGCTTGAGCAGTATTAATGGGCTCATCGCGTTTGAGAATTAAATCGATTTCGGCGCTTAAATTTGCCAGAGTATTAAGAGCTAAATTACCCGCTACTCCTTTGAGAGCATGATTCAGCTGCTGTGTCGCTTTTCTTAGTTGCTCATTACCTTCTGCAATTTGTTTGAGTTGGCTCGGCAGTGATGCAAAATCATTCCTTAATTGCTCTAGAAATAGCGTTAATAATTTATGGTAAAGTGATTGATTTCCATTTAATTGTCGCAGACCTAAGTTGACATCAAGCATGGTGTTTTCCTGTTTCGTTAACTGTTGGGAGTCGACTGATTGTCTATGTTTTTTATAAACAAATCAGGATGGTATGTTTGCCATTCTCTCAGCTTGGTCATAGGTGAAACATGCCCAAGGTTCTTTTGTATGATGTGGTGATTATACAGCATGAGATACTCCTCTAGCTTGTCTCTTAAGTGTTGTGATGATCTAAATTGTGTTTGCGCCAACAGCTGGCTAATTCGTCAATCCTGAACAACACGCAACCAACTGATTTAGAATTAATTTACTCACTTATGACTGGTTTGGATTTGCAAGAAATGCGATAATACTGCGTAATTTCTTGCAAATTTTCAGCCCACTATGAAGCCTATGAAGCCAAAAACACCTCAAACTCCCAGTAATAGAGACATGTCTCGCCCCTTGTTGGTCGATATTATCAATCCACAGCATGAATTGGTGCTGTCGTGACTGAGCTGATTATCTATGTTTTTTATCAACAAATCAGGATGGCTTGTTTGCCATTTCTCTCAGTTTTGTCGTGGGTGAAAGATGCACAAGGTTCTTTGGTAGGTTGTGGTGATTATACAGCATGAGATACGCTTGCAGTTCCTCTCTGATTTTTGGAGTCGTGCGAGCATTAGGGTGAATGTTCATGCTATGATTGCCTCTGGTGAAGGAAATCTGTAATCTCTGCTTTGCATCCATAGATGAGATACAGTGATTTTAGATAATGATAACCATTCAATCAGTAGAGTCCCAACATAGTAGAAGAGTTGACTGAGTATGCAGACAGAGTGGAAGCAGCTACAAGCGGCGCTTGAAGAGCGTCAACTGTCGTTTGAGACACCGCAGGCGTTATTGGAGTGGGTCGATGCCCAACAATCTCCAGCTCAGATGACAAGCTTATTGCCCAATATGATGGTGTTACAGCGATTGATTGTCGCTCTGTTACAAGTGATTATCGAAGATACCGATTCAGCTGCGCACAGCATTATTACCGAAGCGTCAAGTGTCGATACTGATACTGAACGCTTAGGCGATTACCTCAAAAATATCGAACAAAAAACCACACAATCGCAAGCCATGCGGCACGAAAGTGCTGGGCAAAGGTTTGAGGTTTATTCGCATAAGATAGTGCATGATTTGAGTGCCGACATGGAGATGTTGCGCGCTCTTTCTGGCTACGTGCGCAAAGTGTCTGACCATGCTGACGAAGTGCATGCTAGTGTTCACAAAATGATTGCGGTATTGTCGTTTAAAGCCATTATGGATGCAGCCATTGCCGAGGATAAAACCAAAAACTTTGCCCAAATTGCTGGCGAAGTGCGTGCTTTGGCACGACAGAGTGCAGACCAATCCGACGAAATTTTAAAGTTTATTGATGAAATGCAGTTGGCTTTATCATCACGTCTGCGAGACATCGGTACGGGTATCGATGTCTCGCAAGCGCAGGCAGCATTGATTTGTGATGAAATTCAGAGTCTCTTGGCATCTCATGACCATCTACGTCAGTTTCTCGACGAAACCATTGCTATGTTTAATGAAAGTCATAACGATATTGAAGATAAAGTTCGTATGATATATGCACAGGTGCAATTTCAGGACATAGTTCGCCAAAAGGCAGAGCGAGGCATTGATTTAATTGAATCTGGATTACAAGCCATGCAGCAATGTTTATCGGGTCAAGCTGTGGATATGGTCAATGCAAGCTTATCTCAGGCGATTGCGAGCTATAGCGAAACAGAGCGGTTGCATGTCCATTTTAGTCATAGTGGGGTAGATGTTTCTCATGGAGGTGCTAATATGAAGATTGATTTGTTTTAATGGAAAGAAAATAGGGAGCCTCAAGGCGCTAACACACAAATAGGAAGCAATGCGAGCGTTAACATTCGCATTTATTAACCAGTTGTTTGGTTGCGATGATTTTTTGGCATGAGTTGTGCTGAAGTTTGTTGTTACCAAATGTATTTTGTTTGACTCTGCTAAAAATCTTGGAGATTAGGATATGGCACTCATCAAAAAACCTGTTACCGTCAGCGCTGCTGAAGGCTCTGCAAACTTATCTGCGCAAAAGCGCGAATCCGATGCTGCTCGCCGTCGTGCGCGCACCATGGGGCGTCAACAACAAGCCGCAGAACGTATTGCGGGTGCGACCACAGAATTAGCGGCTGGTGTTACCGAAGCAATGAATGCTGCGAATCAATTGCAACAAGCGATGACACAAATTGCTACTGGTGCTGAAGAAGCAGCAGGTGCAGCAGAAGAAAGCTTGCAAGCTGTGCGCTTGATGGGCGACCAAATCAGAACTCAGATGAATGCTGCTGAAGATTCTCGTCAGCGCGTTGAAAACCTACAAGCGATGATAACGGAGGTGAGCAGTAACGTTGCGGGTACTGTTCAAGGTGTGGTTGAGGCTTCTGAAGAACAGTTGCGTGCAGCCAATCAAATTATTGATCTCGAACAGCAAGCGGCGAATATTGGTGAAATCGTCCAAACCGTGACGCGTATTGCTGATCAAACCAACTTATTGGCATTGAATGCTGCCATCGAAGCTGCCAGTGCAGGTGTGCATGGTAAAGGCTTTGCGGTTGTTGCAGACGAAGTGCGTACCTTAGCAGAAATTTCTGAACGCTCAGCACGTGGTATTCAAGAAGTGGTTGAACGCATTCAGGGCGAAGTCAAAGCGGTGGCTGATGCCATTAATGCCAGTGCAAGCCAAGGTCGCCTAGATGCGGAGCGCGGCGGCAAAGTGACAGAAGACTTAGAAGCCATTCGTGTCGATATGATTGCCCTTATGCAAGGCGTGACAGAAATCGCTGAGGGTGCTGTTCAGGCCGATCGTGCGGCTGTTGATGCGTTAAAAGCATCGGAAGGGATTTCCGAAGCGGCGCAGCAACAAAGTGCTAATGCCGATAATGGGCGTGACATTGTGCAAGGGCAATTGATGGCATTAACACAGGCCAACCAAGCAGCCGAAGAATTATCAGGCATTGCCGAAGAGCTGAAAAACTCGACAGATATCCGAAAATCGGCTGAAGAAGTGGCGTCAGCGGCAGAAGAGTTATCAGCAGCGGTCGAGGAAATTAACAAGTCGGCCGCCAACATCAATCGAGCGATTGGCGACATCAGTACGGGTGCGACATCGGCTGCCAGTGGCGCGCGTCAATTAGTGGCTGCGATTGGTCAAATCGAAGCTGGTGCCGAATTGGGTGCACGTCGTGCAAACGAGTC
>JACXUY010000105.1 GCA_014763665.1 Gammaproteobacteria bacterium
TGAATCAACTGACCATCATCGGTAAGTAGTAACAAGCCACTGGTATCCACATCCAAACGCCCCACAGGTTGCACACCACGCGCTCGGTAAATACTCGGTAACAAATCCAACACACTGGGATGATGTTGCGGCTTGGCAGAGCATTCATAACCCAATGGCTTATGCATCATAATGACAATGCGATCCTGCCAAACACAGAGTTCATCATCATAATAAAAGCTGACTTGCTCCGGCAACACCGCTTGTTTCGGCTTAAAGCACACCTCACCATCAATGAGTGCGTGACCACGCTCAATGAGCGCCAAGCATTGCTTACGACTGCCGACACCTTGGCTTTGAATGGCTTGTAATAAGGTCATGCGTGGTATTGATAACCGTGTTTATGCACCGCATCGACATAGGCTTTAACATGCTCAGGGTTAATTTCCGGATGAATACCATGACCTAAATTGAACACATGACCCGAATTTGCCGTGTGTTGACCAAAGCTGGCAAGAATTCGTGCCACTTCCGCATCAATAATTTCAGGTTGAGCATAGAGCAAACCAGGATCCATATTGCCTTGCAACGCCACTGTATCGCCCAAGCGTGCGCGGATATCACCCAACTCAACCGTCCAATCCAGTCCAACGCAGTCAGCACCGACAGCAATCTCCTCGATCCATTGTCCACCGCCTTTAGTAAAGACAATCAGCGGTACACGACGACCCTCAGCTTCCTTGGTTAGCCCAGCGCTGATTTGCTGCATATAGCGTAATGAAAACTCACGGAAAGCAGGTGTTGACAGCGCACCACCCCAAGTATCAAAAATTTGTACCGCTTGCGCACCTGCCGCAATTTGCGCATTCAAATAACTGGTAACCGATTGTGCCAACTTGTCTAGCAACGCATGCAGCGTAGCTGGCTCGTTATACATCATCGCTTTGATTTTAGAAAAGGTTTTGCTGCTACCACCTTCAACCATGTAGGTCGCCAACGTCCAAGGAGAACCCGAAAAACCAATCAAAGGTACACGTCCATTCAACTCACGACGGATGCTACGCACCGCATCCATGACATACTTGAGTTCCGTTTCAGGGTCAGGCACACCAATTTTATCGACATCGGCTTTACAGGTAATGGGACGGGCAAATTGAGGACCTTCACCCTGAGCAAAGCTCAAGCCTAGCCCCATAGCATCGGGAATGGTGAGAATGTCAGAAAATAAAATGGCTGCGTCTAAATCATAGCGAGCTAATGGCTGAATGGTGACCTCACAAGCCAACTCGGGATTGGTGCACAGGGCCATAAAGCTGCCCGCTTTGGCTCTGGTAGCGCGATATTCTGGTAAATAACGACCCGCTTGACGCATCATCCACACAGGGGTTGTATCCACCGGTTGACGGAGGAGTGCGCGTAAAAATCGATCATTTTTTAATTCAGCTGACATAGTTATTATTCTCACAAGGGTCGAAATGCTTGGTGCTAGGCACCGAGTTAAGGTTTTATCTGTTCAACATTATAACGAGACACACGCAAACACCCAAAACAAGGCATGCTCTTAGCGCTTTGACTTAGCCTTAGCAAGACCGTCGTAAAAAGCATCGGCCAATAAATCAATTTGACCCGGATGCTCTAGGGAAGCCACCATATGATTACGATAAAAGGTAAATTCATCTCGAATTTCAACTGTTTTCCCTTTCAACGCCAGCAACGCCTTAACATCAAACCATTTCAACGATTCATTAGGAATTCGCAAACTGACCGTATCCATGGTTAATAAAAAGTAACTCGATTTTTGTTCCGCATTGACAATCTTGCCACGCACTATCTGAAAGCCACGACGTTCACCGGTGAGTGCTTTTGATTCAACCACTGGAACGCCCATTTCCTGAAACTGCCACAACCCCAATTTAGCCGCTCTTGCACGCGCCTCGGCCTGACGATAGCATTGCGCATGCAAGCTGTTTGGCAACTGCGTATTGACTAAAGCAAAACCATTTTCTAGCAAAGTCAGCGCCAAATTTCGCCCGTCGCCCAAATAGGCATGCGCTAAAATGCGCCCATTTTGCGTATTGAGCTGATCGTACTCAAGATTTAATTGACCTTTGCTACGATAAACCAATTCACCAACTGCCTGTGCAACGGCTTTACCTAGAGGCTGAGGCGCACGCAAATGCCGTGCCGCTGTGGGTACATGAACCCCTGTCAGACTGACCACAGTGTCTCTAACTAGAAACTCGCTGCCATCGTAAACCACATCAACTTTGACGCGTTGATCAATTTTATTGGGTGCGCAATCATCAGCTAGGGCTGTTGTCCAAATCAATGGAGTGACCCCAAAAACAAAAAGCCCAGCAGCAACAACAACTAGGCTTTTTACAGGAAGCAATAGGCTCACGCAGAGCTCCGCGCTTAACGCTTGTAACGGTTGCGGAATTTCTCGATGCGACCTTCAGTATCCACTAGCGTTTGCTGACCAGTGTAGAAAGGATGAGATGAGCTAGAAACCTCTAAACGCACTAAACCATAAGTCTTACCATCAACATCAATGGTTTGCTTAGTGTTCATAGTAGAACGCGTAATGAACATATCGCCAGTAGTAATGTCTTGGAAAACAACTGGGTTGTAGTTTGGGTGAATGCCTTCTTTCATGGCAAAATCCTGCTATTTAATATCTGAAATAAACGAGTATTCTAACGCTAAGCGACTGATTTTGCAACAACCATACCTTGTTAATTACGTGATAGCAACCACAATAGATGGTTGAAATCGCTATTTTGACAGCTTAGCACAGGTGATCGTTGTCCACCACATGGCTTGCATATAATAGCTGGAAATTTCTCCTGCATTCATCTGCATAAAAACAGTTTGCTCGATCTTTCCTTGTTCAATGGCCAAAACACAATTCAGCGCTTCGCCCATTAACCCTGTTTTATCAATCAAGGCACGCTTAATAGACTCATGTAAGGGCATGCTTGCCATTAATGTGGGCATATCCGCATCCATTAGAGCATCTAGGCAAGAAAACAAACCAACCATAAAAAAGCTTTCTCGTTGTGGCAAGGCGGCATCTTCTGCTAACAACTGCACGAAGCGAGCACGAATCAATGCCGTTTTGAACAGCTCGGGTGTTTTGTTATCTTGACCTGCCAATACCAAAATACTGACCCAGCTTTGTAATTTTTGTAGTCCGAATCGCAACACTGCATCTTTAATGGAGTTAATTTGAATGCTTTCATTGCCGGGATAACTGCGCACAAAAGCAAGCAGTTTATGGCTTAACCCGACATCGTGGCCAATTATTTCAGCCAACGCTCCCATATCAATGTCAGGATCATAGACGCTGGCCAAAAGGTTCAAAATGGCTAGCTTATTATTGGCTAAGCCATGTCCTTTAACAACTTGCGGACGAGCAAAAAAATACCCTTGAAAATAATCCATTCCCAAAGCCTTACAAAGCTCAAACTGTGCCTGAGTTTCCACCTTTTCCGCCAGTAAACGAACCGAAGCATTGGTTGCACGTATGGCTTGCACGTGTTGAGGTAACTGGCGCACACCAACCGCCAGAATATCAATTTTGATAATATTCGCTAAAGCAATTAAGGGTTTGAACTCATCACTGTAAAAGAAATCATCTAACGCAATGGTATAGCCTTTTTCACGCAATCTGTGTACCGCGCTAATCACCGCTGGCGTTGGTTGAATCGTTTCTAGCAATTCAATAACCACTTGGTTTATTGGGAAAATACTGTTGTTTTCTGCCAATAAAAACTGTTCTGTAAAATTGAGAAACGCTTTTTGTTGTCCAACTAAGTTGGATAAACCAATTTCAGCAAATGCATTCACAATAACCTGTGCCGTAGCAGAATCTTCAGCGGTTACCGAGGCGGCATTATGCCCATCCCCATCACGAAAGAGCAGCTCGTAAGCATAGAGGTGCATTTCACGATTGAAAATGGGTTGTCGACCGACGTAAACGTCTAGTAATTGTTGCTGCGGTTTATCGATCATGCTTCTGTTAACTGGGTTTATAAGCTTCTGGCATGTCAAGGTTGGCATCACCAAATAAAAACTCTTCCATTTGC
>JACXUY010000106.1 GCA_014763665.1 Gammaproteobacteria bacterium
AACCTTACACATCATAAAGTCGTCCCATACGGCTTTTAGGGTCAGATCATCTTGTGGTAGGCTGCTGGCAACCGCGAGAAGTAGTTCATTAAGCGCACGAAACGCTAATTCAAACGGTGTGTTTTTTAGCACTGAATTTACTTGGTTTAAGAAGTCAACCGTTGCAGCACCAACATTAATATTTACTCCACCTTCAATGCCTACTTCATAATCAACATCTGCTTTGCTAGCATGTGACCAAATAGGATAGCTAAGGCGTTTATTGCAACTGGTTGGGGTGAAAAAGTCGTTATAATCGTTAGGGAAAAACGCACCAAAATCAAAGCTCAGTGCTCGGTCAATCACTTTGCGCGAAAAGCCGTGAGTGGTTTCATCCATATTCACTGTGCCCGCAACAAGCAGGTTAAACGGAATACCTAAACCATATTGGCAAATATCCGCCCACAGCTCATCGTATTGAGCATCATCAAAGCCTAGCGCTTTGCGCAGCTTTTCTTTATCCGCGATTTCTTCAATGGTGGCGGGTTTCAATAGCGCATCGCAGCTGTAGGTAAAGCTATCACCTGTCCAACTCCATTCGCGGGTTTCCAGTACCGATAAATAATCAGCAAAATATTGCTCAACAGGCGCAAGGTTCATTTCATCCAAGCACAGCCAGTAAGGCAGCACCTTATCTAGCTCATCGCGTTCACCTGCAATTACTAAACGCTCGCCTTGCTCTTCGCTCTCTTGCACTTGAACAGCTAAGCCACTATCAGCAATGGCACGCCAAGCTTTGGCAATAAATTGCAATACATCGGTAGTGATGTATTCCGCAGCGCCATTTAAGCGTGAAATATAACCAAGCAAATCACTCGGCTCATGCCAGTCAGGGCGCACCGAAGTTAAACAATAGGTTTCTGTAAACTGCTTTGATGATTTTGCTTGCTCACGCACAAAGCGGGTTTTACCTGTACCTGAGATGCCAGCGAGAAGCAGGAAGGGTTTGGAAAGAAACTGTGCATTTTTTATTTCACTAATACTTAAGGATAGCTCTGCGAACTCATCTGCACTTATAGCACTTATATCCATAATATTACCAAGCGAATGAATCTCTTTATTTAACCACTGCAATACTTTGTTTTTACGTTTATTCCTTCCTTTATTCGGCAGCATAAATCCAACAGGGGGAAAATTCGCAATAATCGTTTCAATTACACTTCTATCGTTACTTCCTGATCTCAGTATTGTATCTACATGCACTGGATGACCGTTTATTAATTTTGAGATCACCGCAACAATACGCTCAAAACGTATAGTTATTTGACCTTCTCCACGGGATACAAATATTTTCCCCTCATTATCCCAGTCAACATTATTAATTACCGATGTATTTCTTCCAGTTATGTATTGCAACTCTCTACCAACGAGATTTTCTATCCACATTCTCGATTTGCTTAATGCTTCTTCAATTTGCATCTATCAATCCTTAAGATAATCTTTTATCGTTTTAGCTATGCCATATGAAAATAGGTAAGGAACACCGTTTCCAATTGTTTTAAACATGGCACTTAAGGTCATTGAACTAGGAAGTTCGAAATCGCTAGGTAAAGACTGAATAGCCATTGCTTCAGCAGCAGAGATTCTTCTAGGCTTGGTTGGATGCAAATGAACTTCATTGTTACCATATGCAGCTGTTGGTGAATAGCGATAACGATGGAGTCTTTTATAAGACTTCTTGGATGTATCACCTTCATCAATAACTAGAAATTTAGCCAAACCAGCTCTCGGCGTGAAATGATGATCCTTATTTGGATGCTGATTAACTTTATTTTTATTAAACCAATAATCAACAGTAAGCTCTAAGGGTAATGTGCTTGGGACCTCAAGCTCTTGCCCAAATGGGCTTTTATCAGGCCATTCATAAGAAAAAGCTGACTTATTGGGATATTTCATATAACTATCCCAACAAAACTTTTTGTCAATATTTTTATAAAGTTCTCTTTTGATCCCAAAAAGTATGATCCGATCTCTATCTTGAGGAACGCCAAACTCTAATGAGTTAATCAAACGATCATTTAGCTCATACCCTGATTCAAGCAACTCTTTTTTCAACTGATCGTAGAACTCACGGTGCTTTTTAGTTCTCCATAACCCTTTAACATTCTCAAAAACAAACCAATCTGGCTTATATTTTTTTATACATTCAACATAAGATCTTGATAACTTACCATTTTCACCAGTACTACCTGCATTTTTCCCCCCAACTGAAAAATCAGGACAAGGTGGCCCACCAATAAAGCCAACAAGATTGCCTGCTAAATTTTCATTTCTAACACTTTCGTGAAGATACCCATTATCTTGATCACTCAGATATTCTTCTATTGTGTTTGCCTGATAACCATATTTCGGCTCACTGTGGCCCATTTTTTTTCTGCTAAACTCATATGCTTTGATAAACTGATTTTCTATCTCATTTACAAATACAATTTCAAAGCCTGCTTTTTCAAAACCAAGATCAAGAAAGCCTGAACCAGAAAAAAAAGAAAATATTACATTACTCACAGTAGTCTCCTACAACAATAAAGGAGCGAAATTTTATAGTTGGCTTAACCAGCCCAGATACACGAGTCAGACAAACAATGCCCAACTTATCTAATGTTTTTAATGTTCTCGACACATTACTGACCGCTCGGCCCGTAAGCGTGGCCAGCTCAGTGACCGATTGCGGCTGTTGCTCGGCGATTACTTTTAACAACTGCTGGTTTTCTTTCGACAGCACATTGGCCACCGATTTCAGCGAATTGAACCAGATATCAACGGGGAAATCGGGGTCGGGCGTTTGCCCTTTAATGCCAATCACGCAGCGCGATTGTTTGAGGTTTTTCATATTTCTCTACTGACAAAAATTGAAGATGAAACCTAAGAATGGAAATAAGCGATCAAGTCTTTAACGTCATCGGATCTAAAAATATCGTTTTTGGATGTATCGCTATAAATTTCGGGATTTTCATCATCCCCTTCGTTAATGGCGCAGCTTATGGCATATCTTGGTAAGTCGTCACTCTCTCGATACTCAACATTTTGGTGCTCAACCCAAAGCAGATAGTACTCACCATCTTGACGAAAGTAGAACGACGCGCAAGCATCGTTTGGCGATGTATTGTTAACCAGCGTTGTAGGTATATCGTTAGAATTGAAACCCAATTTAAGATCTTCCATTATGCGCCCCTCATAACTGTACATTTATACATAAACCATATCTTATCATCTACTGATTAGATCACAAGATTATTTTCCATCATTCAGTGCAATGGCAATGGCCAATTATAGTAAGTACACAGCCAGTACACTAGCGGTTTTGTCTGCCTTAGCCTTTAATCCTTAGGTTGACTGGCGGTGCACTGCAAGGCATCAAGCCCAAAAAAGATTAATCGCCTCTTTAGTCATCCAAAATGCTGCCTTTCACGCAGTACATACGTGGGCGGGTGTTGTCGGGCAGGCTGACTTTGCGCTGTGGTCGGTTGCCATCGGGGACTAGGTAGCCAGCGGCCATCAGTGCTTTGGCGGCGCGATCTGGGCTTAGGCCTTCGGTGGCTTCACGCCAGCCGGTTGGGTAAAACAGGTAGAGGGTTTGGGGGCCGCTGGTGTCTATCCAACCCGCGCGTTGGCGTACTTGGCTACTGTAACCGATTTGCTTGGGCGTAAAGCGGCTTTCGCCATGCTGCTCAATAAAACTGCGCACTTGGCGAATGGCTTGTTGATCTTCATTGGCGGCTACAACACCGCGAGCAAGTATCCATTGGTTAAGCTGGCTTAAACAAGCGGCTTCGACACTTTGAACAGGCCAATCAAGTACCTTGGCTTGAATGACTAAGAGGCCTGCGCTGGCCAGTAAGGCAAATTTTTCGGCGACTCGGCGCACTTGGCCGTCAGCCTCGGGAGGCAAGCTGGATAAAAAACGTTGGCGTACGTTTTGGAAAACGGGTCGCACCTGCGTGCTGTTCTGCGTTAAATACCGTAACCAGTCCAAGGCCAAACTG
>JACXUY010000041.1 GCA_014763665.1 Gammaproteobacteria bacterium
TGGGGTTGCAGATATTAGAGAAGGTACTAGCGGATATTCAGCATTGGGATGCTCGCTCGGAATATATGCCTAGAGTAGCGGTTAATGTGTCGCCAGTGCAAATGCGTTTAGAGAATAGCCATAACGAATTGGTGGCTAGGATAGAGGCGAGTGGTGTTGATAGTGCACGTATTGAAGTGGAAGTTACGGAAAGTGCCATTGCTGATGGTGAGGTGTGTTTTAGCTTTATTCAGAAGTTGGAACAGCATCAGATACGCATTGCTTTGGATGATTTTGGTACGGGCTATTCATCGCTTTCTCAAATTACTAAATTAAATATTGATGTCTTAAAAATTGATCAGTCGTTTGTTTCTCAGCTAGAGCATAGTGAACAAGTCCGCGTTTTGGTAAAGACTATTATCCAGATGGGTCATAGCTTAGGGTTGACTTTGTTAGCTGAAGGGATTGAAACACGGGCGCAATATGAGCTATTGAAGGCGTGGGGCTGTGATGAAGGGCAGGGTTACTTGTTCGCGCGTCCCATGCCTGCCGATCAGTTTTCATTTGCGCCCTTGAGTTTGACTTAATTCAAGGCTTGAATTTTGTAGCAGGGATGATAGGGTTTATCACCCAATTTCATGCGTTTTTGTTCAATAAACACGCTCAATAGTTGGTCGATGGCGTGCATAATACGAGCATCGCCAGTTAATTGAAAAGGTCCATGTTGCTGCACCGCACGTAACCCGCTGGCTTTGACATTACCAGCTACAATACCTGAAAAGGCTTTGCGTAACTGACTGGCAAGCAGGTAACTGGGTTGATCGCTACTTAAATTAAGTTGTGCCATATTGCTATGACTGGGTTCAAACGGACATTGTAGTTCCCAGGGAATGGTGAGTTGCCAGTTAAAGTAATAGGCATCACTGTTTGCTTTTCGCTGAGCACGTACTTGTTGCAAGGCGGTAAAGCAGTGTTCGGCTAGGGTTTGAGCGTCACCCATGATGAGGCTGACTTTTTGCCAAGTGGGTGCGCCAAGCGTGTTGGTAATAAAAGTTTCAATGGCGGCAAAATAGGCTTCACTGCCATTAGGTCCAGTCAAAATAAGGGGTAGCTCGATGTGCTGGTTGTCGGGATGCATGAGAATGCTGAGCAGATAGAGTAGCTCTTCCATGGTGCCAGCACCACCGGGGAAAATGACAATGCCATGTCCTAGGCGCACAAAGGCTTCGAGTCGTTTTTCAATGTCAGGCATAATCACCAGCTCATTGACGACCGCATTGGGTGCTTCGGCGGCAATAATTCCCGGTTCAGTAATACCAATGTAACGCGCCGTGGCCGAGGTGCGCTGTTTACCATGTGCCACAGCCGCACCTTTCATCGGGCCTTTCATGGCGCCAGGACCGCAGCCAGTGCAAATATCCATGCCTCTTAGCCCCAGCTCATAACCGACAAATTTACTGTAATCATATTCATAGCGTGAAATGGCATGGCCGCCCCAGCAGACAATAATATTAGGCGATAGGTTGGGTTTGAGCAGTTGCGCGTTGCGTAATTGATGAAAAACGACATTGGTAATACTGGATGAGTCATTCCAATTAAACAGTCCTGATGCGCGCAACTCATTTTTGGTGTAGATCAAGTCGCGCACGACGGCAAACAAATGTTCTTTCAGTCCGGTAATCAGTTCACCATTGACTAAGGCGCGAGCTGGTGGGTTGGTCAACTGCAGTTGCATTCCTCGACCGTGCGAGCGTACCTGAATATCAAAATCGGGGTGTCGCTCGATGAGTTTGAGTCCATTGTCTTCATCATCACCAGCATTGAGTACGGCCAAGGCGCATTGACGTAACAAATCGTTTAGGCCATCGTCTGATTGGTCGCAAAGTTGTTGCACTTCATAGCGCGACAAGATTTGTAGGGAACCTTCGGGGCGAATCAGCAGTTGAGTCATAGGGTGCTCCAAGTGCGTAAAGGGGTGGATTCTGCTTTGCTTATTCATGCCTGCACAAAACGCAGCCGATTACTCAGCCAGCGTTCAATCAGTGGTGCAATGCGTTCTGGCGTGTGTTGTTCAATCCATTGTGCTTGTGCCATGGCGGGTTGATGCAGCTTGGCGTCGCGTAATAAATCGGCAATGCGCCACTCGCTCAGTCCGGTTTGTCGTGTGCCTAATACTTCGCCTGGACCACGTAATTGCAAGTCTAGCTCCGCTAGGGCGAAGCCGTCTTGACTGTGACGAATGGCTTCGAGTCGTGCTTGTCCTTGTTCAGATAAGGGCGGTTTGTAGAGCAAAACACAGCTGCTTTTCAGCGAGCCTCGTCCGACACGACCGCGCAGCTGATGCAGTTGCGCCAGTCCGTAGCGCTCGCTGTTGTCGATAATCATTAAGCTGGCATTGGGGACATTCACCCCCACTTCAATAACGGTGGTGGCGACTAAGACATCTAAATAACCAGCCTTAAACGCCTGCATTTGCTTATCTTTTTCGGTGTGGGTGAGTTGACCGTGTACCAAGCCAACACGCAACGCGGGGAATCGTCCTTTGAGCCATTGTGCGGTGTCCTTGACATTATGGGCTTCAATACTTTCGCTCATCTGTACAAAGGGGCTAACCCAATAGGCTTGTGTGCCTTGCTGACAGGCGGATGCTAAGCGTTCAGCGACTTGATCTCGCCGTGTTTCGGGAATGACCACGGTTTCAATCGTCTGCCTGCCCGGTGGTCGTTCGGTGAGGTTGGAGACGCTTAAATCCCCGTACAAACTCATGGCGAGAGTGCGTGGGATGGGTGTGGCGGTCATGAGCAGTAAATGCGGCATCTGACTGGCGTGCGTGCCTTTGTTTTTCAGTGCCAGTCGTTGTTCAACGCCAAAACGATGTTGTTCATCGACAATCACCAGCCCTAGCTTGTGGTAATTCACCTGTTCTTGAAATAAGGCATGGGTGCCGACCACCACTTGTAGACTTCCATCGAGTAAGTCGATCAGCTTTTGTCGCTTTTCTGCTGCTTTGGCGCTGGCGGTAAGCAGGGCGCAGCTGACCCCAAGGGGTGTAAGCCATTCGTTTAGGCTGGCATCAAGCTGTTCTGCTAAAATTTC
Source organism: Gammaproteobacteria bacterium (assembly GCA_014763665.1). Classification (GTDB taxonomy): domain Bacteria; phylum Pseudomonadota; class Gammaproteobacteria; order Thiomicrospirales; family Thiomicrospiraceae. Next base: position 3,076 of record JACXUY010000041.1, read on the forward strand.
TGTTGGTGCCATGATGCTGGTTTGATAGCCAGCGCTGGCGGCTTGTGCTGCCGCTAAAGCGGCTAATACAGTTTTGCCGCTACCGACATCGCCTTGCAACAAGCGGTGCATGGGGTGCGGCTGTTGCAGTTCTTCAGCAATGGTTGCCCAAATATGAGCTTGACCTTGGGTGAGTTGAAAGGGTAGGCGTTCAATCAATTGCGTTACTAAAGAGGTTTGTGCCACTAATGCGGGCGCTTCGCTTTGTGCAAAGGCATGACGGGCCTGCCTTGCTAATAGCTGTTGTGCGGTCAGTTCTTCCAAGGCTAAACGCTGTATGGCGGGGTGCTGCCCAGTGCTTAACGCCAGTGCATCGCCGGGTTTGGCCAGATGAACGGCTTTCAGTGCCTCAATGAGCGTGATGTGGGTTTGGTACAGTAACTCGCTGGGTGGTTGTTGACTGAGCCGAGCCAGGGCATCGGCTATGGCTTTACGCATTAGCGCTTGTTTGAGTGTACCAACGCTGGGGTAAACGGCGGTGAGTCGATCGGGTAGGGGATTGGGCTTGTGTGCATCTAAGCGAGTCATTGTTGGATGCAAGAGTTCCAATTGTCCGTGCATATCGCTGCGCAACTGGCCAAAAACCCTAACCGACTGTCCCACTTTGGGCAAGGTATGCGACCACTTTTGATAGTTTAAAAACTTCAGTTGAATCAACAGGCCTTGCGACTGCAAACTCAGCACATGAATGGGACGACGAGCAGGCACTTCTTGGCTACGGTTGATGATGCCTTCTAATTGTACCAGTTTGCCCGCTTGACACTCATTAGCAGGCGTTAATTGCGTTCGATCTTCGTAGCGTAAGGGTAAATGCAGCAGCAAATCCCATAACGTGAAAATGCCCGCTTTATGCAGGCTATCTTCGGCGGCAGGTCCAACGCCTGCCAGTTGGTTAACGGGGGTGGAGAGCATAATTCTGGTTAGGTGATGAGCGGAATGACGATTTTGACAGAGAGATTAATGCGTTTGAATCAAGAAGGATCACACCCATTCTTCTCGTTGTGCTGCTTGCCAAGCAATGGGGTCTTGCATAAGTTGAAAAGGCTTTTTGTCTGCGTTGTCGAGCAGCGTTTTGATTGCCTGCTTGCTATTTACAGCCGTTTCGTCAGTTTCAATAACAACACGAACATGTTTGTTTTTTAGCTTTTCAAAGTGAGGAATACGTAAAAACTCACTCACAATATCGGTTTCGAACGTGACCGCGTACATAATGAATCTCTCCACAACCATTACTACTGAATAGTATCATAAGACAGACAGAACATAGAAAGTGTCAAATTGGCGCTTAGATGCTTAGTTCAACTCCATTAGTAGTTATCAAGAACCGCAATGCCATCAGCTTCCACTAACGCACCTTTCGGTAAGGCAGAAACTTGCACGGCGGCACGTGCTGGGTAGGGTTCTGGGCAGTATTGCGCCATAATGCTGTTAATCAGAGCGAAATCAGCAAGGTCGGTTAAGAAAATGTTTAACTTAACCAAGTCTTGAACCTTGCCACCTGCGGCTTCAATGACGGCAATGAGGTTTTTGAATACTTGATGTGCTTGTGCTTCGACACCTTCTGCTAATTGCATGGTGTTAGGGTCTAGCCCGATTTGACCTGACAAATAGAGTGTGCGGGCAGAAAGAATCGCTTGTGAATAAGTACCGATAGCAGCTGGGGCGTTAGGAGTAGCAATGACTTCGCGCATAATCAAAATTCCTATTGAGTAGTTGATGTCCTGAGGGATTCAGAGCTGATTAATGAAAGTTGTTTAATGATTTGTGCCAACAAGCGCAAGGCTTCTCGACGTGAATGCGTTGGACGGGCAATGAGTACCACGTCACGGAAAGGAGCGGGATCGACCAGCGGTAAGGTCACCAGCCCTTGCCATGCATTGGCCGCCGCTAGGCTGGGTAACAAGGTCACGCCCATACCGCCAGCGACCATGGCACGAATGGTTTCTAGCGAACTGCTTTCAATTAATGACTGCCAAGGATGGTCTGCCACATGCGGAATGGCAGATAAGGTATGATCGCGAAAGCAGTGTCCTTGCCCCAGAATCAGTAAGGGTTCGTCTTGAATATCCGTTACCGAAAGTTGCTGTTTTTGTGTTAGTGGGTGATGCTCGGGTAACACGGCAACAAAGGGTTCGCGATATAGCTGCCAAGCGGTAAAGTCATCGGTGCCAGGAAAGGGAAGCGCAATAATAGCCGCATCCAGTTCGCCTTGTGTCAGCTTGTTTAACAAGTCGTGCGTGTAGCCTTCCGTCAGCCGCAATGGCGCTTTGGGAGCGGCATCCCGCCACGGATGAATGAACTTAGGAAGCAAATAAGGTGCAATGGTAAAAATAATACCCAGCGACAATTCACCCTGTAAGGGATCGTTCGTTTTGACTAGGCTAAGTAAATCATCGCTACGTGCCAGTATGTCTTGTGCGTGCTCTACCACCATTTCGCCAATGGCAGTAAATTGCAAAAACTGACGACTGCGCTCAACTAATACCACGCCTAAACTGTCCTCTAGGTGCTTAATGCCCGCCGATAAGGTCGATTGAGTGACATGGCAAGCCTCAGCTGCGCGTGCAAAATGGCGTTGCTGATGTAAAGCCACTAAATAACGTAGTTCGGTCAGTGTCATGATGATAGAATTAAAATATATATTCTGTTCAGCATAGTAGAGTTGATGAAAAATGACAATAACTTCTTGGTTACTGATGGCCTTGGGTGCCTTACTCATGGTGCTGTTATTGCGTTGGCTATTTCCTAATACCGGGGCTGGTTGTGACGGTGACAGCTGTCACGTCGATGGAGGTCGTTAATGCAATCCATTCATCTGATCATTATTGGTGACGAAATTCTGTCGGGGCGTCGTGCCGATAAGCACTTCGAATTTGCACGTGATTTGCTGGCAGAGCGACATTTAAGCTTAGCCAGTGTTCGTTATGTCGGTGATGACACTACTGAATTGGTGCAAACACTGAAAGAGAGTTTTGCCAGAACCCATGCCATCACCTTCGTTTTAGGTGGTATTGGTGCCACGCCCGATGACAAAACGCGCCAAGCAGCGGCGGTGGCTTTGGATTTGCCTTTGGTGCGTCATGCACAAGGCGTCGCTGAAATTGAAGCGCAATTTGGTAGCGATGCTTATCCCATTCGCGTGCGCATGGCCGATTTTCCTCAAGGGTCGAGTTTGATTCCCAATCCGGTCAACCGTGTTTCTGGATTTTCCATTCGTGAGCACTATTTTATGCCTGGTTTTCCGCAAATGAGTTGGCCGATGATGCGTTGGGTGCTGGATACCCATTATGCAGACTTGATGGGTGTGCCTCAGCAGGTTTACCGTATTTTGATTCAGGGTCAGTCTGAATCCTTGTGGGTGCATTGGATGGAGCAGTTTGAACAGCGTTTTCCGCAGTTGAAGATTTACAGCCTACCTCATTTAGGAGAAGACGGCAGTCGTCATATCGAATTGGGTTGTGTGGGCGAAGTGGCATGGGTACAAGCAGGCTTTGCTGAGTTGTTGGCAGAAGCAGAGCGAAGAGAGGTGACCTTTAGCATCGTATCGGGATAAGGCTAGAAGGCTGATATCGTCTTTATCATGTCCGAGTCGATTATTAATTGAAAAAAGCGATTAACTTATCATAAAACATTCATTAGCTTTCACCTGTGTGTCGGAGTATGATTAACCCATCGAAACAAGCGACAAGGGAGTCTTCAAATGAGCACTGACATTCAACATGGATTGCAACAGGTATTAGCAGACACCTACAGTTTGATGGCCAAAACGCATCTTTATCATTGGAATGTAACAGGTGCTGAGTTTGTGTCATTACACACCCAATTTCAGGCACAGTACGAAGCGTTATTTGTGGCTGCCGATGAGATTGCAGAACGCATTCGTCAACTCGGTGAGCTGGTGCAAGGTGGTTTGCCTGCTTTCGCTCATAATGCGCATATTGAAGCGCCAATGGCCAAAACAGCCGAAGAAATGTTAAAAGAATTGGCGCAAGACCACCAAACCATGGCAAAATCGCTGGTGAGCTTTGCCAACGCGGCTGATGAAGCTGGTGATCGTATTACCGCCGATTTGTTGACGGTTCGTGCTGCCGATCACGACAAAACAGCATGGATGCTGAACGCACAAATTGCACACCGTTGAGATTCACTTTTTATTGTTTTGTTTTTATCACACCAACTAGGAGTCGTTTCATATGCAACTTAAAGATATGACTGGTCAAAAAGTCCCACAAGTTACTTTCCGTACACGTTCAGGTCATGAATGGGTTGACGTAACATCTGACGATCTTTTCAAAGATAAAACGGTCATTGTTTTCTCTTTGCCAGGTGCTTACACACCAACTTGTTCTTCAACTCATTTACCACGTTACGAAGAGTTAGCGATGGAGTTCTTTGAGCGCGGTGTGGACGACATCTACTGTTTAAGTGTTAACGATACTTTCGTTATGAACGCTTGGGCAGAGGATCAAGACCTACAGTATGTTCAAGTCATCCCTGATGGTAACGGCGAGTTTACTGCTGGTATGGGTTTGTTAGTTGACAAAGACAACCTGGGCTTTGGTAAGCGTTCATGGCGTTATTCAATGCTGGTTAAAAACGGCGTGATTGAAAAAATGTTCATCGAGCCAATGAAAGACGGCGACCCGTTTGAAGTTTCAGATGCAGTGACCATGTTGCGTTACATCGATCCAAATGCGGTATTACCAACTGATGCGGTGGTGATTACGCGTGACGGTTGTCCATTCTGCTACAAAGCGAAAGCCATGTTAGAAGATAATGGCATTGAGTACGTTGAACTCTCGCTTGAAGCCATTGGCTTGACAGCATTACGCGCCCTGACAGGTCGTGAGACAGTACCTCAAGTATTCTTGGACGGTAAGCACATTGGCGGTAGCGACGATTTAGAAGCTTTTATGGCGGCTAAATAAGGCTTCTCTCTCAGGCAAACGCTCGGACCTCATCCAAGTTGATTGGATGAGGTTGCTTAAACGGTTCAAATGACACGCACCACGTCGATTTGTTTATGCCGTTTGCCTACTTCTTATATTCATAATCTATCTGACGTTTCAACAGCCTTTTTGTGCCGTTGGATAGCTTATGGATAAGATTCAGCACAATCAGCTCAGTTAAGGAGTCAATCGCATGGATAAATTTGATGTCATCGTTGTAGGTGGTGGTTCGGGTGGTCTATCTGTGGCAGAGCGTGCAGCAGACTATGGTGCTAAGGTATTGTTAATCGAGCGTGACCGCATTGGTGGCGCTTGTGTCAATCGTGGCTGTGTTCCCAAAAAAGTCTGGTGGTATGCCGCTGGTCATGCCGCTGCCTTAAAAGATGCTAAGGGTTGGGGTTTCTCTCCACAGGTTGGCGATGATTTTGACTTTAATTTTGACTATGCTGACTTTGCTCAACGTCGTTTGAACTACACCAACGGCATTGGTGATTGGTACGATGGCTACTTAGAAGGCAAAGGTATTACGCGTGTCGTTGGCGATGCGGTGATGGCCAGCGCGAATAGCGTTAAAGTGGGTGACGTGGAATATAGCGCTGAGCGTATTGTGCTCTCGCCCGGTAGTGAGCCGATTGTGCCTCCCGTAGCTGGCGCTCAATTAGGCGTTACTTCCGATGATGTGTTCAAGTGGGATGCCATGCCCAAATCCGTCATTCTCATTGGTAGTGGTTATATTGGTGTTGAATTGGCCAGTGCCATGAAAGCCTTTGGTGTGGAAATTACGCTAGTCGATATGGTCGATAAGCCACTACCGGCCTTTGATGACGACATTCGCGATACCTTTGTTGAAGTCTTGGAAAAAGAAGGCATTGTGTTCAAGGGTAGCGTTAAAGTCACCGCCTTGAGTGAAGCGGACAATGGCGTTAGGGTAACGGCTGAAGACGGTCAAAGCTGGACGGCTGAAAAAGTGATTTGGGCGGTAGGTCGTAAACCGGCAACGGCAAGCTTGAATTTAGCAGTGGCCGGTGTAGCGGTTGAGCGTGGTTTTATCACCATCGATGAATGGCAAAAAACCAGCGTTGATCACATTTTTGCCGTCGGTGATGCCACCGGTCAAATTGCGCTAACGCCAGTTGCCATTGCAGCGGGTCGTCGTTTGGCTGATCGCTTGTGGGGTAATAAGCCACAGCGTAAGCTGGACAACAAATACGTTGCTACGGTGGTGTTTACCCATCCGCCTCTAGCGATGATTGGGCTAACTGAAGCGGCTGCCAAGGCACAATATGGCGAAGCCAATGTGAAAGTTTACAGCAGCAAATTCACACCCATGCGTCATCTGATGTCGGTACACCCCATGCCAGTGCATGTGAAGTTGGTTTGCGCTAACGATAATGAAGAAGTCGTTGGCGTGCATTGGTTAGGAGAAGGCGCAGATGAAGGCATTCAAGGCTTTGCCATTGCGATGGGTATGGGCGCGACCAAAGCCGACTTTGATAACACCATTGCGGTGCATCCGAGTATTGCCGAGGAAATCGTCACCCTTCGCTAAACTGGCTGCGCTGGCATCTAGCTTCGTTGCTTCAGTGCTCGAGCAGCGTCATGTACTTTGTGTACACTTCTTGTTCTGTGCGCTTAGCGCCTCGCTTTTTTGCCATCTCGCTCAGTTTAGAGGCAGCTGCGCTGGCATCTCAAAAAACCACCTTCGGGTGGTTTTTTGTTTTCTGTCATGCTAATCAGTGCATTTTTTTGTTCGCGCTTCGGTTATGATAATTAGCTTTGAAAGCTTGGTTGTTGGGGTTAATGAAAGTGAATAGGCAAAGACAGATGACAAAATTGGGCATGTTATTGTTGAGTACCGTCACATTCTCGGTCAATGCTGCGGCCTTGGGGTTAAAACCCTTGTCAGAGGTCTTAATCTATCCTCAATTCGAATTGCCTGCTCAGGTCATTAGTCAAAATGAAAGTCAGTTGAGTGCTGAAATCAGCGCCAAGATCGAACGTATTTTGGTTCGCCCAGGGGAGAGTGTGAAGTCGGGACAGTTATTGGTTGAATTGGATTGCCGAGACTACCGATTGCAGCTGGAAAGGGCAGAGGCAGCTATTAAAGAACATAAAGCCCAGCTCGCTTATAGTGACGCTCAACGTAAACGCTTTGCACAATTACAAACGCAATCACTCGCTTCATCCAGTCAATTGGAAGAGGCAACAGCAGACTATGAGCGTCGATTAGCGATGTTGATGGGTTTGAATACACAGCAGAAGCAAGCACAACAACAAGTAGATCGTTGCCAGATTAAATCGCCTTATCATGGGGTGGTAAAGGCTCAGTTGATGGGCGTTGGTTCTTTGGCTAATGTTGGCACGCCATTGCTTAATCTAGTGCAAACTGAAGGAGCCGAAATACAGGTGGTGGTTCCGCTATCGTTAGCGGGAAGTTTGCAACGCTTGCCGGCACGTTTTAAGGCAGAGGGCATTAATGAGGTCAGTGTTAAGCTACTGCGCATTAGCGGTGCCATTGATGCGCAAACACGCAGCGTAACGGCGTGGTATCAAACCAGCTTACCTTTGCGTATTGGGCTGGCTGGTAATTTAATGGTTGCCGATGCAACACCTCATTTGCCAGCGCAGTTATTGGTTAAGCGTGGCGAGCAATATGGTTTCTTCACGCGAAGTAATGAGCAGGCCAAGTTTATAGTTTTGCCTAATGCTCAGGAAGGTCGATCGAATCCCTTACCCCCCGCTTTGCATAACGCCAAAATGGTGGTGATTACCGACGGCTTTCAGCGTTTGACTGATGGAGAAGCCTTACCATGATGGTATCTCTAAACACCCCACTTCGTGGAATTTTTAGCGTTTCCAGATTTGTTTTAGCGCTGGTGGAAGGGATTAAATCAATGGATTACATTTACTTGTTTTGCACCCCTTCCCCCAGACCCCCTTCCCGTATGGGTTTGTGGAGGTCTGTATGATTCTACGTGCGTTAATGGGTAACAGCGTATTAGCCAATTTGGTGTTTGTGCTGGTGTTGGCATTGGGCATTATGTCTTACCAGTTAATGCCGCGTCAGCAAGACCCGACGGTGAACTTTAACTGGATTGTCATAGTCACTAATCTACCGGGTGCCAGTGCCGAAGACATGGAAAGTCGGGTCACACAGCCACTCGAAGATGCCTTACGTAAAGTGTCCGATGTGAAGTTTATTTCCAGCACTTCTCGTGTGGGCGTTTCGAATATCTTAGTGCGTTTTCGTGATCTTGATGATCGTCTGTTCGATAAACGGGTGAATGATTTACGTCGTGAAATTCAAAACAAGCGCAATGAGCTGCCCAAAGATATTGTTGAGCCCGTTATTTTAGAAATCACCAGTGCCAATGCTTTCCCAACAGCCAGTATTGTGTTGAAGGGACAAGCTAATGATGAACTATTAAGAAGTACGGGTTACACGCTGCGCAAGGAACTAGAGCGGCTTTCAGGGGTGGATAGAGTTGATACCATCGGCTTAGATGATCCTGAATTGCAGGTGGCACTGGATATGAGTGCGCTGGCCAACCATCAGTTAACGGTTGCGAGTGTTGCCAATGAAATAGGTGCACAATGGAAGGATGTGGCGGCGGGCAAGTTACTCATTGGCGGTCAGCAGTGGTTATTGCGCCATATAGGTCAAAGTATTGAACCAGAGGTGCTGAGTCGATTAATGATTAGTCGAGCGCAGGGTGAGGTGCGTTTGGGCGATATTGCGCGTGTTTATCGCAGCCGTGAGGATGCTGCACAGTTGGTCAGCTTTAATGGTGACCCTGCCATTATGATGGCGGTCATGAAAAAAGATGCGGCTAATACCTTGCAGTTGGTTGAACGATTATCGGCCTTTTTAGTTGAATTCAATAAACAACAGCGTTCCACTGGCTTAACGGCTATTTTAGCAGATGACCAGACGCTAGTGACGCGCAGCGCCATTAGCACTATGGAAAGTAATGCGTTACAAGGCTTAATACTGGTGTTGTTGGTCGCTTGGCTGTTCTTGGGTTGGCGCGTCGGTGTGTTGGTTGCTTTGGGCATTCCGTTTTCGCTTGCAGGGGCGTTTATTGTGCTTTATGTCACTGGCGAAACGCTCAATCTAACGGTATTGCTGGGTGTTATTATTGCGCTGGGTATGTTGGTCGATGATGCAGTGGTGATGGTTGAGGCCATGACCTGGCGCATACGTCAAGGGATGTCGAGTTTAGAAGCGGCACAAGTGGCCATTGCCGAAGTTGGTTGGCCAGTGTTAGCGGCGGTATTAACGACCGTGGCGGCGTTTTTGCCACTAATGCTCTTGCCCGGTATTCTGGGTGACTTTATGCGCGTTGTGCCTTTAGTGGTTACCATTGCACTGTTAGTGAGTTTGATTGAAGCCTTTTGGATGATGCCTGTGCATACGCATTTGCTCTATCAACACCGTCAGCATCAGCCTTCACGATCGGAAAAGCGTCGAGCGCATTACTTACTGAAATTGCAAAATGGCTATGGCCGTTTATTGGTAAGGACTTTTCGTCATCCCTTACTGACACTGGGTTTGTTAGGTTTGTCCTTTGCATCGGCTGTTTGGTTGGTGGTTTCAGATCGTATCACTACCAATTTCTTTGCCACCGATCCGGTACAGGCTTTTTATGTCAATGTGGAAATGCCTGCCGGTACGCCTTTAGCGCAAACACTGAGCACCACCTTAGTGGTCGAGCAGTTGACGCGTCGATGGTTGCATGAGGGAGAAACGAGAGCCATCGTCAGCTATGCTGGGCAAATGTTCACTGAGACAGAACCACGCTTAGGCGATGTGTATGGGCAAATTTTTGTCAGCTTAGCGGAACCAACTGAGCAGCGCCGTAGTGTCGATGCAATTTTGGCGGAACTGAACGAGGCGTTGGTCGATGCGCCTAAAGTGGCTAAGGTCAGCCTGTTGCGATTGAGTAATGGTCCACCCTCATCGAAGCCAGTGAGCATTAAAGTACGTGGTGATGATTATGGGCAAATTCGTGCTGCCAGCCAAGCGTTAATGCAGTTAATGCAAGGCATTAGTGGTGTGATGAACATCAGTGATGATGCGGCGTTGGGTTCGCAACAGTTGATTACACGCTTAAATGTGGATGCCATCGAAAAATCGGGATTGAGTGTGAGTGATGTGGTGCGCAGTTTACGCATTCTCTCAGATGGTGAGATTTTGGCGCAGTTGACCGATCAAGGTCAGAAAGTCGAGTTGCGTTTGCGCAGCCAAAGTCAGCAAGTGGCTGATTTAATGACATGGCAAGCGATTCCGCTGGCGACACCTTCGGGTAAAGTGGTTCCGCTGGGTGCGTTGGTCGATATGGACATTCAAACGGGGTTTGCCAGCTTGCGTCATCACAATTATCGTCGTGCCATCACCGTTGAGGCCGATTTAGATAAGGCGGTAATAGATACTTTGCAAGCCAATCGCGCCATTGCGCAGGCGTGGCTTGCGGTTGCGGCCGACTATCCCGAAATTAGCCTCGACTTTTCCGGTGAGCTGGATGATTTGAATGAATCGCTCGCCAGTATGGCTATGTTATTTGTGCTCGGTATTGGTTTGATGTACCTCATCTTGGGCGCTCAGTTTAAGAGCTATTGGCAACCCTTGCTCATTTTGGTTTCGGTGCCCATGGCGTTCACCGGTGTGGCTTATGGCTTGTGGCTGAATGATATTGCACTCAGCTTATACACTCTTTACGGTATCATTGCTTTGTCGGGTATCGCGGTGAATGCCGCGATTGTGCTGATTGCGGCGGCTAATGATCGTCGCCGTATGGGCATGAGCGTGTTGCACGCCAGTGTTTACGCCGCACGTCGTCGTTTAGTGCCTATTTTAATTACTTCAACCACCACCATCGCTGGATTGATTGGTTTGGCATTGGGCGTGGGTGGCTTCTCGCTTATTTTTGGTCCGGTCGCTACCGCAATTGTTTGGGGGATTGTGGTTTCTACCCTGTTGACGCTTTTCACCTTGCCGTTACTTTATCGGCTAACCAGTCGGTGAGGGTGAGGCTGAATAAAGCCCAGTGTTAAACCGTCCGAATTTCTAGGCTTTTACCCAAAGCGGCAGTATATTTTTGCAAGGTCGCAATAGAAGGTTAGGTTTTGCCTGTGGCTCAGTACTTTCGATGCAGTCGTATTCGGCTTTTACCAAGGGATTGCTCAATGCCAGAGCAATTAACTCTGCGTGACTAAGCAGTTTTAATTCCCAACAGTTTATCCATAATTTTTTTGATGGCTTGTCGATTATCTAACACAGCGAACACGCGTACCCTATTATCCGAAATGTCATAATAAATGCTGAACGGGAAAGGCGTTGCAACCTTGAAATATAAATCATATCGTTTAGGGTGAACGCCAGCTGAGTAGGCTAATCCTGCAATATTACCTAATAAGCTATTAGCACATCGCTTATTAGCTGGCGCGTTCTTTTAGCGGGTTATGGTGCCATTTGGCAATGAATTCTGCTGCGGTCATGCTGGGTTTTGTTTCGTTGGCTGAAAAGGATTTTCAGTATAGCAAATTTGACTTAACGACGACTTGGCTTATCCAAATTAAAACGATTATGCGCCCATAGGTACTGCGCTGGTGCTTTGGCAATATCCGCTTCCAATAGCTGCATGAGACGCGTTAAGGCGGCGGCATCATCGTCACCGGGGAAGTCGGTCAGTGGTGGTAATACTTCAATTTCAAAGTGTCCTTGGGCGTTCAGCCGACAAAATAGCGGTATGACTTGAGCCTGAGTGAGCCGTGCAATACGGGCAATAGAAGGGTGAGTCAGGGTATCGTGTCCAAAAAAAGGCACAATGATGCCATCACCACGGTTGCGCTGGTCGGGTGATAGCCACACCAACTTCCCTTGATGTAAGCTGGATAAAATAACCCTAATCTGTCGGTTAGAAATTGCCCCAGCGGTATGGCGCGAACGATTGCGTGCCATGAACCATTCCAGTAAGGGGTTTTCGTGCGGACGATAGACAGGATGAATGGGGGCGAGTTGTCCAGCTAACAGCCCCATTGCTTCCATGTGTACGTTATGAAAAACGCACACGATGGTAGCAAGTTGGGCTTCAGCTGCTCGTTGCAGGTGTTCTGCTCCCGTTACCTCACAGCCTTGACTGAGGGCGCTAGCGCGTCCAAACCACACCACCAACATTTCCATTAAGCCCATGCCGAGTTGGGCAAAGTGTTCTTTTACTAGCGCCTGTTGCTCGTTTTCGCTGTATTGGGGAAAGCAGAGCGCGATATTACGTTCGGTGTAATAGCGCCTTGTGTGCGCCAGTTTGAACAATAACCAACCCAAGCCGCGACCCAAGCGCCATAACCAAGCTAGGGGCAGTTGCGCCACTAGCCAAGCAAGCGCCAAGCCTAACCATAACAGCCAATAGCGTGGATGCCATAAAGATAAGGGTGCTAGCGTCATTTTAACTCGCTGTGGGCAACCAAATTGGCGTAACTGCCCCCTTGCGCTAAGAGTTGATGATGGGTGCCTTGTTCACGCAATTCACCCTGCTCCAGCAACACAATCAGGTCACTGTGTTGTACGGTCGATAAGCGATGAGCAATGATGATGATGGTTTTTTGACCGTGCAACTGGCGCAAGGCTTGGTTTATCAGTTGTTCCGACTCGGTATCTAGGGCAGAGGTGGCTTCATCTAAAATGAGGATAGGCGCGTTTTTGTAAAAGGCGCGTGCTAAGGCTAGGCGTTGACGCTGACCGCCTGAGAGTCGTGTGCCATCTTCGCCTACCGCTGTGTCTAATCCGGCTGGTAGTTGACGAATAAACTCCCAAGCATGGGCAGCACGTGCTGCAGCTTCAATGGCAGGGCGATTGTCTGGCGTGACCCCTTCACCATAAGCAATGTTGGCAGCGATGCTGTCATCGAAGAGCACAATGTGTTGACTCACCAGAGCGATTTGCTCACGCCAGTTGGCTAGAGTGAGCTGGTGAATGGGCGTATCGCCGTAAATAATTTGTCCCGAGGTGGGTTCATTAAAGCGACAGAGCAGACTAATCAGGGTGCTTTTGCCGCTGCCAGAAGCGCCTACCAATGCCAGTGTTTTTCCCGCCGGAATGAGCAAGTCGAGTGGCTGAATGGCAGGTTTGGATTGTTCGGGATAGGTAAAGCTAAGGGCTTGTAATTGTATATCGGCAGGCATTAAGTTGCTCAGCATTTGTGTGCCTTGGTCTGGCTCATCGACTTCATCAAGCAGGGCAAAAATGGTGCTGGCTGCCGCCAGTCCTTTTTGTAGCGGTTCATTAATGCCCGTTAGGCGCCGAATCGGCTCAAACAGCATACTCATACCAGTAATAAAGGCGATGAGCTGTCCCGGTGTTAGGAGTTCTTGTTCCGATAGCTGAGTGGCGACATAAATAACACAAGCAACAGCAACCGCAGCAATCACCTGAACTAAGGGCACATTGGCGCTGGCCACTTTAACAATGCTCATGGTTTGTTGGCGCAGTTGATCAACAGCGCGATTAAAGCGCGCCTGCTCATGCGATTGTCCAGCATAGATGCTGATTTCTTTGCGACCGCTAAGG
>JACXUY010000107.1 GCA_014763665.1 Gammaproteobacteria bacterium
CACCACGACCGGTTGTGATAGTGTCGTTTTGTTGCGTACCTTGAACGGTCAAGTCCGCATCATCACCTTGTTGAACCGTTAGGGTCATACCACCTGTTGCAGTGTTAGCATCTGTGTCTAGAACCGCAGAAGCATCCACTTCAAAACCAGACTCTGTGTTCGTCCAACGATCTGCAACCGTCACGGTAATCGCATTTTCATTACCTAAGTTATCATTGTTAGTGAAACCTTCAAGAATCGTTAAGCTATCGAATGCACCTGCACCTTGTGTAGCCGCTGTTCCACCATAACCGGTGTTGATATTAACAATCCCGTCTGCAAGAGCCGTAGTTGCTTCAGCGATGGTTAGAACATCTACTTCGTCTGCGGTGTAAACCGTGACTTCTGTGGTTGCATTTTCTTGGTTACCGGCATCAACGATGGTGAGATTCGTACCGCCTTTGGCTGCCACTAGGATGTCCATGTTGACTAACTGCTCATCGGTGTCATCATCTTTTGACTCAATGTTCAGTGTTGTCGCTGCACGGTGACCGGCTGTGTCAATCACTAGCGTGTTGGCACCGTTGAAGTCGCCTACTGTGAAGTTGTTACCAATCACAAGATCCAATTTGTTAGCTTGATTACCAATCATGCGAACAGTGTCAACGTTGGTGTTGTCGTTAGCATCGTCCATACCCGCTTGTTCATCAAGCGTGATCATTAGATCGCCGTTTGCACCATTGTTAGCAGCGGTTGTGTCAATCAAAATCGTTTCAATGCTGTCTAGCTCTTGGAACACATCATCATCTACGATCATGGATTGTACTTGTACAGCAACGTTGTTGTTGGTACCAAGATCATCGTTACCGTTGATGATTAACGTATCACGACCTGCGCCTGCATCGACTGAGTCTTTACGATCAACTGCAGTTGCATTGTCACCAGAACGTACGTCATCTAAACGCATATCGATGATATCTGAACCAGATCCAGTTACGATGTCGTAGTTGTTGCTTGCGTCAACGCGTAGTGTGACGTCTGCAGCAGTTACCGCAGTACCGTCGGCATTCATAATGCGGATGGTGTCAGCGTTAACATTGTCGATGTCTAGACGTTGACCCGCTGCTGCACCTGAGTTTAAGGTGAAAGAGGTTTCAGCTGTTGAAGACACATCCCCAGCATCGACTGCCGGACGATCATTCACGCCACGGAAGTCAACATCACCAAAACCAGACATATCGACTGAGTGAGAGAACGCATCTGTAAATGTTAAAGTGAAGTTTTCGATCAAGACAGTGTCATCATCGGTTGTTGAAGCTGCATCACCAATACGGTCATCGTCAGTTGCCGTATCGAGTTCAAGTTTGATATCGAATGAATCAACCGCAGTGATGGTGAGTGAATCTGAATCAGTCAGACCACGTGCCTCTTCAGCCGCATACGTCATGTCTAAAGTGACATCGGTGTGTTGAGGGCCTTGCGTAATTGCACCTGAAACGACTTCGGTTGCAGAGGTTGTGCTGATGGCAAGAACCGTATCGTCTTCAAGTGCACCCGTTGCCACGGCTGCATTAGTCGCACCGACAACACCGGTTGCTTCATAAGCCATCAAGGTTAGATCAACCGCTGAACGCATATTGTCAATGTCAAAGATGGTGTTATCACCTGACTCATACTGTTCAGAACCAGTCAATGTCATCACCGCGTCTTCGTTTGAAACAAGGTTAAGCGCATTTAGGTCTGAATCCACACGCAATACGTCCAATGAAACAGTGGTGTCTTGCATGTCATTAGTGTCAGTTTGCGTTAAACCGGTTGCCGTTGCAGTAGCCTCATCAATTGCATTTTCAATGGTTAGGTTGATGGTTTCAATACCGGTAATCGCTGCGGTATCCACACCTGCTGCACCATTAGACGCAGAAACGATTGTCATGTTATCTGTTGTGCTTACTGAAAGTGTATCATTACCTTCACCACCCATGATTTTCGCACCAGAACCAGCAACGTTTGCTGCAGCTGCAACCAATAGAGTGGCTGATTCATCTAGATCGATATCGGTAAAGGTGATGCTGTCAACGCCGTCACCCAGAATCATGTGTGCACCTTCGATGTCTGCTGTGCTTGCATCCACCGCTGTGGTAGTTTCATCAACTGAAACGAACTCACGGGCGTCAGCGTCATCATCAGCAAGAACGGTACCTAGACCTGCAACATTGTAGTTCACGGTATCCATTTCAGAACCCATGTCCACAGTTGTGTTTTCAGCCATTGCCCCAGAGATGTTTAGCGTATCGTCACCTTCACCAGCATTAACCGTTGCACCTACGTATGAGAAACGATCATCTGCATTGTTATCATCAGGATCGTTATCATCCCAGTCTGTTGCATTGCTTAGAGCACCCACAGTGATGGTGTCGTTACCCGCACCCGTATCAATTTGTGCTGCATCGTCTGCACCACTGTTCAATAAATTAGCTTGGGCATCACCAAACGCATTTAGGTTACGCACCATTACCGTATCATCACCTTCACCGGTCATGATGCGTGACACACCTTCCATGTCTGCGTTGTTGTCGTTGACTGTATCACGTACCGCAACCGTATCGTTACCTTCGCCAGTAGTAATCGAGCCGGCCAATACATCATAGGTACGTACTTCGTCATTACCAGAACCGGTTGTCACCATTAGGTCAACGTCATCACGCCCTGTTGCGTCAGAGGCCGATTCAATACCTAGAGACAAATCACCAGTCGCAGTTGAACCGTGGATGGTTAGTGTGACGGTTTCTTGCTTAGTGGTGTCGATACCGTCGATCATGACATCTGCCGCACCCGTGATGGTCATGGTTTCTAGATCATTAGTGGTGATACCGTCGTTTAAATCGTCAAGTGAAGCAAAGTTATCAGCTGCAATCGCAACACCGGCATTCGCTTCGACGTTGATGAATTCAGCGCCGTTTGCCGTCAAATTATTGATTTCCAAACCTTTGTCTACGGCATTGTTTGCAGTAAAGTTGATGGTTTGATCATAATCACCCGTCGGGTCTAGAATCAATTCACGACCGTTACCTTGAATGGTCACACTATCAAAATCGTTGTTGCCATCGGTGGTGAAGTTCACAGTTTCAAAGTAGAAACCAGTATCCGCAAAACCGTCACCTGCTTCACGGAAGACTAATCCATTCGCACGAGCGTCTTCTGAAGTGAAGTTGAGTGTTTCTGTACCGGTAAGGATTTCTTCTTGGTGCTCAAAACCAATCTCACCAAATTGAGTTTGGTCATTGAAAGAGACGTTGGTGACAGACGCGCCCATTTGTAGGATATCAACGGAGTTGGTGTTATCAGCAACACGGTTAATATTTACTGTATTTACACCCTCAGCGTCACGAAGATTTAAAGCATCTTCGTTGTTACCAGAGTTGATAAACTGAACGTTAACGATTTCAATATCATTCAATGTTGGTTGAATTTCAATTGTTGCGTTAATGTCATTCGCTGTACCGATTTGCGCGTTTAACGTGTCGTCGTCAGCGTCTGTACCAGTTAGCACGTCGTTGTCGTTCAAAGTGTTAACGTAACCCGTACCAGGAACAAACTCATCTGCTGAGTTAAATACGTTTGCCGTGGCAACATCCGCACCTGTAGTCAACGTGAAGGCCTGATCTTCGCCGTCTACGACCGCTTTAGCCGCATCAACTGATGTCGAGTCTGCTGTAATACCCTCAAGCACGTCTTTTGCAAGTTCAACGTCGTTTGAACCGACATCAACCGCAAAGTATTGACCTACCGCTACTTTGTTATCAAATACAGCCTTGTCTGCCTCTGATCCTGGGTTGCTCAGTGATTTGAACATTTCAACAACAGTTTCACCGCGTGAGTTAATGCCGCTGTTCATTGCACCGGCCCAGAAAGCCAAACCTTCGGGATCCGGCTCACGATTGAAAACGTTCTGATAGATTTTAGTTACAAACTGCTCATTAGTCAGTGCGTCAGAGTAGTTGGC
>JACXUY010000108.1 GCA_014763665.1 Gammaproteobacteria bacterium
TAGAGCTGGAAATGAACTACCCCAAAAGCGAACACAAAACGCTCTACAACAAACTAATGATCATGGAGCGCGTGGCACTGCCGCTGCTCAATCAAAGGGATTAGCAGGATGGTCGGATGTTTTGGTGGCAGGCGCAGTGATAAACGCGTAAAGCAAAAAACCAAAATACCCAAGTGCCAAGGTGATGATTGCTGCTTTGGGCGACATGAGTAGGCCAAAAATTGCAATCACTGGCAGCGTTATCCATAACAGTGTTTTAAAGGCGCTCGCAAAAATCACATTCATTGAGGTGTCCAAGTGGCAAAAGAGTTAAGCGTTAAGTTAAAGATTGATGCGGAAGGAAACGTCTCCGGCGTTGTCCGCGACATCAATAATGACTTAAAGAACATGGATGGTCAAGTCGGCAAGGTTGCCGACTCCACCGATCGCTTAACTGGAGCGCTCAAGCACGTTGGGCATTATGGTCTAGCCGCTTTTGCTGGCTGGGGCGTGTCCAATGTTGTGAGTGACGTCATTCAAGCCACGCAACAAATGCAGTCCTTGCAGGCCTCCTTGGTGACGGTTAAAGGCTCCGCGCTTGAAGCGGATAAAGCCTTTGCCCAAATTCAGGAATTCGCAACAACCACCCCTTACCAGCTTGCCGAAGTAACTGATGCTTTCATCAAGATGGAGGCATTGGGGCTAAGTGCGTCCCAAAGAGCGATGCGCTCTTACGGCGATACCGCATCTTCAATGGGTAAGTCTCTGAACCAAATGGTCGAAGCGGTTGCCGATGCGGCGACAGGTGAGTTCGAGCGCCTGAAGGAATTCGGCATCAAAGCCAGCTCTGAAGGCGATAGAGTTAAATTTACCTTCCGTGGCGTGACGACAGAGGTCGGAAAAAATGCGGCCGAAATCGAAGACTATTTAATCAAGCTTGGTGAAATCAACTTTACCGGCGGCATGGCGCGCCAGATGGAAACACTTGGTGGGCAGCTATCCAACCTTGATGATAGCTGGCAAAAAGCGCTCAATGCGATTGGCACAGCCTCACAGCCGGCCATTACTGCCGCGATTGACGGCATGAATTATTTAGCCAATGGCGTTGAGACGGCGGCAGACTATATTGATGAAGCCGCCTACTTGGCTGGCATTGGCCTGACAACTGCGCTAACCGTTAAAGCCATACCAGCGGTATGGGCGGCCTCTACGGCGTTTAGTGCGGCTACAGCGTCGGCTGGTGGTTTTGCAGCGGCCACACGTGCAGCGACAGCAGCCGCGATGGCGTTTGCGGCAACTCCGGTTGGACTGGCCGTGACAGCCATGGCCGGCGGCGTTGCCTACCTTGCATTGCGTCAGGATGAAACAGAGGTTGCGACCCGCGACCTGACCGAAGCGCTCAAGGCTCAGAATATTGAGCTATCCAAATCAGAGATAAAGCTGAAAGCCGCAGAGCTGGCAGAATACCGCCAGCAGCTACGCGCACTGATTGAGCTTAAAAATCAGAATGGCGCAGTAGATGTTTTGGGCTTTAAACAGGCCGGCCTTGAGGAAAAGATTGCCCGTCTTGAGCAAGGCAAATCCGCACTGGTGACGGTGCAGGAGATGCTGAACGAGCAAGAGCGCGAGTTTATTGAAATTTCCGATGAGGCATCAGGCGCATACAATGAACTGGAGCGCAATGCGGCGGCTTACGCAGAAGCCATTTCGTTTATTGCGCAAACAGAAAATGAATGGCGCAATGAATCAGCCAAAGAGCGCGCATCCATTCAGGACAAGATCAACGCCCTTACCTTGACTGAGGCACAACATCGCCAGCTTATTATTGACAAAATCCAGCCTGAAAACCGCGCCTTGATGGAGAAGCTGTTTTTAATGCAGGATCAGGCAAAAGCGCAAAAAGAGGCTGAGTCTGTAACCGAAGGCATGATTGCAGCAGTAGAGCGTGAGAATGCGGCCATCTATGCAAAGTCAGACGCCTATCTTGCCAGCCAGGAGGCGTTGCTTGCCTATAAGCAAGCCATGCAGGCTGATGGCGAAGCCTTTAGCGCATCCATCGACAATATCGCACTGTCTGTCGAGTCGATTGGCGATGCCTGGACACGCACCGGTGATAAGGCCAGTGAGGCGATTGCCTCCATGGTCAAGACATGGATGGACTTTGAGAAACAGCAAGTCAAGGCAGCTAAAGACCATGACAAGATTGACGCTGCGCGCTTTGATAATCTTGACAAGTATTATCAAGGCATCATAACGCTTGGCGACTACAAGAAAAACGAGGCCAAGCTGGATAAAAAACAGGCGGAGCTTGAAGAGCAGAATATTGACAATCAAATCGCGCTCTACTACGGGTTGGCCGGGGCCATGTCCGGCGCCTTCAAGGAGGGGTCGGAAGAAGCCGAGGCGTTCCGCGCAATCCAGCAATCAATCGCGCTGTTTGATGGAATCCGCGCAGTAATCAACGCTTGGGCCGCCCCGTTTCCGACCAATTTGGCAATGGTGCCGCTCACCACGCTAAACGTCGCCGCGCTGCTTGGCCAGATGGGATTGTCGTTCTCTGGCGGCAGTGCACCCGGCCTGTCCATTTCCAGCGTGGCCGCGCCGGACGGTTCGCGCTTGGGATCAGACGAGGCCAGCACATCCGTGGCAAACGCTTACGACCGCATGCTTGATCTGGAGGCTGACCAGTACAACGAACTGCGCGGCATCTACCGCGAGATACAGGAGCTGAACAACAACTTGACCGGCGTGGTGTCAAGCCTGTATGCCACGGGGGATTTGTCCAACCTCAGCCAGGGATTAATGAGTTCGTACAAGCTCTCTTTTGGACAGGGATTACCTGACTTTCTGCGAAGTGATCCAACTACACGGATTATGGAGTCTTTGCCATTGATCGGTGGTGTGTTCGGTGCGCTGAATGACTTCGGCGGCAACCTGTTTAATGCCATATCGTCTGGTTTATTTGGCTCAACCAAAAAATCAACGTCTGACTATGGCTTGTATCTGCCAGCGTTTGCACTTGGTGGCGATTTAGATCTCAAGTCTTACCAGACCATCAAGACCAAAAAAGACGGCGGGTGGTTCGGTTCATCAAAGACCTATTACAACGACTATTACAGCCAGATCAGTGGCCAGTCTGAGGACCTGATGAACCGCGTGTTCGACAGCCTACGCAACGGCATGATCGAGATGGGTGAGATTGTTGGCCGTGATGTGCAGTCACAGGTGGATAGCTTCGCGATCAGCTTGGGCAAAATCAGCACGTCAGGCAAAAGTGGCGAGGAAATCCAAAAGGCATTGACCGAGGCAATCAGCACCCAGTCAGACAAACTGGCCTACCAGCTATTTGACGACCTGGTGATGATGTACGGCAAGCTAAACGAAAGCGCGTTTGATACCGTTTCACGCTTGGGTATCGAGAAGGCGATTGCAGGCGATATTCTTAGCATGACCAATCAGACGTTTGCGGCAGATGCCATTGCTGTGTCTCAGGCGCTGGTGAACATTGCCGACGGTATTGATTCGCTCAAGTCAGATGCCGACAGCTACTTTGATGCCTTCTTTAGCGATGCCGAAAAGCAGCAGCGTCTGTATGAGCAGCTTACCGGTGCAATGGACAGTGTCAACTTGGCGCTGCCCGATACTCGTGATGGGTATCGTGGCTTAGTCGAGTCGCTCAATTTGGCCAACGCCGCTGACCAGGAGCGCTACGTCACACTGATGGATTTGGCGGATGCTGCAGATCAGTATTACGACAACCTAGAGCAAAATGCGCGCGAATCAGGGGGCGCAATCGGCGAGTTGAGCAATAATCTTAGTGCAGCTACTGTAAGTATGGAGCAAATGGCCGATGCTGCAAGAAATTTCGGAAATTCCCTTGTACAAAGCGCGGTAAATACGGTAAACGCACAGGCTTCGGCCATATCGTCTATCGAAGGTCTGATCAGTAGTCTTGAGCTTGAAATTGGGCAAGCGGAG
>JACXUY010000109.1 GCA_014763665.1 Gammaproteobacteria bacterium
AACTTGCTAATAGCGAGCTATTGGCTGCGTTTTCCGCCTCAACCAGCCAATTTTTTCCTCATTTTTATTTCGCGCCCCACTCGTGCAAAGCTCTCTATTAACCGTTAATCTTGCACCGCAATGCTATCGTCAGACGCATCGTCTGTTAAATTAGCCACGTTTAACGAATAATCGTCCTGACCAAACTGGCACTTATCCAAAATGGCTTTTGGCAGTTTTTTCAGGGTTAAATTGGTAAAACGACTTGGCTCGCAGCGAAATGCACCACACATCACCAGTAAGGTTCGGTCACTGCCCACTTCTTCAGAGAGTGCTTCTAGCTTTTCAACCGACAGGCTTTGTGTGGTGACATAAATATGATCGGTCTCCGTTGAATAACCATGATCCCACCAATCTACTTCCGATGGCGCATAGGTAAAGCCCTCCAGTTTACAAACCGCCTCGGCGAGCATTTCTGGGTTATACTCTTTGTTAATTACTTCCAAGCCAAACTTGTCTTTCACAATTAAAGAGGGTGCAAGTTTGTAATAACGGAAGCCACCTCCGCCTTGCCAGTTAACCGCTTTAGAAATACCACCTTGATCGTCGCCATCAATCACTTTTTGTAAGCGAGGGATGATATGGGTGTGGCAATGCTCACCTAACTCAACCATAATCCAACGACGACCCATTTTATGGGCGACAGCGCCAGTTGTGCCTGAGCCAGCGAAAGAATCAATCACTAGATCACCTTCTTTAGTTGCTAGAGTTAATACTCGTTCAATAAGTCGTTCCGGTTTTGGGGTATCAAAAACATCTTTGGAATTAAAACGCTTTACTTCCTTTTTGGAATCTTGGTTGTCGCCAACTTCTTCTCGTAACCAAATTGTCTTGCATACAGCACCTTGCTTTACCTCTGATAGGAATCTTTTTATCCTTGGCACATTTCCGCCATCCTTCCCAAACCAAATACGATTGTCAGCTATAAGTTCTTTGAGCTTAGCTTCCGAGTACACCCAACAGCGACTTTCTGGTGGGTTAACGACCCGTCCCGAAGGAGTCTCGATCGGATAGTCAGTTGACGCAGAATAAGTTTTTACAGACAGGTTATCTGACATCCATGGTCCTCTCGGATCATTATCGGGATTTTTATATTTACTATCCATGTCTGCTGTTCTAGGTAGCGGATTCGGCCGCCAAACCTCTTTATTTTTTGCATATATCAAAATATGATCGTGTGAATCTGACAACCATTTGGCATCATTCTGAGGGCTATATTTTTTTTGCCAAATAGCATTAGAAACGAAGTTTTGTCGACCAAAAACCTCATCGCACAAGACCTTTAAGTAGTGAACTTCGTTGTCATCAATAGTTATCCAAAGAGAGCCATCATCGCTTAATAAGTTTCGTATAATTTCCAATCGATCCCGAATTAGGCTTAGCCATAGAGAATGCTCCAGGCCATCATCATAATGCTTGAATGCACTTTTAGTGTTATATGGCGGATCAATAAATACACATTTAACTTTTCCCGCATACTCTTGCTCTAAGGCCTTTAGCGCCAATAGGTTATCGCCAAAAATCAGTTTATTATCGAAAATATCGTTTTCGGAGACTTTTTGGCTGGCATGGTAAGACTTGCTCGGGTCTTCTAACAAAATGCGCGGCTCAAGTTTTTTGCGCTCGTTTTTGCCTATCCAGGTCAGTTCTAATTTGGTTTTGCTCATCATTTCTGTGCTCTTATCTTGTGTTCGTTACTTAGCGCTGTTATTCCACCGCAATAGCTAGGCTGGCTGTGCTTGCCGATTGGCAGCTTGAGTGTTTTGCCCTTGCCGCCGCTGCGCTTGCTCGGCTAAGTAACTAAATAAATTCTGGTTATATGGGTCGTTCGATTGAAGACGTTCTTGTTTTGCTATCACTGCCGGGCTTTCTGCCAAGTTTAAATGGTTAATCCACACCCTTTGCATTAAACGTGCGGTATCGCCCAAGCGCTTAAAATACGCGTGCGGCGCACTGCCCAAAGCTAATGCCGTAAAACTATCAAAAAATTGCTGTCGAAGCTCATCAAAAGCGTGGCTGATTAAGCCTTCAAATTCAGCTTGCTTGGTAATCTCGGGGGCAGTAATCGCGCCTTTAAACTGCGCCATTACTAGCGTAGTTATGCAGTAAGTAAAGTGGCGGTAGACCAGTTTTTCTGGGCTTGGATTACTGCGCTCCGCAGCAGTGCATAAGCCTAGTATCGCCAAGTAGCAGTTCACCGCGTTAATGGCGACGGCACCTTGTAAATCTGTACTAAAAATGGCTTGGTATTCGGCGCTTTCTTGGTTAGTAAATTTGCTTGGCTCTACTTTTAGCTGATAAGGCACACGTACATCGGCTTGCATACAGGCCAGCGCTTTTGCCAAGGTATCGAGAGTGATGCTACGAATACCAGCCTCTGCGGTTTGTTGTGGGCGATAGAGGTATTCGACACCGAACATTTTCATCTCTTGGCGCAAGCGCTCTTGGGTATCATCAAGCGCTGCAAAGTTGGCTAAATCAACTGGATTTTGCAGGTTACGCGCTTTGGTTACTTGCTTGTGAAACGCATCGTTACCCGTGTTGATAATGGTTACCATCACTTGGGCTTGGCTGATGTCTGCCGCTGGATTTTCACGCATAAACTGTGCAGCACTGGCGATAGTTTGTGCACCGTTAACGACGGATAGACCTAGTACCTGAATGTTTCGTGGGCCACCTTTGTTTTGCAGACGCTTGGGTTCTACATGGTTTCCAACCATTGTGATGCCATTGTTTAAAAAGAAAAAATCTTGCGGGTTAGTCAGTAGTGTTTGCTTGATTGCGCTGTTGACTCCGCGACGTCCAGAACCAATGAAATAGCGAATATTTTTCTCGTAAAGTGCTTTGCCATGCTTATTGTGTAAACTGATTAGATCATCCATCTTGGCTACACCAAACACAGCATTTCGAGGCTCACTGGTCGTTGTGCATTTATAAACAGCTACTTTTTCATTTACTGCGGAGATAGCTTGTTCTGCACGCAAAGCTTCTTCAACATCGTGTGCGGAAAACTCTTCAACCTGTACTTGTAATTGCGCTTCACCACGCTCAACTAATGCAGCAAGCTTGCGTTGCATTTCATTGTTTGCTGTACCCGCTATACCACTCCCAGTGTATGCAATCAGCACTTGTATGCTATCGCATTCATCTAGCGCGTTTTCTATATAGTCGCGGCGATTATTGAAGTTTTGGTTAAAGGCTTGAAAGTTCTTATCTAACAATAGCTCAACCCCTGTCATCAGGGACTGCGCTTCAGGTAGGAGAAATTGCTCACGTGATTTAAACTTTGATTGCACAATAAATAAGATGCGTGTGTTTTCATCAAAGTAAATTGCATCTATGCCTTGATCGTTGTAGTCGTCTAACACGGACTGCGCAGCTAATTTTGCATCAATGCCAAAACGTGTTTGCAGTACATAGGCGCTGAACGCACGTGCAATTTGTTTTTCAGGTAAGTCTTCTCGCCCACCCTGCCCAAGCAATGGCGGTAAATGCGGCACAAAGCGCTGCTGAAGCAGTTCCTTTAATGGGGCAAGAAATTGTGATTGTAATGCTGCCAAGTGAGTTGTCCTTATTTTTATTGCCAAATTGGCCGCGCTTGCCAGTCGGCGGGAAAGCCCATGCGGTCAATGTCTATTTGGTGATGATTAATCAATTGGATGAGTCGTTGCTTCCAATGGTTTTCACCACAGATTTTATTCATCAGGTAAGCCAGCAGCACAAAGCTGTTGTAGAGTTTTCGGAGTTTACGGTCGCTGTCAGGCAGTACTGATAGACTTTCTAGCAGTGCTGTTTCACCGCGTTTTGGCAGCATGGGGGTTTTGGTAAAATCACGATTCCATAGGCGTGCATGGTGGGCGGCGTGGTTACGAACCAG
>JACXUY010000042.1 GCA_014763665.1 Gammaproteobacteria bacterium
GGAAGGGGGTCTGGGGGAAGGGGATATGGGAAAAGTACATCTAACCCATTGAATTAGTCCCTTCCACCAGAAGTAAAATAAACTTGGGTATTCTAAAAATGCCACGAAGTGGGGTTTTTAGAAGTGCCCTAATGACGGTTTTAATAAATTTTAACCGATTCACTATGTTTGTGCTCAAACAAGTCGTTATAATAACAACTTATGAAAAAACCATCTAAAGTCGCACTGCCCATGTCAGAAAATCCAACTGAAACCACTCCCATTGTTCAACCTACGCCTGGCGCAGATATTGAGACACACCTATCTCTAGATCCTGCTTTTCAACGAGAAGCCGAAAAGTACGATAATCCTGTGCCCAGTCGCGAGTATATTCTCGCTATGCTAGAGGCAGCCGGTAAACCCATGTTTACCGATGAAATTCAGCAAGCCTTAGGCGTGGTGAATGATGAAGAGCGCCAAGAGGGCGTGCGCCGTCGCCTAAAAGCCATGTTGCGCGATGGTCAGCTACTGCAAAACCGTAAGGGTGCCTTTGGTGTCGTTCAGCGCATGGATCTCATTAAGGGTCGTATTCATGCGCACCCAGATGGATTTGGCTTTTTAGTGCCAGAAGCGGGTGGAGAGGATTTATTCCTACCCTTCCGCGAAATGCAAGGTGTGATGCATGGTGACATCGTTTTAGGTCATGTCATTGACGTAGATCATCGCGGTCGTCAAATTGCCGCGATTGTTGAAGTGGTGGAACGTGCGCATCAGCAGGTGGTGGGTAAGTTGTTTTTCGAGCACGGCTTGGCCTATGTGCGCTCGGAAAACAAACGCATTACGCAAGATGTGCTCATTCCCATTGATGCTATGCTGGGTGCGCGTGAAGGTCAGTTGGTGGTTGCTGAAATCATTCACCCACCAACGCCGCGTTCTAGTGCAGTGGGACACATTAAGCAAATTTTGGGTGATGTGCACGATCCGGGCTTAGAAATTGATGCCGCTATTCATGCTTATAATTTGCCCAATGAATGGTCGGAAGCCTTATTGGCGGAAGTTGCCGCTTTGCCCGATACCGTCATTGAGTCCGATTTGGAAGGGCGCAAAGATATTCGCCATTTACCCCTAGTCACCATCGATGGCGACGATTCGAAAGACTTTGACGATGCCGTTTATGCCACTAAGCGCCCCGACGGAAGCTGGCGCTTGATTGTCGCTATTGCCGACGTGGCGCATTATGTTAAACCCAACTCAGCGTTAGATGAGGAAGCGATTAAACGCGGTAATTCGGTTTATTTTCCACAACGCGTCATTCCCATGTTACCGGAAAAACTCTCGAACGATTTATGTTCTTTGAATCCGCATGTTGACCGCTTGTGTATGGTAGCCGATTTGTCGCTCAATGCCGATGGTAGTGTGCGTCGTAGCCGTTTTTATAATGGCGTGATGCATTCACACGCACGGTTGACTTACAACACTGTCGCCAAAATCGTTGTTGATAAAGATGAAGCGCTGCGTGAAAATCATAAACCACTGGTCAAACAGCTAGATCAGCTTTATGAGTTGTACCATGCTCTACGTGTCTTGCGTGATGCGCGTGGTGCTATTGATTTTGATTCGGTAGAAACTAAAATTGTGTTCGATGAAGATCGTAAAATTGATCGCATTGAACCCGTTCATCGTAATGATGCGCATAAGCTCATTGAAGAATGTATGCTGTTGGCTAACGAGTCGGTGGCGAAGCACTTATCGAAAGCTAAATTGCCGACCTTGTATCGTCTGCACGAATCGCCTACGGAAGAAAAGCTGGCTGATTTGCATAAGTTTTTGGCCGATTTTCGTTTACAACTCTGTGGCGGTGGCGAAACGCCAACAGCGATGGACTACACCCGTTTAATTAATAACATTCAAGATCATCCGAACAAAGAGTTGATTGAAACCGTATTGCTGCGTTCGATGGCGCAAGCGACCTATAGCCCGAAAGAGGGTGGTCACTTTGGTTTGGCTTACGAACACTATTTACATTTTACCTCGCCTATTCGTCGTTACCCCGATTTGATGGTGCATCGTGGTTTGAAGCACTTGATTGCCAAAGGCAAAAAAGCCGACTGGCCTTGGACGGTAGCAGCCTTAGAGCAACTGGGTAGCCATTGTTCCTTAACCGAACGTCGTGCCGATGAAGCGGTGCGCGATGCTACTAATTGGCTCAAATGTGAGTATTTATCGCACTTTGTCGGTGATGCTTTCATGGGTGCCGTGACTTCGGTAGCCAGTTTTGGGCTGTTTGTTCAGCTTGACCATTTATTTGTTGAAGGCATGGTTCATGTGACCGAGCTGGGTAATGAGTATTTCCATTACGATGCTTCTAGGCATATTATGATCGGTGAGCGCACCGGTAAGACCTATCGCCTAGGCGATCGTATTGCGGTACAAGTAGCGAAAGTCAATTTAGATGAACGCAAGGTCGATTTTGCTTTACCAGGGGTTGAAAAAGCGCCTGAACGAGCCATGCAAGATCGTGGTGCGAAAAAACGTCGTCCTGCGGCACCTAAAGCAGCAGCGTCACATGTTGAAGTTCAAGTCGATTCCATGCAAATGATCAAAGCCATTTTGCAAGAAGGTGAGGTGGCTGAGACTGCCACTGACGAAAAACCGAAAAAGAAACGTCGTCGTTACGTTAAAAAACGTCGTAAAGAGGCTTAATGATGAGTGTAGGACAGCCGCATCCGGGCTGGCATGCGGCCGAGGCCGCACTCACTAAGCACCCAGAATGGGTGCTTAAGCTTTGGTTGCTTCAAGGTCGAGATGATCAACGTGGTACCAAGTTGGCTGAGCTTGCTAAGTCATTGGGTATTCGCATTGAATATGTCTCTAAGTCAGCATTAGATAAACAAGATCGTCATCATCAAGGTGTCATTGCTTGGATGAAAGAGCAAACCTTACCATCGGATGCGGAGTTAACTGATTTTTTAGACGCATTAACACAGCCTAACCCGTTACTCTTGGTGCTCGATGGGGTGCAAGATCCGCATAACCTTGGTGCTTGCCTGCGCTCTGCTGACGCCGCGGGCGTGGATGCGGTCATTATTCCCAAGCATCATGCGGTTGGCTTAACACCCACGGTCAGTAAAGTGGCCTGTGGTGCGGCTGAAGCCTTACCGCTATTTCAGGTCAATAATTTGGCACGAACGCTAGATATGTTAAAAGCGCGTGGTATCTGGCTGAGTGGACTGGCTTTAAGCGACGAGGCTGTTTCGGTATTTGATGCTGACTGGAGTGGTGCCCTAGCCATTATTATGGGCGCAGAAGACACAGGTATTCGTGCGTTAACGCAAAAACAGTGCGATCGTTTGGTCATTATTCCCATGTTGGGCACAGTGCAGAGTTTGAATGTGTCAGTCGCTACTGGCGTGGTGCTTTACACCGCATTACAGCAACGATTGAAGGTTTCATAATTGACCTTTTAACCGCTTAGGTCAAAAAAATATTGCCTTGATCATCGATGGTAATTGGCACCGCTTTAAGCGATTGGTTATGGCAAGGTCCTGCCACACATAATCCATCGGAGACATTAAAGTAAGCATCATGCACCGAGCATTTGAGCGTCAAAGCGCGCGGATCAATTTCGACTTTATACATACTGTCTAAAGGCACATTGGCGTGTGGGCAGTTATTCACATAAGCTTTGGCCGTATCTTTATATTTCAAGACGATAACTGAATGTTTTAGGCTTTCTGGCTGAATCACATTACCCTTGTAAGCGTTTAAGCTATTCAGGTTGCCTAAGCGAACGCGATGGTCGTTACTAAACAGTTTCGTTAGCCCTTTCTGTTGAATTTTCTTTTCTGCCAGTCGGGTTGCTAGGGTGAGTGCTTCTTGTGTGCTGTGGCCGCGAACGAGAGCGTCGATAACGCCAGCATTAAAGGTGTCACCAGCCCCTAGTGTGTCAACAATGGTTAAATGGGGTGTTGCTGCTTCAAAAAATACTTTTCCGTCAACCGAAATGGCATAGGCCCCCTGACTACCCCAGCCGCAGAACATCTGAGCATGCGGGGATTGTTGATGCATTTGCTTTAAAAAAGTTTCGGCTTGGTCAAAGCCTAAGTGTTGTGCATAGGCTTTTGAGAAAAAGAGCACACTGGCTTGGGGTATTAATTCTGCTAACAAGGGACGGTCTTTCTCGACTTCTAACGAGATTGGCTGATGGGTAAGAAAGCATTTAGCTAGATTCAACATGCCCATCAAGGCTTCGGTATTACGTGCTTCAAAATGTAGCCAGTCGTAAGATTCAAATTCGGTACGGGCAAAGTGCTCAAAACTCAGCTCGGGTAAGTCGCGAAAGTGATTGATGGTGCGAGAAGCGGAAGCTTGTGCAATCCAAACACTGGAAACGGGTGTTTTGCCTTGTCGAATATATTGTGCTGGTTCTGCATTGATACCCTGTTGAGCCATCAAGGTGAGTAGTTGTTGCCCCATCAGGTCTTTTGTATAGGTTCCCATCCAATCGGTCTGATGACCCAACTGTGCCAATACAGTCAGTGAATTTAAGACATTGCCGCCCAATTGCTCTGTCATCGAGATACAACGAGATTCGCTGTTTTCTTGTGGGTAATGCTCCATGAGCACTACCTGGTCTATGACGGCATTACCGATACCGAGGATTTTCGCCATGTATTGGGTCCTGTTGCTAGTCTGTTGATTTTGTAAATTTTACCGTAAAAGAGGTAATTAAGGTATCTGCCATTAGTCAACAAAGGATGTGCATAAGTAAATTTTTTATCGATAGGTGCTTGACAATTTTCTTAGTCCATCAAATGGATGATCAGTTAAGTTAATGTTATTTTATTTTGTTAACTTATTGAAAATATTAGATATTAATTTTAGGTATGTCTGTTTTCAATCATTAAGATGTTGATTTTTGACTGGCTTATCTTGTGCACAGCTTCTGTGGATAACTTTGTGGATTTCATGGGTAAAGTAATTGAGAAGGCGCTAATCATCGTATCCCACTAAGTTGCTTATTTTTTAAGCATGCTAAAAGAATAGTCTTTATGTGCATTCCTTGATAGAATATTTAGAGAAGCGTTATAATTCATTACAAAATAGCATATGTATCAACAGTTTTTTGGTTTCGATACCCTTCCGTTCAAAATTACGCCCGATGAGCGCGTTTTTTTTGCCGGTGCTCACCGACAAGAAATGTTAGATGCATTACTTTATGGTATCGAGCGCGGTGAGGGTTTTATAACGGTTGTTGGTGAGGTCGGTATCGGTAAGACGACCTTAGCGCGTGTATTATCTAACCGTTTTTCAGACTGTTTTTCCATTATCAGTATTTTTACCCCGAATGTTACGGCATTGGATATGTTGCGTTTGATTGCACAAGAAGTAGGACTTAATCCCTCAAGTGGAGCAAGTAAGGCTGAATTAATGCAGCTAATTAGAGCCTATTGTTTGCAATTACATCAGCAGGGTAGACGTTTTTTATTGCTGATTGATGAAGCACAAACCATGTTAATCGAAACCATCGAGGAGCTGCGTTTGTTATCGAACATGCAAGTCGATGACATCAAGCTGGTGCAAGTGTTGTTATTTGGACAGCCTGAGTTAGATCGAATGCTCAATTCGCCCGAATTGCGTCAGGTAAAAGATCGCGTTTTACTTCAACTGAATATAGCACCTTTTAGTCGCGATGAGCTGGCGGACTATTTAGACTTTCGACTACAACAAGCTGGTTATAAGGGACAGTATTTTTTTAGTGATGCTGTGGTTGATGCGATTTACAAAAAAAGCCAAGGTTATGCACGAGCCGTTAATCGTTTAGCGGATCAAGCGTTGATGGCGGCATTTGCCGAGCAAACACACCAAGTGCAGGTAGATCATGTCGAGTCCTCGAATCAGGAAGCGATTCAACCATTAGTGCTTGAAGAAGCTGTTAAGCCAGACATAACTGATTCAGTGTCCACTCACCCCAAAAAACACTTAAAGCAAACGCTCATTGCTGTTTCAGTTTTAGCTGTTTTGATCTGGATAGGCTCAGAAGTAATTCAGTATTCTCAGCCTTCATCCACTCTAACCGAAACTAAGACTGACTCAATAACCATGCCAGCCAAACCAGAGGCTGAATCTGCAGTGCCGATTCATAGTGAGATAGCTTCCGTTGAACCTCCAGTTAACCATAACGAAACAGAAATGGCTGTTGTCAAAATTAATTCTCAGCAAGAGAGTGTGCAACCAACCAAAGAGGCAGATATTCTTAAGCCAGTTAGTCAGACAACAGAATTGCCGATTGAGTCATGGCTTAGAGCGGGTAGAACGGATTCAGAGTGGCAAGAGATTCATCAGCAACAGTTTCAATACTTCCAAGCGTTGGCAGTCAAAAATAAATACACCATTCAATTGATATCTAGTCCTTGGCGTTTGCGTGATGCTTTTGTTCAGGAAGCGTTGCGGATTGTGAGCCAGCTTCCCAAATCACCTGCTTTCTATTATGATTATTCTGTTTCACTGAAACGTCTGCGCATTGCCGTTATTTACGGTGTTTATGATTCGAGAGAGGATGCTAATCAGGCGTTAAAAGACTTGGCAGAGATGAACAAAGGATATCGGCCAGAACTGATGAGTTATAAAAAGGTCGTTGAGTTGATGAGTAAGTCGCAAGTATTTATGGGGTCTTCTCATTGATGATCATTCGTATCGCATATGCAATACAACTGGCTATTGTAATAACCTTATTTGGATGCAGTGCGCCACAACCAGTCTCTGTTGATCAACCGGCTAAAGGTCACTTGCAAGCACCATTATCCGACAGAGGTTCGGCACCGATACCGCCTATTAAGTCGCATATACCCTATCTACCAAAGCCAAGATTAACGGAAAGTGAAAGTCTCTACAGCCTCTCTGTAATCCAAGCGCCAATCCGAGAGTTACTTTTTAAATTAGCTAGGGACGCAAAGCTAGAGCTAAATATCGTTGATGACATCTCAGGGCGCGTTACTGTAAATTTAATTGATCAACCCCTGTCCATCATTATCGAGCGTTTGAATGATGTAGCGGGCATTAGGGCGACCTTAGAAGGGCGCACGCTTAAGGTTCGGGCCGACACAGCATACTGGGTGAATTATCCTATTGATTATGTTAATTTGGATAGGTTTAGTTCTTCAACTATCTTGCTGGCAAATGCTGTTGGTTCAAGTAATCAGACCAGCGCAACGGTACAGTTGGGTACGCCTAGCGGTCAACCACAAGCAGCCACATCACTGCAAAATGGATCTAGCGTTGCGATTTTAAATCGTACGCAAAATGAAGTTTGGAAGACATTGAGTAATGGCGTGATGCGCATCTTACGGTCTCACTACCCTGAGTTAGGTGCGCCTCTTGCAGAGGGGCAAACTGCTTCAACTCAATCAACCACCAACTCAGCTACTCCAACTTCAGCCAATGCAACGGCGAATTCAGGGGCTTTAACTGCCGAGGGTTTGCCCAATCCAGGCGCTTTGCCCATGGCTGAGCAACCCATTAATGCTCTACCTTCACCAACTGGCCCTTACCCAGAAGGCGAAACGGTTTCTAGTTATGTTAACTTGGCAAAAGAGGCCGGGTTTATTGGTGTTTACACCACGCGTAAAGTGCATAAAGAGGTGCAAAAATTTATTGATCAGTTGATGAGTGGTTCACGACGACAGGTAATGATTGAAGCGACGGTCGTTGAAGTTTTTTTGAATGATGAAAATCAGTCGGGCATTAATTGGAGTTTTCTTTCAGGTGATGGCAGTTTTTCACTTACACAGAGCTATACCTCAAGCAGCGAGTTGCCACAGAAAGCAGGGCTGACAACACTGATAGGTTCATCGGTTAATCGAGATTGGTCTTTGGGTTATGCGCTAAGCATGTTGCAACGATTTGGTAGCTCTCAAGTGCTCTCTAGTCCTAAAATGGTGGGTATTAACAATCAGCCTACCTTACTCAAAGTGGTTAAAAACCTGGTTTATTTCACAACA
This sequence comes from Gammaproteobacteria bacterium, assembly GCA_014763665.1. Classification (GTDB taxonomy): domain Bacteria; phylum Pseudomonadota; class Gammaproteobacteria; order Thiomicrospirales; family Thiomicrospiraceae. Next base: position 7,980 of record JACXUY010000042.1, read on the forward strand.
TCCGTAACACCAGCCACAATTAATGGCTCAACGACCACTCCTGCTGTTTTTTCAACTACTCCAAGAACAGTTCCAGTCGGTTTGGTCATGAGTGTTTTGCCGTCGGTTGATCAGCATGACCAAATTACTTTGGTCGTTCGTCCTACCATTTCAAACATAGTTCGCTACGTTGAAGATCCTAATCCTGAGTTTAAAAAAGCCAACGTAACCAGTACGGTGCCGGAAATTCAAGAACGGGAAATGGAGTCAGTACTCAAATTAAACGACGGTCAAGTGGCGATTTTGGGCGGTTTAATTCAGGACGAAGTTGTTGGTGAAGATACCGGTGTACCTGGGCTGGTTACTGAACCTGTGTTAGGTTACTTGTTTGGACAAAAAAATAAGCAAAAACGTAAAACGGAGCTGGTTATTTTCCTTCGTCCAACGCTAATCAAGCATCCAGACATAGAAACAGGTGATTTTGCTTCCTTTAGAGAAACCCTGCAGCAAAACACATCGCCAAAAACGATTTATCAGCGTTAAACAGGAGATATGCGGTGAGTATTCTGCTGGAGGCATTAAAGCAAAAGAACCAGAGAGCGAAAGCTTCTCATGTTTCTGATACTGTAGCAGACCTGAAATCGACTGCTTCTGTGGACGCTGAAGAAGCACAAGATATTCAATCTATCGACTCCGTAGATCAAGTTGAAGAGTCAATGCAAGCCTTAGTTTCTAAGCTGTCAATTGAGCCTCCGGAAGGTTTGAATTGGCAACTGAAACCCGATGCTACAACGCAGCCTTTGAGTTTAAGGGATGATCAGATTGAGATGCACTCTAAACCCTCATCTGAAATAGAATTCCCTGCTCCATTGGCTTTAGATTTAGTCTTGCCAAAAGATGCAAAAAGCTCAGTCGCGGTTGATGAAAATCATCTCGCAACCCCCTCTGTAGGCCTTGAACCGAAAATCACTGAAATGCCATCCTTAGCGATTGAGCCAATGCCAACGATTGAAGTAGCATTGCCGTCCGAGCCTGCAATTTTGAACGATGTTCAACAACACGTCTCTGTCGCAGTGGATACAAATCTCAAAATGACAGATGAACATCTGGATGAAGCAGTTACTGAATTGTCTGAACAAGCAACTCAAGCGCAGAACAAAGCTAATGCTGCCGTCGCGACAGAATCTGAACAAAATCAACCGATCTTAGGTGATTTTCAGTCGCCAATCATTGATAAGTCGCCTTTGTCTGCTAAGCATTTCCTTTCTTTCTCTCGTCGCAATCACCCTCCATCTGAAAGCAAGCCTGCTTCAGACTTGGCTACGGGCCAACCTAAAAAACATCGAGCCTCAAGTAATAAGGTCAGAAAACCAATTTTGCTTGCCGGAGGGGTTGTTATTGGTTTAGGGGTGGTTGGTTATGTTAGCTTGATAACATGGGAATCACAGCAGGCAACTCACATGCAACAAATGGCACACTACAAAAATCTAGATTTGTCTGAGTTGCCTGATAAGGCTAAATCAACAGAAAACACGCACACAGAGTTAATTGATGCTCAAGCTCCTGTTGCATCTGTGGTTGGCACCGATGAGCCAAAAAGTTCTGCACAAAACGCTGTTACCCCATCAGCAATGTCGGCAGTTAAGGACACGCTTGCTGTTGAAAAAAATAGGCAGCCTTCACCAGCAATTGTTGAAAACAAGAGCACTTCATCGTCAAGTGTTAAGGGTGTATTGGACACCAATCATTTGTCTCATGAACCAAGAAGCGCAAAGCATGCCAAGCCTAACTTCGAAGAGTTAGCGCATTTGAATTTACAACAAACACAGCCAACGGCAGAATTGTTGTTGGCTGCTTATAACGCATGGCAAACAGGCCAGCTTGCGCAATCAGAACAACTCTATCGACAAATATTGGAAAAACAGCCACAACAAAGAGACGCGATGCTGGGTATGTTAGCAGTTAGTCAAGTTAATGGCAGTGATCAGAGTGTGGCTGTCGGTTATGCACAGCAACTTCGTCGTTTATATCCTCAAGATAAAGAGGTTCGTTTTGCCACGGAAAGAGTTCTGGGTGAGTTATCCAGTAGTCCAGCAACAGAAACCGAACTTAAGCTAGCTCAACAATCATCTGATAATTTAGCTGAAGCAAGTAACCGATTGGGGCTGTTTTATGTTGAACAGCAGCGCTGGGCTGAGGCACAGGCTGCCTTTTTTGAAGCGGTCAGTAGAAGTCCTCTTCAAGCTGATTATCGATTAAATTTGGCAATTAGCTACGATCAGCTAGGAAAACAGCGTCTAGCATTAGAGCATTATCAAGCGGCCCTGGCTCAAGCTGGGTCGGTACTAGCGAAATCGGATCAAAATATGATTCTAGAGCGAATGGCTTATTTACAATCTCAGCGCCTGTCGGGTGATTAGGTTATGTTAGATACAAACTCAGATTACAAACCAAAATTGCTTTTTGGCGAAATGCTCATTCAAAAAGGGCTTATTAGTGAAGATGAGCTTAAAATCGCCCTTGTTGAACAGCGCAAATCAGGCCGTAAGCTGGGAGAAATCTTAGAGTACATGGGGTTTCTTACTCAGGATGCGCTGAGAGATACCGTGGGTCAATCGGTTGGTTTTCGTACAATTAGTTTAGCAGGCATTATTCCAGATGCGCAAGCGTTGAGTTTTATACAGGAACCTTTTGCTCGTGCTCATAAAGTCATGCCGGTTGCATATGACGCTGAGGATAAGTTACTGAAGGTCGCTTTACCTAATCCAGAAGACATTATCACGGTCGATAAGCTTCGGCGGCATATTCAGAATAGGGACATGCGTCTTGATTATTATGTTGCATCGGAAAAAGAAATATTAGAAACTATCGACCAATATTATGGTTATGAGCTTTCAATCGATGGTATTTTAAAAGAATTAGAAACGGGTGAAGTGAATGTGATGTTGATGACACAAGAGGATAAGTATTCGCATCCTGTTGTTCGTCTTGCGAATAGTTTACTAACCGATGCAGTAAAACAAAATGCCTCAGATATTCATTTTGAACCAGAAGAGTTTTTTATCCGAATTCGTTATCGTATTGATGGGGTATTGAAGCAGATTCGATTGTTACACCGTAGTTTCTGGCCGGCCTTGTTGGTTCGGCTTAAAATTATCGCAGAAATGAACATTTCCGAGACGCGGCTACCGCAAGATGGACGAATTAGCCTGAGTGTTGCGGGTCGACGAATTGATTTTCGTGCATCGGCTCAACCAACGCTGCACGGCGAAAATATTGTGTTGCGTATCCTTGATCGCGAAAAGGGCATTGTGCCGTTGAAACAGTTGGGTCTGCAGGCTGATGCACTGCAAGAAATTCAGTATATGATGGCTAAACCCATTGGTATTTTCTTGGTGACAGGCCCTACCGGTTCGGGTAAAACCACCACGCTTTATTCAATTTTGAATCAACTGAATGAAGTAGGTATTAACATTATGACCTTGGAAGATCCAGTGGAATATCCTATGACCATGATTCGTCAAACCAACGTGAATGATGATATTGGTCTTACTTTTTCAAATGGTATTCGTTCATTAATGCGTCAAGATCCGGATGTGATTCTGGTGGGCGAAATTCGCGATGAGGATACGGCTACTATGGCAGTACGCGCTGCCATGACAGGGCATCAGGTATACGCAACTTTGCATGCTAATTCGGTATTTGGAGCCATTCCGAGATTGCTGGATATTGGTGTCGAAAAGTCTATTTTGTCTGGCAATATCATTGGCATTATTGCACAACGACTCGTACGTAAACTCTGTCGCCATTGTTGTGAAGAATACGAAGCCTCTGAGTTTGAAAAACAGCTGATGGGCAAGGATACGCATGAAATTTTAAAGTTAAAAAAATCAGTAGGTTGTCAGCATTGTAGTCATACTGGGTATAAGGGAAGAGTATCCGTAGTTGAAGTCTTGCGTTTTGATGCTGACTTGGATGAAATGGTTCTAAAAGGTATTTCAGGAAGACCTTTTGTGGAGTGCGCTCGTTCTAAAGGCTTTCAATCTATGGCAATGATGGGTTTTAGGTTGGTAGAAGATGGCACAACGAGTCTTGAAGAGTTGGCGCGCGTTATTGATCTGACAGAGTTTGTGTGATTTATGCAAAAATTTGTCTATTTGGGTATCAATAGGGAGGGTAAGCGAGTTAGGGGTGATTTAGTTGCAACCAACTTGCCAGATGCAGAGCGTCAACTAGCGCAAATGGGCATTGAGTTGCTCTCGTTGAAAGTTTATCAGAATAGCATTGCTTTTCTCAAACGAAAGCGAGTGAGCAACAGAGATATTATTACAATGACTTTTCAAATCGAACAATTATTGCGTTCTGGCGTGCCGCTTTTAGATATTTTAAATGATATGCAGGCTTCTTTTCCAGCTGGTTATTTCAGGGATGTTCTAGCAGGTTTGTATGACTCTATGCTCAATGGTGCCACTTTTGCTGAGGCGTTATCACATTATCCAGATGAGTTCAATGAAGTTTATATTAGTTTAGTTGCCATTGGCGAAAAAACGGGTCAGTTAGAATTAATTTTACATGACTTAGGTGTCAACATGCGTTGGCAAGATGAACTAGAGTCTAAAGCTAAAAAGATTATGGTTTATCCCAGTATTGTTTTCTCTGTCGTTATGTTGGTTATTACTTTTTTAATGATGTTTTTAGTTCCCGAGTTGGTCAAATTTATTCAAGGCATGGGACAAGAGTTGGGATTTTTGACTCTTTCTTTGATTGCGGTATCAAACTATTTTGTTAATTATTGGCATATTACCGCTTTAGCAGTTATTGGCTTATTTATTGTTTTCAAATTATTAATGTATCATTCAAGTGTTTTTCGCAAGCGAATGCATAAGTTACAATTGGATATGCCACTTGTGGGCGCTATTCTATTCAAATTAAAAATCGCTCGTATGACGAGTACAATGGCCATTATGTATGCTGCAGGTGTTTCTCTTCAACAAATTATTAACATGGCAGGGAAAGTAGTTGGCAATGATTATCTTCTTGATCATTTGAAAGAGGTAGAGCGCCTCATTTTGGATGGTAATAGTATTGCGAGTAGTTTCACTGCTGTTAATATTTTTCCACCACTTATTTTAAAGTTGATTAAGGTAGGGGAAACAACGGGTCGAATGGATGAAGCACTCAGGAATATCAGTTATTTCTACGACCGTGAAGCTAAAGAGTTGATTGAGAAGATTGAACCAGCAATCGAACCTATTATCACACTTATTTTGGCGGTTTTGGTGGCGTGGGTGATGATGGCAACACTAGGCCCAGTTTATGACATTATGGGTAGTATTCGTTGATGTTTGAATCCATTATAGTTGTTAAACAAGCCAAGCTGATTTGTGTTCAACTCGATCAGCACCTTGTGGTGTCTATGATGGAAATCGAGAGTAGTCAAAAATCACTGACTCGTTGGCTGAGAGAGCATAAGACAGAGCGGGTTAAATTGATTTTAGATTTGATTGAAGAAGAGCTTTATGTTGATCAGCATCCCAGTCTTTATATGTGGGAGCTTAAAAACTACGCCGAACGCCAGGAGAGAAGGCGTTTTCCAGTAACTGATTTTTCCCGTTATCAGTTTTCATCACCCATTCAGTTGCCTTGGAATCCGATTACAGGAGTGTTGTTGGTCAGTGGATTTAATGAAGATGCAATTGTTCGTAATCTAATGAGCTGGCTTGACGAGGCAGAAGTGATGGTTGAATCCATTCACTCTAGTATGTCGGTACTTTACAGAATCTTGCTCAATACTTGGTTCGACAATCGTGCTGCTAAGGCAAAGCTTAATAGCCAAGCTATTGTTATGTTAGTCCGTGTAGGTGATCAGGATTTTAGGCAGCTACTTTTTGTTAATGGTGTGATTAGAACCAGTCGTCAGGTACATTTGGAAGCCGATGATGAAGATCAACTGCAACTTCTGTTGCAAGAGCTAATAGTATTAGAAAAGTTTGCTAAATCACAAAAGATGATTGCTGCAACAGAAGGATTGCATATTTATTTTGTTGGTGTCGATGCAGAGGATCGTCGAATTGCCCGTCAGTTTTTTTCAAAAACGATTTTTTCGTTATTGAGTGAGGATAGTCATTTTTCCGACATGCAGACATTGTTGTCTTGCACTGATAAACAGCATCTTTATGATCGTTTTTTGGTGCTAGTACTGAGTAGCGCGCAATTACCATCTGATTACTATCCTGATGCAGTGCAAAAAACCATTCAGGTTGCGAAGGTTAGGCTTGTTTTGTGGGCATCGTTTGTGAGTCTTTTGCTTTTCATGCTGGGTTATCTGCTTAATTATTTGACTTATTTGCATGAAACGGATCAAAGCATAACTCTGTTGACTGGTCTGAAGCATGATTATCAGTCATATATTGATCGTTTTGCAATACAAAATCAAAATGGTGAAACAAATAACTATAGTTTGCAGCATTTAAAGTTAACAGTGGAAGCTATTGATGCCATTAATGCGATGCAAAAGGAAAGAGATGTTATTTCTTTTCTTGTGCCTATTTCTAAAATATTAGCTAATTATACCGATATTCACCTGATTAAATTGAACTTTTCAAAGTCACTCTTAACTGCTGAGAGTGTTCCAAGTAACGCGGTCAAATCAGGCCTTGATCAGATTTCATTGGTTTTTGAAATTGAAGTTGAGCCGCAAGCACGATTGTCTGACAAAATAGATCGTGTTGATTCGCTGATTCACCAGCTGAATGGGGTTGAGCCAAAAGGATTTTTTATTGCAGAGTTGGTTAAGGTTCCTTTTAATGTGGATTCTCGCCAACAATTACTGTTTAAGTTGGATGATTCGGTTAAAAATGAAAAAATGGGAGCAGAGTTTGAGGTAGCTATAAAGGTGACTTATGAATAAGGTAAGTTACTTTTATCGTTCATTATTATGGCCATTACTGATGTGTTTCGTTCTATTAATGGTTGCTTTAATTGTTTACAGTTTGGTTGAAGACTATAAACAGCAAGCAGAACAAGGTTATCAAAAACAGGTTGCTGAAGTTGACACTCTTTATACTGAAATCAATGAGATTAAAAACAAGATAGATCTTATCAATGCTTATTTTGATCGATTTCAACTGATTAAAACGTCAGGTTATCTTGATAACCAGTCTCGTGTAAATTGGATTGATCGTCTTGTTGAGTTGACTTATGCCTATGGTGTTCGAGGTGTCAGCTTTAGTTTTTCCAGTCGTGATACCTTAGATTCTGGGCAATATGCTAGATTAGCTCCTTTTTCTGAAGTGTTACAACGCGAGTATATTGAAATTGAAGGTGAGTTTCAACACGAAGGTGATGTGATTCACTTCATGTCAGATGTCGTTCAAAAGGTGAACCCATTGTCTTTTATTGAGTCGTGCAGTATAAACAGTCTTAATCAAAAGAATCAGTTTGGCTTAACAAATAGCCATTATGGTTTTCAGGCTGATAGGGGAAATATGGCAATTAAATGTAAATTTAACTTTTTAGTGCTGAACCTACCTAAATCAATCTCTAATCCGGAGCCGTAACCTTGAAATCAAGTTGGGTTAGATTTATGCTGTTCGTAGGTTTGATCTTTTCGGTTGACCTCTCTGCTAGGACTATGGAGTTTGAACGTCTTTTGACCACGGCAGAGCAAAGAGCCGTCATTGACAAGGACCATCTTGCTTTCAAGCGCCAGGTTTTATCCGGTCAAACGAATGCTAAGTCTATTAAGCAAGCTGATCGTAGGTTGTTTTTTGAGGCTCTGTTACGAACCGAGGCTGGTTATAGTGTTTGGTTGAATGGTGCTATGGTTGAGGGAGAAAAAGCTTATCATGATATATCGTTTAATACCCGATCGATAAAATCTGGTAAGCTGGTGTTAAAGACACCAAAGGGTATTAGAAAATTAAGAATAGGTCAGGTTTATTGGGTCGATCAGGACAAAATAACGGAGTCTTATGAGCAGCCATAAACAAGTAAAAATTTATCAAAAAGGTGCTGTACTACTAATATTCATAGCAGCGTTGGTTATGACTATGGCGTGGTTGTCTTATGCGCTATTGGGTGATTTAGGGCAAAAGTTGAAACGTCAGCAAGCTCAAGATGTAGGCATGGTTTTGGCAGAAGCGAAAGAGAATTTGTTGGTGTTTGCTCAGACTTTGATAGTGATGGACGTCCAGGAGTTAATACTGAGTTGCCAAATATATGGTTCAATACCAATTTAAATAATGTGATCGGTAGAGTCCCTGCAAAACACAATAATACTAATTCATTTTATTTTTTAGTTCGAGAATGTGCACAACCAGGAGAGCTTTGTAAGGATGAAGGAAATAATTCTGTATGGGCGGCCTTTTCGAGCCTTAATGGAAACGGTGATTTGAGAATTCAGCGTCGTTCAAGTTCTCGTCCGCTAAACTCCAACACATTAAAAGAGATGATGGATAGGAATGGCGATGGAGTTTTAAGTTCTGCTGATTGTGGTAATGGTATTGTCTGTTTAGATGGGAAACCTGTTGTTGCTGTGCTCATTGCGGCTGGTGCACCTTTATCAACTCAAACAGACAGATCAAGCTCACCGACTGATTTTCGACAGTATTTGGATTCAAGTAACGCAGATAATGATTTGTATAACTTTGTGAGCTCATTTCCAAGTAATCAATCTTGTACGACTGGGAAGCTAACAGATTGTTTTAATGACAAGGTTATTGCGATCACGATTGAAGACTGGGTAAATGCGATGGAGAAGCGAGTTAAGTCTGAGTTTGCCAATTTAAGCATAACTTTATGTAGTGCTAGTTGGAGAGCTAATAACGATACACACTGGACTGTGGTTAATCAGTGGCATACGATTACCAATATTTGCCCATAAAAGGAGCGCTAAATGTCTAAATCATATAATCTTAAGGGCTTTACGCTACTCGAAGTAGCCATTGTGCTTGCTATTGTTGGCTTGTTGTTAGCAGGAGGCGTAAACCTCTTGTCTGGCTCAGCGGATACGTCTAAGTATAAACAGACTCAGAATGAGCTTCAGGAAGTGAAGGAGGCGTTAATTACTTACTTTATTCAAAAT
>JACXUY010000110.1 GCA_014763665.1 Gammaproteobacteria bacterium
GCCAGTACTGGATCAAAGCAAGGTTTGGCACTTTTTGCGCCTTAAACCAACTTCGAGCCCAAAGTACAAACCGTTTGATTTTTCTAACCCAGAATGCAAACGATCGTTTGGCGTCTCGATTTTTTTGCAATAGCCAAATGCCGCCAAACAGCGCTGTATTGGACTATGTATATCAAATAGTTAGCCGCGCACAGGTCATCATAAAAAACCGATTTAACTGGTTAGTTTGATGGCCATTTCTTTCATCTAATTCACCACTGAGTCTGCACCCGACCACTGAAAATAGACGGCATGACGAACCAACAAGGTGATAAGTGACGTGTTATGGGCAAGTGCTAACGATTGGGATAGAGAATGGATACAGCAGGTGGTCGCGTTACTGATTGGGCATGGCACGTTTACCCTCTACCCGGCACTAAGCCAGTGCGATAATGCCGCCGAACGCTTAACCCGCTGGCTGACCTATCAGTTACCGCGCGTTAAACAAGCGCACCCAGGCTGCCCGATTCACCAATGGCTAAATAGCATTGGCGCGCAAGTGATCGTAGAAAAATGGCAAAGCCCCGAGCAATGGCCAAACCTGTATTGGCTGCCTTTACCTGAGGTTGATGGCCACGCGCAAGGCGGGTTGGTTGTGTTACCGGCATGTGCGAATGACACAAGCCAAACCAACACATTGCAAGCAAACACACCCGCCAACGCCAGTATCTTTTGGTGCATTACGCCTTTATCTAAAATAGGAAAGCGCACTACCTTGCACCCCAAACAGCAAAACCGCGCCTTTTGCCTGCCCAGTTCGCCGGAGCAAATGGGTAAATCGTGCACAGGGTTATTACAGAGTGGTTTAAGAAAAGACAACCGAAAACGAAACAGCAACGTGATCAGCCACCAGATCAACCTAGCGCTACTGCACCATCTTTGTGGGCCGGAGAATGATGTGTGGATAAAAGCGAGTTTTGGTACCCTCAATGATGAGGGCACCAATAGCAAAATACCTGGAGAATGCTATTACCAAAGCAGAGCGCCAAGCCTTAACACTAACAGTTAACCTTACTCAGCTTTAGCAAACTGCTGGGTGAAGTAAGCTAATGAATTAGCTTCTTTCACTGCATCATGCGGAATAAGTAAGTATTTCCAGGGCTTGCCACCGTGCTGTGCAAGGTATTCACTGGCATGACTACACCACTTCACACCACTGCGGGCTTTTTCGGTAACTTCTTCATTCCAACTGCCATCTTGGTTTTGATGTTGGGTACTTTTGGTTTCAATCATTAAAATATATTCGGCGGTTTCTGCCACGAAGTCCGGCACGTATTCAGGGTGCTCGTTACCGCGTTTGTAATACATCTTGAATTGGCCTTTGGCAGGCTTAAACCACTTCTCGCAGTCACGCTCTAAAATCACCGCAAAGCGGCGTTCAGTGTCTGAGTCAAACTTTTGCAATGGGTATAAACAACGGCTAAAACCGCCAAAGAGCATTTGTTTGATGCGACTGACATCGCGCACGGTATCACGGTAGTTTTGCACCGGCTGGTCCTGCGCTATGGTGTAAGCGCAGTCACGTAAGGTACTAAAGCCACTGCGTACATCGACGACGTACTCGGTTGCTTCTTCAAAGAAGTGATTGTTCAGTTGCGCATGAATTAACTTCGCAATCGCATCACTCTGGTTTTGCAGAATGTTCTCAACCACATCGTCGTCGTTTTCAGCGGCCAGTGTGTTAACTGCTTGAGTAGCTAAATCAAACAAAAGTTCAGCTTGCTCGTCGTAAGGAATATCGTCGTAATCGAACAATTTTTTCAAAATGTAGTTCTGCTTCACCGGCTCGTAGTTGCCCGAATCGCCTTCGCCACGAATGGTTTGGTGATTGTCTTGCAGGCTTTGTTGAATAAGCGTTCTATCAATTGGTTTTAAACCTTTAATTGCAACAATGTCTAAATCAAACGGGTGATAACCAGTGCGCACTTCACCTGATGGTGAAACGATAATACGCGGAATATCTATGGTGTTATCCACCGTTAGCTGGGTAACTTGCTCAACAATCGCCGCAATATCCACCGATTCTTCAATAAATAGATCCCGTTGCTCTTGGGTTAACTGAGCTTTTACTTGTTCGGTGATCTGTGCTTTTACCTCAGTCGTTAACAATGCTTTACTGGTTGGCGCATCGGTAGGGCGTGTTTGATATTGCTTAATCACATCCAATGCAGCGCGGGCAACTGTTTGTTGGTTAGGCGTGGTATAAGTGGCTTTAGGTTCTTGTACCTCACGGTTACCGTCTGCACCGGTAGCGGTTACACCTGAACCAGTAAGTTGCTGCTCTAGGTTCGATTTCACCTGCACACTTTGCTTCGTTACATCATCTTCTGGGCGATCTAATACTCGTGTTTTCAGGCGCAGTGGATTATTCGGATCATTGGCCTCATCAACAATTTCTTGGAACTTATCATGTGCGACAATGCTTAGGGTATCGACGGCTTCAACACCAGTGCGTTTGCCATAGGGTAAACGCAAACCACGGCCAATTGATTGTTCAATTAGGGTTCTGGCGTTGGCGGCGCGCAATGGCACAATGGTGTACAGGTTGGTGACGTCCCAACCTTCTTTTAGCATGTTAACGTGAATGACGATCTCGGTTGGCTCATCGACATGCTCAACATTAAGCAGTGCCTGAATGGTTTCTTCTTCTTTTTTACTGCTATCTACCTGGATTACTTTACCGCGATAGCGCCCTTCAAATACGCTTTCAAGCTTAGTTAACAGCTCTGCTGCATGGGTGGTATCACGGGCAATCACCAACATAAAGGGCTTAACTAGCTTGGCATCGTTTTCATGTGCATAAGTGGTTAAATCCACCTTGGTTTGTTCATGCAAACGAATACCGTCCATCAATTTAATGGTTTCTAACTCATCTTTGTCGTACTGGCTAGCATCAAAGTTGCGCTGAGTAACGACAGCAGGCTCTTTAACAAAACCATCGTCCATGGCACAGGCTAGTGGGTAGTCAATTACCACATTTTTAAAGTGCACTGGGCCACGATTTGATTCCGTAAAGGGTGTGGCCGTAAGCTCCAAAGCGAATAGCGGATTAAGCTCATTGAGCGCACGCATACCGGCATCGGCACGGTAGCGGTGCGATTCGTCCATCAGCAGCACTAAGTCAGGTAAGTTCGATAGATACTCAAAGTAGCTTTCGCCTAGGGTTTCTGCTAAGCGCTTAATACGCGGGGCTTTGCCACCACGTACTTCGGTATTAATTTTAGCAATGTTAAACACGTTAATACGTACCGAACCAAATAGGTCGTTTTGTACTTGCGCGCCACGGCTTTCATAGTTATCGCCGGTGATCACTTCCGGCGGTGCTAGCACAAAATCGGTAATGCCTTTAAACACGTATTTAGGCGAAGCGGGCGAAAAATCGCTGATCAATTTTTCATAAATGGTCAGGTTTGGGGCCAATACAAAGTAGTTGCGAATGCCATGTACCTGATACAAATAGGTAATAAATGCGCCCATCAAACGGGTTTTACCTACACCCGTTGCCAAGGCAAAACACAGTGAAGGGAAGTCACGCTCAAAATCACTGAGCTTAGGAAACTGGGCTTTTAGGGTTTCTAATAGCTCCGGCACATCGCGTTTTGGGTTAAGCAGTTTATCCTCTGAGGCGCTAATTGCTACCGCCAACGCACGCAGCGAGTCTTGCTGCGGCTGCCGTAAACTTAAACGACCAATAACGTTATTAATGGCACGTAATTGATCGTGTTTTAAACTTGATAAATCCATGGTCATTATAATTATCCTTATTAGAGAGCTTTGCACGAGATGGCTACACGAATAAAAATGGTTAAAAATAGCCTTATTTTTGTTGAAAAACTTGCTAATAGCGAGCTATTGGCTGCGTTT
>JACXUY010000111.1 GCA_014763665.1 Gammaproteobacteria bacterium
CACTAGAATTCGGCTAAAAGCCTGCTTATAGCCTAAGTTCAACATGGTTTGAATTCCAAACATGTTACTTAACGCAATAATAAATGGCAGGAACGCCATGATCTGTAAAAGTAATACTGACCGTTGGTATTGCTGGCCAAGCAATAAGTTGACAATCGGTTCTGCCAATAAAAACAATAGAACCGAAATTGCAAACATACCACTACCTACAACCCAAGTTGTCTTACGAATAAACGCTAGGCCTGCTTGTTTGTCTTCGTGAATTTTTTTACCAATTAACGGATAAATGGCTTGCGATACCGGTTGGTACAACCCTTTAACAGCTTGAACAATTTTATCTGCTGCTGCGAAATAACCGACAACGGTATTATTAGTAAACAATCCCAATATAAAGGTGGTAGATATGGTGTAAAGACTAATTGCTATGCTAGAGAAAAACACATGCCAACCTTCTGCAAGCTGGAACTTAAGCGTGGCTGACCTTTGCCAAATAAAACGCAAATTAAACTCTTTTTTCACTAAATAGAGCGACCAAATGCCCGCCACGATAAATCCCATTGCGGTTAGTAAGGGAACTAATAAATAATCGGCTTGTTCTTGCACAAAAATAAATATGCACACTGTAAAAAAAGCTTTTGCACCTATGTTTAAGTAGGTGATGTATTTCATTCGTTCCATGCCTTGAAACAACCAAACCGGAAACAGTACTTGGCCAATGACCATGCCGAACGTTATGCCAAAACTGACGACCATCAATGCGGTTTTAATTATCATTACCGAACTGAATATCTCGTTAACTTTATCTTTATCATCTCGATGAATCGAAATTTGCCGCGTGGCGGATAGATTAAAGCCATAGTCAGTTATTAACATAAAGTAAGCGATCGTCGCCATTGCAAATGCTAAAAGTCCAAAATACTCTGGCCCTAATACTCGCACTAAATAGGGTACTGTAAGCAATGGCAAAATATAGTTAGCGCCTTGCAAGACTCCTAATGAAAAAATATTACCGGCAAGGCGTTTTTTTTCTTCTGTGCCAGTTAGTTTGTGTTTAAGTCTTGAAATCATCTTCATTTCTCAAACTTTTGCGCAAGTTGTATTAATCGAGTTACGCGTGCCGGGTTTTCTTTACATGGGCGGATACTGCTTCTTTTTTGTACTTTTTTATGCGCTCTGCGAAGTATTTATCAAAAATTTCGAGTTCAGGATATTCTTCCTTGTCCATTTGGTACTGCGTCAGTCGCCCAAATAACCCACAAAGCCAATCCGCACATTGAATGGTTTGGTACAAGTGGCTTTCCGCTTGAACAGGGGCTTCTACAAGGCGATATCGCTTATTACCATGCATTTCAACCGAAGCTCTTTCGACTATTTCTCCACGCATGACATTTTCTTCTTGCTGATCAAGGATCAACAAAAACCAATCATCTGTTAGTTCGCATTCTTCATTAAGGCGTTTAATGGCTTCTTTCAGGACAGAATGATAGACCTCTTTCGCGTTATGTCTTGTTTCATCGCGACGCTTTTCGATACCAACATAGAAAACAAACCCGCCTACTTTTTCAATCTGATTGAGTAGGCGAAAAGTCGCCTGTCTAAGTTGGCGATACTTGGTTACGTTGTTGAGTGTATAGAGTGAGGAACCTTTCTTTTCCCATTTTGCAGGGTGCATGTCTGTTTGTTTTAGTTCAAAGTCTAAGAGTTGGTTTTTTAATTGATAAAAAAAGGTTGAAAAAGACCTGACTTTATCACTTGGCAGAACAAGGCCACCTAGCCCGAATAAGGGATGCGTTTTGTGTTTAGCATGGCTTTTTGCAAGGAAAGGTCCTATGTGACCGAATTCATCCAAATAGACAAGATACATTATTTGGAGACCTCTAAGAAACGCGAAAGCCCAGACATTAAGCCTAGGCCTCGGAAGTAGAGCGTGACAGTGCCCCGCGTCTGGCGTGCATTATACAAAACATTTAAAACGAGTGTAAACAAAAATTTCATTTATGCTTAGCCGGCTATGTCAATAAATAATGAAGGGATGCTTTTGCCTTTTGCTATGGCTTCAAGCGTTTTTTGGCTTGCATCCAGCGCCTCGGCAATGGTGACATCCATATCCAAGTAGCGATAGGTGCCTAAACGCCCTAAAAAGCTTACATTGGTTTGTGCTTTGGCTTTTTCTATATAGACATTAAGCATGGCTTTTTCATTGACTAGGCGAATCGGATAATAAGGGATATCGTCTTCTGTGCATTCACGACTGTATTCTTTGAAAATGACCGTTTGTTCGTGCGTTTCCCATGGCGCAAAGTGTTTGTGTTCACTGATGCGCGTATAGGGTACATTTTGGTCACCATAATTCATCACCGCGCACCCTTGATAATCGCCATCGTGGTCTTCACGCACAAAATCCAACGTTCGGTAGCCTAACCGCCCTTCTTCGTAGTTGAACCATGCGTCAATCGGCCCAGTATAAAATACATGGTCAAACTCTTTGGCTTGTTCGGCTTTAAATGAGGTATTTAGGTGGGTTTGAATATTCTCGTGTGACAGTAATGCTTCGACAATTGGGGTGTAGCCTTCTTTTGGCATGCCTTGATATTTATGGTTAAAGTAGTTGTCGTCGTAATTAAAACGAACAGGCAAGCGTTTAAGTATGCTGGCTGGGAGTTCTGTCGGACTTACGCCCCATTGTTTGATGGTGTAGCCTTTGAAAAAGGCTTCATACAAATCTTTTCCGACAAATTTCATTGCTTGTTCTTCAAATGATTGCGGTTCTTGGATTGTGTTATCTGCAATGGATTGTATAAAGGCTTTTGCTTCGGCTGGACTTAGCGTTTTATTGAAGTATTGGTTAATCGTGTGTAGGTTAATCGGCAATGAAAATACACGTCCTTGCGAGGTGGTCTTTACACGATTGATATAAGGCATGAACTCTGTATATTGGTTTACATAATTCCAAACGGCTTCATTGTCGGTGTGAAAAATATGAGGACCGTACTTATGAAGCATAACACCCGTTTTTTCATCGCGTTCGGAGTAGCAGTTTCCGGCAATATGATTACGCGATTCAAAAACGCTTATCGTGTGACCTGCTTTGGCCAATTCTTGCGCCAATACTGCGCCGGTAAAACCTGCACCTACGATTGCAAAATTCATTTTGTGTCCTTTTTGATTTGTTTCTTTTCCCACGCCCATGCATGACGAACAATAGTTTCTAAATCGGCAAACACTGGTTGCCAGCCTAGTTTGGTTTTAGCCTGGGTAGCATCCGCAACCAAAATAGCCGGATCACCAGGTCTGCGTTCGCCATCTTTTATAGTTAAGGTACAGTTGTCTTCGGTTATAACTTTGTTTACCACGTCAATTACTTGTTGTACAGAAAATCCTGTACCGTTACCTAGGTTAAAAGCCAATGCACCGGTTTCTTTGCCGGTTAAGATATAGTCCATTGCAAGCGCATGGGCGGAGCATAAGTCGTTTATGTGTATGTAATCACGAATGCATGTGCCATCTACGGTTGGATAATCGCGTCCAAAAACGGTGATATATTCTCGACGACCGGATGCGGCTTGTAATATAAGCGGTATGAGGTGGGTTTCTGGATCGTGGCATTCGCCAATTTCACCTTCTGGATCTGCCCCACAAGCATTAAAGTAACGCAAACAAACGGAGTTGAGACTATAAGCTTGTGCATAATCTTGCAGAATGCGTTCTATCATTAATTTGCTTGCGCCATAAGGGTTTATTGGTTTTTGCGGATGTTTTTCGTCAATCGGGACATATTCCGGTTCACCAAAGGTAGCTGCAGTCGATGAGAAGATAAAGTGCTTAACATTGTGACGAACCATTACATCGAGTAGATTCAACGTGTTGGACACATTGTTGCGATAATATTTTGCTGGGTTGTTCATGGATTCACCTACCAGACTATTGGCTGCAAAATGCATTACGCCATCAAATTGGTTTTGAGTGAATAATGTTTCCAATAAATTAATATCCGCTAGATCTCCAATAATAAGACGACCGTATTTTACGGACTGCCTAAATCCCGTAGTCAAATTGTCCAGAACAAGCACATCATGCCCTGCTTTAGCCAACATTTTAACCATATGCGAACCGATATAACCGGCACCACCAACTATCAAAAATTTCATCTGTAATATCCCGTATACCAATCCACAAACTTAGCAATCCCTTCTTCGATGCTTGTTTCTGGCTTAAAGCCGGTGTCGGCAATCAGTTCGTCTACATCGGCATAGGTAATCGGTACATCACCGGGCTGCATCGGCAAGAGGTTTTCGTTGGCTTTTTTGCCGGTGGCGGTTTCAATCGCCGTTTTAAAATCTTCAGACGCTTGGTTTCTTGCACCACAAGCTACCACGCTGGGCAACACACCGTCTAAACCCCAGCCTTTAAAAAACGTCTGAAAAGCTTGGCGTAACTCAGACT
>JACXUY010000043.1 GCA_014763665.1 Gammaproteobacteria bacterium
CAAATTCGTCAACATTACCCGTCTCTGACTCAGCAGTGCGTGCTCATGTCTTTCCACGATTGGAGTGGTTTACAAAATGTGGCTACTAAGCAAGGTATCGCTCACTTCCTCTCTAAACCCATATTGCCTTCGCATTTGGCGCCCTTGTTTGATGAAGCGCTGAAAGGGTCAGGTATTTTGGGACGTCGTTTGGGCGGCCTGTCGCGTATTCCTGATCTTGCTGGCAAAAAATTACTTCTGGTCGAAGATAATCTGCTAAATCAGCAAATTGCTAAAGAATTGCTTGCGCCAACTAACGCCACAATTGTACTAGCAGATAATGGCGAACAAGCGGTTTATCATGCCACACAAACCGATAGCGTCTTTGACTTGATATTAATGGATATTCAGATGCCTGTGTTAGATGGTGTTGAGGCGACCAAAGCCATTCGCGCGTATCGACATCTTGGTGATCTGCCGATTATTGCCATGACCGCTCATGCATTTGAAGAAGAAAAACAGCGCTGCTTTGATGCTGGTATGAATGCCCATTTAAGTAAACCTATTGTGCCAGCTCAGTTGTACGCTACCCTAGCTGAGTGGCTAAAGGTTGATACCTATTTGGATTTGAGTAGTGATGCCACTAAAGACGTAGCATCGGAACATACGGAGGGCGAAATGACGCTGGAAGACATTCACATGATGGATTTGCCACAGGCTTTATTAATGTTGGGCGATTCCAGAGAGTTATTGAGTGAGAGCCTTTGCCTATTTGCGAACGACTACAATGATGCGGCATCGACGTTAGAAGGCATGATAACGACTGATGCCGAAGCGGCGTTACGTTTTGCTCATACCTTAAAAGGACTCACTGCAACCTTTGCTATGCAGTCTATTAGTCAGGGTTTCGCCGATATTGAAAAAGCCCTGTCGCAGCAGGACTTGACCAAGGCACGCAATCGATTAGATAAATCCTTTAAGCATGAGTTTGATGAAATGATGGCTCTGGTTAAGTCGTTTTGCGATCAATCAAGCCAAGAGTCTTTACCCAGTTAAGGTGATTGGTTGCAAGTCAAAAAGACCTTGTTAAGCCTTTTGGAGCGTTTTAGTGGTGATAGTCTGGATTATTTTGAGACCTATCGACCTGTATTCGAAGCCAAGTTATCTGCCAGTGTTTATCGACGCTTAACCAATGCACTTCAAAACATCGACTTTGACGAAGCGCAAGTAGCCCTTAATGAAACTTGATTATTCAGCAGCTTAACGAAGATAATCCAATCGTGATGCCTCACTATTTAACTTAGAGAAAGATTATGACAGATGCTGTAACCATGTGAAAACCCACCATTTTGTGTGTGGATGACACCCCAGCTAACCTGATGCTGCTGAACAAGCTTTTGGCGGAGCATTATCAGGTACGTCTTGTTAATAGTGGGCAGAAAGCACTCGATTTCTTCACACAACAGCAAGCTGATTTGGTGCTGTTGGATGTGATGATGCCTGAAATGGATGGTTATGAAGTGTGTCGTCGTCTGCTAGAGCGACCGAGTACGCGCAAACTACCCATTCTGTTTATTACCGCTAAAAATTCTGCTGAAGATGAACAAGACGCCCTTAGTGCGGGTGGCAATGATTTTATTACCAAGCACATTAACCCGAAAGTGCTACTGGCGCGTATTAGTACACATCTAAAAGTAAAAGCATTTCAAGACTTTTTGGCTAAAGAAAATGAACGACTTGAGCAGATGGTGGAAGAGCGGTTGTCGGGCATCTTTAAGTTACAAGACGCTAGCTTAGCGGTGATGATTTCTTTAGCTGAGTTCCGTGATGAATGCACGGGTTTTCATATCAAGCGAACTCAGCATTACATACGCTTGCTGGCAGTGGAAGTGAGTGAGAGTCTGCCAGAGTACCAGCTAACGAGCGAGCAGGTCGAAATGATTGCCAAGTCAGCCCCCCTACACGACATTGGTAAAATTACCATTCCCGATCATATTCTTCTTAAGCCCGGCAAGCTTACCGATGAAGAGTTTGCCATCATGAAAACCCACGCGCAAAAGGGTTACGACATTCTCCGTTCGGCATCGGCTAACATGGGTGACTATGGCGATTTCTTGACGATGGCGCAACAGGTAGCCTTAACGCATCATGAAAAATGGGATGGCACTGGCTACCCGAATGGATTAGCGGGTAGAGAGATTCCCCTAGCTGGAAGGTTGATGGCGATTGTCGATGTTTATGACGCTTTGCGTTCAGCACGTCCCTATAAACATGCACTGTCTCACGAACAGGCTTTAGTCATTTTGCAAGAAGGCAAGGGCAGTCATTTTGATGCTCAGTTGGTTGATGCCTTCGTGCGTATTGGTGATGTTGTTAAAACCTTCAGTGAGCAATGGCAAGATCACTGTCCAACCTGATAGCAGTGAGACAGACGGCTGAACCCAGCTTTGTTGGCGATCCTTTGCCAGAGGGGAATCGTCCGCTGGTGCATCATGATCCTAAGGTCGGACGCAATGACCCTTGCCCTTGTGGTTCGGGAAAAAAATATAAACAGTGTTGTGGTAAGTTAGCGTGATTGCTTGTAATAAACCTAGATAATCAGTCGATTCCCAACACGCATCCAGAACCATTATGTTGGTGATCTAGACCAGCTTAAACAGGGAATTAATGCTTCGGCCGATAACGTTGCTTCGCTGATGAAGCACCTAGAAGCGGCGATGGTGGCGCTTAAAGAAGGTCGATTTGGCGTTACGGTCGAAACCAATGCCCCCGGAAGTTACGGCTTGATGCTGAACAGCGTGGCCGATTCAATGAAAGTCTTGTCTTTGGTTGTTGCCGACATCAACCAAATCATGCAAAGCCATACCAGCGACCCAATCAGCGCCGAATCGGCAGCCCAGCCAAGCGCTACCACCCCCCCAAATCGAGTGGCAACACCGATGAGTGGAATGAGTTTTGAGATAAAGCCTGATTACTAAGGTATCAAGCAAAGCGACCGATTGGTCGCTTTTTTTATTGTTTGGAATCCGTTGCGTTTTCTTTAATCAGTCGTTTATGTTCGTACATGCGTTGATCGGCGATGATTAAGGCATCATCCAAGGTGCCATGGTGATCGCGCATGGCCATACCAATAGCAACAGAGACATAGGCTTCATCAAGTTGATGTTTTAATTGTTGATAAAGTGCTTGCGCTGAAGACTCATCCCTATCCAATGCTCGGATAACAAACTCATCACCGCCCAGACGTGCCAGAACGTCACTCGGTGTCAGCATAGATTGAATGGATCTTACCGTGGTTTGAATCAACTCATCGCCCGCTAAATGACCACTGTCGTCGTTTACTTTTTTCAAGTCATTTAAGTCGAGCACAAATAAACAGGCCTCGTTACCGAAGGCAGGGCAGTTGTACTCTTCGGATGTCATAAAAGCTTGCCAAGCGCCATGGTGGTGCTTAAGCAGTTTTCTGGGTTATAAATGGCACTGGGTAAAAAGTTAATGAACAAGCGACCAAAATAATTGAGTTTAGCCGCTGTGTGCATGATGCTTTCACGGCAGAGACGGTCGAGATTGAACAAAAGTTCTGCATCTTTTGCTTGATCAAACAACACACTAGGTAGAATGATTTTGCCTTCAGGCGTCAAACCACGAATGAGTGCTTCGTGGGCATAGAGTGATTGGTCTGTAACATTAAGAATTGGCTGAAAATGTACGGTAAGGCTTTTGTTCTTGAGCACATCGAGTAGTTCTTGTGCATTGAACTGTGAACACCAGGTTGATAATGGACGCATTTTAGTCAGCTCACTGAGGCTAACACTGGTTGCATCGGCAGCGGTAACGAGCAGTTGAATGTTCATCTTGTCGGATGGGCTTAAGCCACAATCACAGCAAAGTGACTGTATGAGACCTTCTATGTTGTCACTATCAACACGTAACAGTTGTCCGTCACTTTGTTGTGAAAATCTGTAGCCTATGATTGATTTTTTTGGTGCTTTGCTTGTTGGTGATAGCGTGTAAATGGAAGCTTTTGTTCAACTCGATTAAGTAGTTTCGCTTGAATTTGTTGCCAGTAGGCGTGAAAGCGTTTGCTGGGTTTGAGTCGGCTGTCGTCAATTAGGCGGGGAGGATCATAATAATTGAGTGTGTGCGTCTGGCTAACCCGTTCAATATGGTCTTTAAGCTGTGGGTCGAATGGACGCTGCACCAGCAGCTCGCTAATCTGATGAGTTTCTTTGAGTGCGGAGAAAATTTCATTTGGATCGCCTGCATATATGCTGATGGGCAAAGTGCACAGAGTTTCGTATATGAAAACCAAACGCTTGGCTGACCAGGCTTGCTGACTGAAATAGTCTTGATGCCAGCAAAAAACGAGTAGGTCATCATCAGTCGCTTGTGCTGGTTGGCATAGGCTTTCATCATGTATCCAAAAGAGGCGTTTCATGGGGCACTCTCATCTAAGCGTGGAAAGAGATAGCAATTTAATGCTTCGTAGCTGGCATCGAAACAAGCATTGCTTTCATGCTCGGTGTCTAGTTGGTCATCGGCGAATTGTCTTACATTGTCTAAATTGAAGATATAGGGTTTGCTGCTGAAGGTAGAGGCAACCCATTGCCATGAGTAATTGTTACTGGCAATGTCGCCGTCTAATAAATGCGTTAACATCCATTTAGCTCCTGCTTGCCATTGCACGCATCGCCAATGCACGACGTAGCTGGCTAGGTAGAGTCGGTAATGATTGTGTAGATAGCCAGTGGAGATGAGTTCTTCTATCAACTGATCGATTAGACGAACCCCTGTTTGTCCTTGAGCAATATCATCAGGTAGCTTGCTGGCATAATCCTGTTCTGTAAAACCTGTTTTGTAGGCTTCGCGACTGGTCCAAATAAGCTGTGGAGCTTGTCGGTGTATGGTGTGAAAGAAAGCACGCCAACTAAGCTGTTGTAGCAATTTTTCGCACTGATTCAGTTCGTGATGGGCAATGAGATGCTGGTACAGCTCGACATCACTTAGGATGCCGTGACGAATATAGGGAGATAGATGCGTCACCGCGCCATGCGCATGATTGCGTGTTTTTGCGTAAGCGCTTGGTTTGATACGTTCTAATTTGGCTTCTGCTGCTGCGCGTCCGCCTATGAACTTGTCGCTTTGGCTGGGTGTTGCTAAACCTGTTAGCTGACAGACATAGTTAATGAGCGCGTCGCGATGCGCAAATTGCGTGGTTAGTGGTGTAAGCAAGGGGTGCTTCATGGTTTAAGCGCCGAAAACTGTTTCATGAGCCAGCGCATGAAGACACCAATATAGGGCAGTTTGCTAAACAGCTCTTCGCCCGTATCCCAATAGTCTCGATGTAGGATCACCAAACCCGCTTCGTTAAAACTAAGATGGGTGCTGCCTTTAATACTCATGGCTTGGGAGCCTACAGTGAGCATCATGGTCCAGGTAATCATGGCGCTGTAATCGTCATAAAACTTCTGGTGAATGATAAAACGTGCATCGGGAGCGACACTGAACATATGAGCAAAAATAGCCTGTATCTGAGCCAATTCATTGACGTCATGGAAGGGGTCTTTGAAGCGCGCATTATGAGCGTAAATGTGTCCAAATCGGGCAATATCATCCTTTTTCAGGCCTTCAAAAAAGCTGCAATAGCGCTCAAGTGCTTGGTTCAGGTTCATGATTTCTCCTGCCGCGCTAGGCGATTGAGCAGCACTTGGCGCAGACGCCAAGGTAGGGCGTTGATGAGTTTCAGTGTTAGGGTGAATACCCGTGGGAAAGCGATGTCGAAACTGCCTTTGGCCAAACCAGATAGCAGGGCATGGCTGGCTTCTTCGGTGCTGAGTAAACTGGGCATGCTAAAGCTATTTTGGTCGGTTAGCCGCGTTTTAACAAAACCGGGACTCACTAGGCTGACAGCAATATTGTCTGCTCGACATTCGGTGTAAAGGCTTTGTGCAAAATAACCTAAGCCAGCTTTACTGGCCCCATAAACGCTGGCGTTGGGCATGGGTAGATAGGCAGCCGAACTGCCAACTAAAACCAAGTGTCCGTGTTGTTGTGCTATCAGCCTAGGTAGCAGTTGATGACAACAATCAATGACACCAGTTAAATTAGTGGCAATGGTTTGTTGTATTGCTTGCTGGCTGTGATTAATGAGCGCACCAGCTTGATAAGCACCGGCAAAAATCATCACCACATCAATCGGTTGAGTGATTTGTTCAATGGCACTGCTAATGCTTTGTGTATCACTAATATCCATCGTAATCAACTGACACTTGCTCAATTTTTCATCGGTTTCAATAGCAGAGAGGTTGCGCGCGCTAAGAGTAAGCGCTGCTGCTTGCATCTGTAAGCTGTGCGCCACCGCCTTGCCAATACCAGCACTAGCGCCAATGACCCAAACATGTCTTCCCCGCCAATCGGTGATGGGTGGGTTGGCTGGATGAAATCCGAACATCGAAATTTATGCCTTAACAAAGGTGAGTTGATGCACGTCGATGCTGCCCGCTTTGAAGCCTGCTTCGCAATAGGCGAGGTAGTAATGCCAACGGCGGTAAAATTGGTCATTCATCCCCAGTTCATGAATGGCGGGGCGCTGACGTTCGAAGCTTTGTTGCCAGCGGCGCAGGGTGAGGGCATAGTCTAGACCAAAATCGAGTCTATCAACGAGGGTTAATCCCGCTTTTTCAGCTAACTCCAGCAGTTTTTCAGGTGTCGGTAACATGCCACCGGGAAAAATATAGCGCTGGATGAAGTCGGGGTGTTTGCGGTAGTTGTCAAACAAGCTGGGATGAATGCTGATGGATTGCATGGCAAAACGGCCATTGGCTTTCAGTAGACTAGCAACTTTTTCAAAATAAACTGACCACCATTTTTCACCAACAGCTTCAAACATCTCGACGGAGACAATAGCGTCATAATGGCCTTGGTGATGGCGGTAGTCTTGTAGCAATACGGCAGCTTGCTCAGACTCAATAGCCGGCGCAAGTCTTTCTTGCACCAACCGTAGTTGTTCACTAGAGAGGGTTAAAGCGGTGACTTTAACCTGTTTATCGAGCGCTTGTTGCATCAGCTCACCCCAGCCACAGCCAATTTCGAGTAGGCTTTGATTGGGTTTCAGTGCTAATTGATCGAGCAGGCGTTTGACCTTGCGTTTTTGCGCCACCACCAAGGGTTCGTCGGGATGCGAAAAGAGTGCGGCTGAATAGCTAAGGGTTTCATCGAGCCAAAGTTTGTAGAAGTCGTTACCTAAATCATAGTGGGCTGCGATGTTTTTGCGGCTACCGCCTTCGGCAGTATTATCGCGTTTTTGATGATACCACTGCAGCCAGCGACGATAGAAGGTCGTTGCTTTGCCTACTTCTTGATGCCACGCGGATTCGTTATGACGCGCTAGCAATAAAAACTGTGCCATGTCGGGCGTATCAATCCAGCCATTTTCGTAGGCTTGGGCGAAACCGATATCCCCTTTCATGAACATGCGAGCGAGTGTTGCCCAAGGGCGGTAGAGTTTCAGTTCGGCGTGTTGAGAACCAGAACCCAAGGTGATGGATTCGTTAGCATAGTGGAGTGTTAGGCGGCCGTGCTGCCATCCGCGCAATAAACGTGCATAGCTGCGTAATGCAACACTATTTGGGTTTACGACGTCTTGGCTATGGCTTAGATCGTTGATGGTGGTGGGCATAATGTCATCCTGCTATCGCTGTGTTGAACGGAGTTTAGGTGTGTCGGGGTCTTAAAAAACTTGGCTTTGCGTCGCCAAAGTTTGAAAGCGTGCCAGTGAATACCGAATAAAATGCCGAAACTGGTTAGCCCTTTTTGCCACAGGCACCCGATTAGATTGGGCGATTGACAAAGTTGCCCTGTTTGTACGGCAGTTAGCACGCGTTCATGTTGGTTGTTGTTTTCTTCGATAATGACACGGTAGTCTTCACTCGGTGGCCTTATTTTGAAAACATAATGGAGTGGCATGGGCAGGAAAGGCGAGACATGAAAGACTTTTTCGGCAGTAAAAGGACTTTGTAGATTGATGGCTTCACCATTAAGATGATGCACATAATGATGCCACTGACCAAAGGTGTTAGACACTTCGGCAAGGGTGGCAATCACCTCATCTTGTTCGTTATAAACGTACCACATGGCTAATGGATTAAACCCAATACCTAAAAAACGCGGCACAGCAGCCAGTTCCGCGCGCTGAAAGGGCTGATGAAAGTCGTGCTTAGCTAAGCAGTCAGTTAGCCAAGTGCGCCAAGGTGTGCCTTGTCGGTCGCCAAAGTCGGTTTGATACAAACTGAATAATCCCCAGCGGTCAGCACGAATACCGGCTTGCTGGCACTGAGCCTGCCAAGTGTCTATATCGACGCATACAACGGCATAGGGGTAGCTGAAGCGGTAGGCCTTGTCGTCATGGCGTTGGTGCATTAATTCACCGGTATAAACCCTCAGTGGTGTCATTTAATGTGTGTCCTTTGACGATAACCAAGGAGGCGTAATGCCCCAGGCTTGTGCTACGGCCACCGAGCTGGCAAAACCATCTTCATGAAAGCCATGACCAAAATAGCTACCGGCAAACCAAGTGCGTTGTTTTCCTTGCAGTCGATGCAGTTGCAACTGTGCTTGACGCGTTTCGGTTGTGAACACGGGATGATCGAACACATGATACTGCCAAGTCAGTGCAGGGTCGGGGCGTTCATTCGGGTTGAGGGTGACGATGATGGGCTGTGCACTTTCGATATGCTGTAAGCAGTTCATCCAATAACTCACTTGTACGGGTTTTTGTGCATCGCTTTCCATAAAATTCCAAGCCGACCATACTTTGCGTTCGCTGGGCATATAGGTCAAATCGCTATGTAAATAGGCGTGATTAGCCTGATATTGAAAAGGGCTGAGTAATTCAATTTCATCATCGCTAGCATCTTGACCAAGTAGTGTTAGCGCTTGATCAGCATGAGTCGCTAAGACCAGTTGGTCAGCGATTAGGCTCTTTCCTTCCGTCAAAAAAACTTCAACCTGCGTATTGGTGCGCTCAATGTGCTCGATGCTTACACCACTAACAATATGAATATTGGGATGTTGATGTAGTTTTTGTAAATAATTTCGACTGCCACCTATGACTGTTTCCCATTGTGGGCGATCTTCTAACTGCAATAAACCGTGGTTCTTAAAGAAAGACAATAAGCTGTAAGCAGGGTATTGAAGCATTTGCGCCGGTGGACAAGACCAAATGGCGGCCGACATCGGCAAGAGATAAGCATCGGCTAAGCGCTGATGAAAACGATGTTGTGACAACCATTCGCCTAGGATTTGTTGTTCATCGAAATTGCCTTGCGCCAACCAAGCTAAGGCCGCTTTATTAAAACGTAAAATATCGAACATCAGTTGCCAGTGCGACCAGCGCCAACGACTGGGCGAGTGCGCCATAAAAGTAGCGAAATCTGCGCCGCCATACTGGTGTTTGCCGCCATCGCGCGATACCGCAAACGACATTTCGGTGTTGTGCGTGGCCACGCCAAGGTAATCGAACAGTCCGGATAAGTGGGGGTAGTTTGGACGATTGAACACAATAAAACCCATATCGACCGCATGAGTTTTACCCGACATCTTAACTTCCTGTGTGCAGGTATGTCCGCCTACCCGATGGTCCTTTTCAACGAGGGTGATCTGATGACCAGCTTGTGCCAACAACCAGGCTGTGCCACTGCCAGAAATGCCCGTACCAACGACGATGACGGACTGAGGGGTTGTTAGGGTCATAGTAATGCCTCGATGCTTTCAATGATTTCTTTGTCGTTGGGTTCGGTCACGCTGGCAAAAGCTTTAACGGGTTTACCATTTCTATCCACCAAAAACTTATAGAAGTTCCATTTGACAGAGGTATCTGTGTTTTGCTGTAACCATTTGAATACCGGGTGCGCGTCGCTACCACGCACATGAATCTTTTCGGATAATGGGAAGGTAACACCATAATTTAACTGACAAAACTGAGCGATATCGGCTTCTTTATCTTTTTCTTGGAAGAAGTCGGAAGAGGGAAACCCAACCACCATGAACCCTTTATCGGCATAGCTTTTGTACAGCTTTTCAAGAGCTTCGTATTGGTAAGTAAAGCCACAATGACTGGCAACGTTAACAAATAAACACACCTTGCCTTGTGTTAACTCACAGAGATTTAGCGACTGCGTGCTGTTGAGTTGACGTAATGAAGCGCTGCTTAATGGCAATGAGCATTGCGCTGCCTGTGTTGAACGAAACAAGCTAAAAAGTCCCACGCTGGCCATGACTCCTAAAAATTGACGACGCTGCATGTGAGGCACTCCTGAAAAGCGACAACGATGTGTTTACTTTACCTGATGTGGTGTTTTTGTACAATATAAAACATGGTTAAATGTTGTACAAAGTTGTTTAGTGTGTCAATCGGTAAACGGATCGAGTTAATTTGTATACCTATTGAACAGGGCGATTGGATGCACTAGAAACACGAAAAGGCGGTGCGACGATGATAAATAATGGTGTATGATGAGCGTATAACACACCTGAGGATGAGGATTCATGTCATTAAAAATGTTGGTTGCTGCTGGGTTAGTGTTAGCGACTGCTGTTGCTGTGGTGCTGAATAAAAAAGCTGATAATCGCGCTTTTGTCGCGCCAGTAGTCGCTCCCATTCTGGTGCAGCAGCAACTGCTTAGTTCAACTGATGTGACGCTCACCCGTCCAACGCAAGCGACGGTGAAAGCCGAATCGGAGCAGGTGCTGAGTGCGAGAAGTTCAGCGCAAGTGATGCAGTTGTCGGTGCGAGAGGGTGATTTGGTGCGAGCGGGTGATCTGGTGGCTTTGCTTGATGACAACAACAGCCGCGCCGAGGTTTCTGTCGCCAGTGCTGAATTGGCGCGTTATCAGGCGGAGCAAGCCAGTGTGCGTGACCAGGTACAAGCCGCGAAGCTCGATGTGCAAGCGCAACGCGATACACTGATGCGCTTGAAAAAACTGGCTAGTATTCAAGCGGCCAGTGAGGATCAATTGCAACAACAAAGCGTACGCTTGGCTCAGGCAGAGCAGCGCTTGAGCGCGGCTCAGTCACAATTACAGAGCTATGACGCGCTTTTGTCGGCCAAACGTCAACAAGCGCAAGCCGCTCAGGGCGGCTTGGGGTATGTGCGCTTGACCGCACTAAATGATGGTGTGGTCGCTGAACGCTTGGTTCAGGTTGGCGATATCGTGAATGCTGGCACGCCACTATTACGACTGATTGCAGCCGGTGGTCAGCGTCGCGTATTGGTGCAACTGCCCGCGAGTGAGTCTGCTCCTGCGGGTATTCTGCATCACAACCAAGTCGTGCCTTTAACGCCTTGGCCGAGTGCGAACGCACAAGGGTTAAAAACTTACGAAGCCAAATTGGTGGATGAGCAGTTAGCGCCTAATCAACAACTGGTTGTGCCTTTGCTTGTCTATAAACAGTCGGGTATTCAACTGCCCTCACTGTGTTTTATTCCACGTCAGGCGAAACAGGCGCAAGTGTTACTCAATCAGCAAGGTAAGGCAGTAGCCTTAGCTATTCAACTCGAAGCTATTGGTAAAGAAGGGGCAGTGACACGAGATGCTCGGTTAGAGGGGCAGTCGGTATTGTGTGCCACTTCGGATGTGTTGTTGCGCCTAATGGCAGGTCGTTCCTTTGAGGTAACGCCATAATGTTCCTCTGGTTTTTTAACCGTCCGTGGCTGACGGGCGCCATGCTGGCGCTGATGATGGTAATGGGCGTGCTGGGTTACACCAATATGCCGCGCAATCTCTATCCCGATGCGGAATATCCGCAGGTGATGATTATCACCCAATTTCCCGGTGCCAGTGCTGAGGTAATTGCACAGCAGGTCTCCCGTCCGATGGAGCGTGAGCTGTTTA
Source organism: Gammaproteobacteria bacterium (assembly GCA_014763665.1). GTDB lineage: Bacteria > Pseudomonadota > Gammaproteobacteria > Thiomicrospirales > Thiomicrospiraceae. The sequence continues at coordinate 11,872 of JACXUY010000043.1, forward strand.
CCCTCAGTGGTATTCGACTGGCACAGAGTACCAATCGAGATGGTTTTGCCGTCATCCGTACCGAATTTGAGTACGAAAAAGGCCTAGAGGGCTCTTTAGCCAGCGTGACCAATGCCTTGGATCGGATTCGCAACAAGTTGCCGGAAGGGGTGATGCCTTTTTCACTTTATCCGATGGGCAATTTTACGCCGCCAGCTGTGGTCTTGGCGGTTGCACCTAAGCCAGAGTCGGGTTTGGATTTAATGCAAACGCGCTATTTAATCGAAAGCGATATTCGCCCACAATTATTGAAACAGTCGGCCATTGCCAATGTCGAAGTCTTTGGTGGTTGGCAGCCGCAAGTAGCAGTTAAGGTCGATGCGCATAAGTTAGCAGCACTGAATTTGAGCATTGGTCAGGTGATGTCGGCTTTGAAGCAAGGTCAGTCACAATGGCCGATGGGTAATCTATTGGCCGAAGGTCAGTCGTGGACGTTTTTGCTCAGTTGCGAAAAAGACAGCATCGATAAGCTCGCCATGTCTTCGGTTTCGCCTCACGTCAGGCTCGATCAAGTGGCTGAGGTGAGCTGGATTGGGCAGGACAGAAACAGTGCCTACATTGGTAATGGCGCTTCAGCCATTGCTTTGTCCATTCAACGTCCTCCGGGCGGTACCATTGGCGAAGCCTATGATGCCACTTTAGCCTTGTTGCCTGAGATTCAAGCCACTTATCCGCTACTCGATTTCAGTGTCACCGACACGCAAATTGACATTATTAATCGTGCTAATGCCAATATGTTCAACGCACTGCTTGAGGCGGTGTTGTTCGTTTCGTTAGTGATGTTGATATTTTTAGCCAACTGGCGGGCAGTAGCGACGGCTTTGTTGTCCTTACCCTTGGTGTTTTTGGGTACGATGGCGGTGCTTTGGCTGTTCGATAAGGAACTGAATTTGTTTGTCACTACCGGCGTTATTTTGGCGCTGGGGATGTTGGTCGATGATGCGGTGGTGGTATTAGAAAATATCGAACGACACTTACAAGCATTGCATGAAGATGTCACCGTGGCGGTGGTGAAGGGAATGCAAGAAATTGTCTCACCCATCTGGGTGGGAACGCTGGCAACAGTGGTGGTGTTAGCACCGCTCATGTTTGTTGGTGGTTATACAGAACAGGTGTTTAGTCATTTGGTTTTTCCCGTTGTTACGGCGGTGTTCGTCTCTTATTTGGTGTCCATTACCTTTATTCCGCGCTTGGTTTGGTGGTGGTATCGTAACGGTATTCCGCCGAAAAATCGACTGGAATCTTGGTTAGAAAGTCATTATCAACAGCGTTGGGCACCCATTGCGTTAAGCTATGTGCGTGGGCTGCAATGGACGATGCAAGCAGCTTGGCGTCGTTGGCTGGTGCTCTTGGGGGCTTTTGCCCTGCTGGTGGCCAGTGCGGGCATTGTTATGCCCACAGTGGGACAAGATGCCTTGCCTGCCGCTGATATGGGTGTGGTACAGTTGCGCGTTAAGTTTGCCGAGCAAGATACGGCGGCCAGTGTCGAACGTCGCTTATTACCCGCTTTAGCACCTTTGAAAGCAGATACGATGGTAACGCGTTATGGCGTCAGTATTGGCGCAGAACCGGGGGTGACTTCGTTAGGCAGTGGGTCTTTAGCCTCAGAAGCCTCGGTGATGATTCACTTTGTCTCGCGTTTGGAGCGGGATAAAACCAGTTGGGCGATTGCTGATGAATGGCGCAGTGCCTTAGCAAAACTGCCGGGAGTGGTTAGTGTCGATGCCTATGATTTTGGTAATACCATGTCCAGTACCATTAAAGCGCCCATTACCCTTCGCTTGAGCAGTGATGATTGGCATGATTTGCCCCAGGCGACGCAACAGGTGGAACACGCTTTGCAACAGATTGCGGGTGTTACATCAGTATCGCACAACGCCAGTTTTGCCCAACAAGTCCGCTTAAAAGCCAAACATGGCGAATTGGCCAAAGTGGGCTTGACACCTGAAACACTGGCGGCGCAATTGCCTTTAGCGGGGTTGCCTGCGGTCAGTTTTAGTGTCTGGGCCAGTGCAGAACAAATTCCCGTGCGCATCAGCGTTAGCGATGACATTCGCGATCATCCTGAGACACTGTTGAGCTATCCAATTCTGTTGCCTAAAGGGGGCAGTATGCCATTGAATGCGCTGGTGGAGTTCGAATGGTTGGATAAACCGATGATGCTCTCGACCGATGGGCTGCAATACACCGTGGATTTATTGGTCTATCGAGATCATCGTGCCTTGAGTCATCTGTTAGCTGATATTAGTGCGGCAATGGCTCAGTTGAACTTGCCGGCCAGTGTCAGCTGGCGCGATGCTGGTGATAATGCCCAAGGTGAGGCAGCCAGAGCGGATATGTTAAAAGGACTGGGTGTGGGCATTATGCTGCTCACCGTGGTGCTGGTCGCTGCCTTTGCCAGTGCGCGTATGGCGTTACTGACGGTCGCTATTTTGCCTTTGTCGGCCATTGGCGCTTTTTGGGGCTTGATGTTCTTTGGTAAAGCCTTTGCCTTACCAGCCTTGCTCGGTATCATTTTGCTTTTCTCCATCATTGTCAAAAATGGCATTTTGTTAATGGAATTTATCCATCAGCGCGAGCAACAGGTTTCTGCCGTGCAAGCAGCCGAAGAAAGCATTCGCTTACGTTTCCGACCCATTTTAATGACTGCATTAGCCACCATTGCTGGCATGATTCCCATTGCGCTAGAGCGCTCTATTGGGTTGGAAAGATTATCGCCTTTAGCCGATGTGGCGATTGGTGGGCTGCTGGTGGGGACGGTGTTAAGTCTGTTGCTGTTACCGATGCTGTACTTGTGGGGGGGTAGAAACTCACAACCGAGTTAATCGGCTTGGGTTGACATAACTAATGCGGCGCGTACTTCAACAATTTGCGTTGTAGTGTTCTTCGGTGCATTTCAAGCGAACGAGCCGTGGCTGAGATATTGCCATTATGTTCTCTAAGTACTTTTTGAATATGTTCCCATTCTAGGCGTTCAACGCTTAGGGGTTTGGCTTGCACGTCTAATTCGGCATTGCCTTCTACCTGTGCTAAGGCTTGAAGTATTTCATCGATACTGGCCGGTTTGGCAAGATAATGACGCGCGCCCAGCTTAATCGCTTCCACTGCCGTGGCAATGCTGGCATAGCCTGTCAGTACCAGAATGGGTAGTTCTGGATCGCTATGGTGTAGTTGTTCCACTAGCATTAACCCAGACTCTCCTGGCATCACTAAGTCGGTAATGGCTGCGTCGAACACTTGGTTTTCAACTGCTAACAGTGCGTCTTCGCTGCTGGATGCTAATGTTGCTTTGTGTCCACGGCGCATGAGCTGTCGAGATAGCGTTTGAGCGAAAAGGCAGTCGTCATCGGTAATTAGAATATTCATACTAGCCTCATTATGCCATGTTTACGCATGGTTTGCGTATAGTGCGACTTTATGTCGCACTATAATCGCATTTTATGCGGCCTAGTCTAAGGTATTCTTAACTTATGGCTATGTCATGTTTCCTAGCCAAGTCCAAATACCAACAGCAAAGAAAATGGCAATCCAAAGGATAAGGATGACATTGGCAGCAGTTCCTAAACGAGATACAGTTGAGTCGGCTGTATAAAGACCAACTGTTTTGCCAGACTTGTATAGCATGGTTAAGTAAAAGCCAGCAACTAATCCGCCAACACCGATTAGTGTTAAAAAGAATAGCGCTGTACTGGGTAAGTCCTCAACTACTTTATAAGTCGTCAATCCTGAACAACACGCAACCAACTGATTTATAATTAATTTACTCACTTATGACTGGTTTGGATTTGCAAGAAATGCGATAATGCTGCGTAATTC
>JACXUY010000112.1 GCA_014763665.1 Gammaproteobacteria bacterium
CAAAGCGCATCGACCAGAAAGATCCGTTGCTGGCTTTAGATGAACTGATCGATTTTCAGCAACTCGTTGACCTGGTGGAAGCAATCGCACCTCGTAAACTGTTGGGCTTTTTCGTGCTGTTTTGCCGCGCTAGGGTCTATGCCTTGCGCTGATTGTTCTTTTGCTTGGCCTCTGGCATCCCGCGCCAGCTTCAAACTAATGGCGGATAACTACCAATGCTTAACAATTTCTCTTTGCCGTCGTATCGGTACTTCATGCGCCAATGTTTCCCACCACTGGTAGACACTTCGATATAAAGCCCGCCCGCATCGCTTAACTTATAGCGCTTGTCTTTTGGCTTTGCGTTTTTAATGGCTGTTTCCGCTAGCATTCTCATAGCCTTGCGTAGAAGTGGGGGTATAATTTTTTCAAAATTACTCAAAATTGGGGGTATCGAAAATTATACCCCCAAAAATACCCCCAAAAAGTTAGAATGTCAAGAAACGCTCTAACACCTCTAAACACCCTATAAAACACCTAAGTTGTTGATTTATATGAATTAAGTACAAAAAAAAGCGCAAAAATGCGCTTTTTTGAATTTGGTTGCGGGGGCAGGATTTGAACCTACGACCTTTGGGTTATGAGCCCAACGAGCTACCGGACTGCTCCACCCCGCGATAGAGTGATTTTTTTCTCGTTGGCGGAGGAAGAGGGATTCGAACCCCCGGAGGTATTACCCTCAACGGTTTTCAAGACCGCCGCATTCGACCGCTCTGCCATTCCTCCGTAACGAGAAGAATTATGTTACGACATCTAGCGCACTAATGCAAGCATTACGTAACAAAAAAACATGCAAATGATCAGACAGAATCAGTTAATTCAATCAACCTACTGTAATTAAATCAGTTATATTTCAAAAAAATTTAGACTTCCACTCAACGTCGATTTCCACTACACTGGGCGCGTTGCTGCCAAGGCGGTATAGCGCTGGCAGCATTACCCCACAATCCTTGCCGCTTACGCTTGGCTTCTTGTTCAAGTTGCTGTAACCAAATATTGTTGCCTAAAGAGCGATCAAACCAAGCATGACCTTGTGACAACATCCATTGATTGATGTTTTCTCCGTCAACGACAACTTGACACACAGCAAATCCTTCACTATCAAGTCGCTCTAAACAACTGGCTTGCACGCTCATTCCCAGCAACTGTTGACTTAAAGCTTTTTGTGACACGTCAGCCCAAGGTTGGGCCTTACAAGCAGACAAAGCCAATTCTGGCGCATCAATTTGCGCTAAACGAATAGCATGCTGACCCAATTCTGGATGAGTAATGATCATTTGATCGCCACTAAGAACTTTCTGCACAATGCCGGATATGATCACATCCGATTTGGCTGACGAAATAGTCAATAGCGAAAACATCAAACCAATTAGGGTAACTGTGGTTTTCATAGTAAATCCCGATCTTTGACTGGTGATTCATATTAGCATAGCTTTACCGTCACAGCATGTCATCAGTTATCGGGAGTTCTAAGACATTAAATACTTAGTAATAATCACTATCCTATTCGCATCAAGCTTGCCCGCAACATCTGCATTAACAGCTCCTCTGGTCAATTAAATGGGTCATGCCCCTTCGCCTTACCTACAACAACATGCTAAGGACAAGGTGCAGTGGCAAACCTGGAGTCCCGCATCCCTTGCGCTAGCAAAACAACAACGTAAGCCAAGACTCTTGTCGATTGGTTATGAGTTGCCCCTGAACAACACTTAATCGCTTAGGTTTGGCATCGACTTGAATTCATGTCATTCGTGCTTTAACAGACTACACATTAAATCAGTACGCGCTAGAATCACGCTCGTTCAATTAACTCGACCTGATAGCCATCAGGGTCTTTGGTAAAGGCAATCCAAGTTGTGCCGCCATGTAAAGCCGGCCCATAGGTAATTTCACCGCCACGCTGCTGGATTAACGCACACATGGCTCTAATATCCGCAACACCTAACGCAATATGTCCATAACCCTTGCCCAAATCATAGGACTCTACGCCCCAGTTATAGGTCAGCTCTAACACAGCACCTTCACTTTCAGGCTGATAACCCAAGAATGCCAAGGTGTATTGTCCATCAGGGTAATCTTTTTGACGCAACAGCTGCATGCCTAACACTTCTGTGTAAAAAGCAATGGATTTTTCTAAATTTCCCACACGTATCATGGTATGTAAAATGCGCATCTTTACTCCTTTGTTGTAAACTTACCTAACAAATGCATCATACACACAGATATTAGCGGCTGCAATCATCGTAATGACTCGCATCTTTTACTATGTTCAACTAAAATACATAACAATAGATAGACGTAACAAGGAAACGTATGAAATATAGTGCTGAGCAGGGTTATCAACACGACCGCCAAGCCAAATTGGGAATTTTGTTGACCAACCTAGGGACTCCTGATGAGCCGACAAAAAAGGGGCTCAAACCCTACCTTGCCGAATTCTTATGGGATCCGCGTATTGTTGAACCCCCTCCCCCTCGCGCTGTGTGGTGGTTAATTTTGCACGGCATTATTTTACAGTTCCGCCCTAAGGCCAAAGCCCATGACTATCAGACTATTTGGGGGAAATTTGGCCCTGGCGCACCCTTACTAGACATTACCTTAGCACAAGCTGAAGGTGTCGCCCAACGCTTAAAAGCACGCTTCACCCATAGCCCAATCGAAGTGGAAATTGCCATGCGTTATGGCAACCCTTCGATGGCAAAAGGACTCGATGCCTTGCGTCAAAAAGGCTGTGAACGCTTATTGGTATTGCCCTTGTATCCGCAATACGCCGCAGCAACGTCGGGTTCAACATGGGACGCCTTAGCTGATGCACTGAAACAATGGCGCCGCATTCCAGATGTGCGTTTTGTCAGTCATTACCACAAACACCCTGGCTATATTCAAGCACTCGCTAATAGCGTAAAAGAATATTGGGCAGAACATGGTCGTCCGGACAAATTACTCATGTCCTTTCATGGCATTCCACAGCGTTACTTAGACAATGGCGATGCTTATCATTGCGAATGTCATGCGACCGGTCGATTATTGGCAGAAGCACTGGGCTTGAGCAAAGACGACTATTTGGTCAGCTTCCAGTCGTTGTTTGGGCGTGAAGAGTGGATTAAACCTTACACCGATGCCACGATTAAATCTTTACCGGCCCAGGGCGTGAAAAATCTCCATGTTATTTGCCCTGGCTTTTCGGCTGACTGCTTAGAAACAGTAGAAGAAATTGATGCGGAAAACCGCGAATATTTCATGGAATCGGGTGGTGGAACTTTCCACTATATTCCCGCCCTCAACAGCCGTGACGATCATTTGGATGCGCTAACGGACATTATCGTTCAGCACTGCCAAGGCTGGCCCGAAGTGGCTATCCCTTACGATCAGCACAGTGATGAACAAGAACGTCATGCCATCCGCGAACGCGCTAGAGCCATGGGTTGTCCGTTTTAATCTCTTTTATAACATCAGTGGAGTGGTAGCCGGTTTTTGAAAGCCTTGCCGTTATTGGTGTTAGCTATAACGACAAGGTGCAGTTGAGCATAAAGCCATGAGTAAAACCGCTTACGGCGGCTAATCTATGAAGACAATCAATTAGTCGCCCCTGAACAACACCACTTATTCATCCATACATTTTTTATGACGTTCAGCCACTGAAATTGAATGTTGATGTGAAACATAACATTGCCAGTAAATAGTGCCAAAAATTCCTCAGGAAGTTGAGGATCAGGCGTAGATTGTGGCCCGCTGCACAGAGTAAGGC
>JACXUY010000113.1 GCA_014763665.1 Gammaproteobacteria bacterium
GAGGGATACTAACATTCGTCATGCTCCAACTCGACAAGCTAAGCGGTTGCGCTTCACCATTTGGTAATATCAAGAAAACACTATCTGGATCGGCCATGCGCGTAACACCGCCCGCTTTTTGAATATAGTCTTTAGCAGAAAACTCACTACGCTGCATCACAGAACTCATGTTCAATACCTGCCCCGTTACCGTAACATGCTGACTGCGTTTGGGCACATAAAGCATATCCCCTGGCTCCAGTATCACATCCAATGCTGGATTGGCAGCCAATACTAATGGATCCGCCTCCACCACCACTCGACCAACGGGTGCTGTTGTTTTCATGCTTTCAATTAATGATTTAGCTAGCACTTCGATGCCTGTTGTTGGTGATGATTGATCACGGCGAAGACTTTGTGCTGCAAAAATCGCTTCTTGCAACTCGACAATCGTCTTATCATAAAAAGCTTGCTGCTGAGCCTTAACTTTTTCACGTGTAAAGACGGCACCATAAGGATAAGCAAAACTGGTCAAACCTCCTGCTCGCTCAATGAGCTGAGAAAGTGTTTCGCCCTTTCTAACCGCATAGTTGCCAGGATACTTAACTTCTCCAGACAAGATGACCATCCCCTTTTCTAGGTCAGTATCAAGCGGACGAACCAAATAGACATCGCCTGGCTGCACCTTGCTATTGAGAAACGCAGCTTGCGATAAGTCGATCGACCTTCGCTCTGTCGTAACAGACCCATATGAAAGACGAGACAACTCCACCTGAGCTATATTCGCCCTATTGGTAAAGCCACCCAAAACGTCAATGACATCAGCCAATTGCGTTGAATCAGTGACAGGAAGCACCCCAGAACGACGCAATTCTCCATCGACAATCACGCTATTTTCTAAAACAAAGGCTAAGAGTTCTGGATAATCATTAAATAAGACAGGGCAAGACATGACCTGCTGGAAAGATTTGCCAGCGACAGAAGCACCAGAGGTCATCATCGCACGCAACTGAGCAAAGTTACGTCCGATACCACTGCTCATGGTTTGCGCCAACTGCTCAATGCCCGAACAGGCTTGTTGCTGTTGCTGTTGCTGTTGCTGTTGCTGTTGCTGTTGCTTCTTAGCTAAAGCGGCTTCCGAAGTGTTTAAGCCTGAAGACAGTTCATTATCATTTAATTTGTCGCCCTCTGAAACCCTCAAAGCACTCGACTTAACTCCTAGCGCATAACTAGAGGGCTTTTTACCATTAAACACATCGCGAATATCAGCTGAATTAATATAATCAATTTCTTTTTTGGAAAGCAATACCACAATATCGTTCTGTTGAACAGCAACATGCTGCTTGCTTGTCACGAGTTGCTTCAAGTCATAGGCACGCATATTACGCGCCCCCGTCAACATATCGCGACTGATGACCACAGTAAACAAAGGATAAGCACCTTGTTGATAGTCATCGGACAAGCCACCCGCTTCTTCAATCGCTTCTAACAGTGTCTTCGGGGTTGCAGGATAGGTACCTGGACGCTTCACCGCCCCTGCAAGCGTGATATAGTCTTGCGAAACACCTGCTTTCCCAAACTTACTGAGCTCTTTCATCAGCGTTGCATCGCTACCAGCTGCTTGTTGGCGACTCATAAACACCAACTCATCTTGCGAAGATAATGCAATATTATCTGAACCCGCAGGGTTAGCTATCGCCGCAGCCAAATTAACGATCCGCGTACGATATTGCCCATCAAGACCACGCGAGCGCACTAAAACTCTGCTTAAGTCGGCACTTGGCTTTAATAAATCCATCGATGGCAAGGCATCAATGAGGCGCATCCCTTTGTACCAAGCGAATATGCCCGCATTATAAATTTCACCAGACAAGCGAATCTGGTTATTGGCAACAAACTGAGCACTCGACGACTGAGGCACAAACAACACATCACCAGGCCGAATTGACACGCCCTGCTTTTCGGACAGCACAACAGCAACACGTTTACCTTTACTATCGGTACTAATCAGACTTATGTTTGACTTAACCGCATCTCCCTTGTAGCCTCCCGCCAAAGAGACAGCTTCACTTAATGACACGGTACCTTGCGTCTCGTAAACAGCTGGTCGTACAACACCGCCTTTAATTGCAATGCGACTACCCACTGGGGCAACAAAAACCGCGTCGCCATTTTGCAGGCGCACATCGGCACGATTGTCTCCACGCAACAGCAAATCATATAGGTCAATGTGTCCGACCGTTTTTGCGTCACGCTTTACTAAAATTTTACGCAATGACCCAGAAAGCTTAATACCGCCTGCGGCTTGCAAAGCTTGCGTAATCGTTGCCAAAGAGCTGACCTGATAACTTCCTGGGTTGGTCACATCTCCCAAAACAAGAACGCGCATACTGCTGATTTTTCCGAGACTAATGTGACTATTAGCGCCTGTAAACTTCTCTTGAATGCGCTGACTGACCTGTTGAACAAATTCGTCGAACTTGAGACCTGCTGCTGACAAGTTACCAACATCGGGCAAATCAACACTACCATCACGATTGACAAACAGCAAATGCTTTTGCGTTACCTTGCCATAAATGGTTACTTTAATCTGATCACCAACATTTAACACATAATCTTGCGGCACTAACACGTCTTGCGCGCTTGTTGCGCTCTGACTAGGCCGACTAAACAAATCGTAACCAAAAAAAGGAAGTCCCGTTTCCGCGTCTAACTCTGGCATCTTTGATACTACCGAAGCAACGCCTACATCAGTTTTTTGCAAAGGCACCTTAGCACTAGCCGCACTAACGCCACCAGCAGCGCCTACATCAGTTTGCAAAGGCACCTCAGCACTACTCGCCGCACTAACGCCACCAGCAGCACCAGCATAAGACTGTTTTAATGCCTCAATCTCTTGCGGCGTTAAAGCGCTCGCTTGATGACTTAATAGAGCAGCACAAAAAAGAATCGTGAAACGTGACAATGACATGATAAAAAACCTTGTGTTATTATTATACGTATTATAGCAAATTCAAAGAGATTCATTCTAGTGAGTAAGAAGCTTTTAAAGCTGTTATTAATTGGTATTTCGGTTCCGCTCATCCACGGCTGTAGCAGCGCAACCTGGAATGCGGTAGCGGAAACCTGGAAACTTTCTGGTAGCAGACAAGCAAACCCGCGCTTAACAAACGATTATGTACGCAACTTGCCTTATGCCAGCTTACTGCTAAAAATCGAGCCGAACCCCAATGCGCTTGTTGTGCTCGAAAAAGTCAATGGTAAACAACAGCAATGGCGTGCAACCAATGGCGCCTTAGTCATGATAGAAGGTGCTCGCGTCACAGGCTTGCAAGTCGAATCGATCAACTATCATCTGCATCCCGCTCACAAGGCTATCGACCCCGTTAAAGAAGAAAAGTGGCAGTATCATCAACCTTATCAACTTCTTGTTGACTTTCCGCATCTCGGCGCATACAGCCAGCTACTTAACTGTCAGTTAACAGAAGGCGCTGAAGAAGCCTTTACCACACCCTTACGCTCAGGCACTGCAAAGGTTTACTACGAATCTTGCCAATTAAGCGACGGCAGATTTAAAACCACCAACACCTACTGGGTGGACACGCAGCAAATGAAGACGGTTAAGGCAAGCCAATACTTTCATCCCATGCTATCGGGCGCGATTGTTTTTTCGGAAGCCAAGCCGTTAGGCTGGCAAGCAGAATAGGATCAAAAAAACTCCGCAAAACGCGGAGTTTTATGAAACAACAAAGCCAAATCAGGAGTTAGTGTGTACTCGTTGCTGTAGACGTTG
>JACXUY010000114.1 GCA_014763665.1 Gammaproteobacteria bacterium
CTCCGCTTGCCCAATTTCAAGCTCAAGACTACTGATCAGACCTTCGATAGACGATATGGCCGAAGCCTGTGCGTTTACCGTATTTACCGCGCTTTGTACGAGGGAGTTGCCGAAAGTTCTTGCAGCATCGGCCATTTGCTGCATGCTTGCGGTAGCTGCACTAAGGTTGTTGCTCAAATCGCCGATTGCGCTTGCTGATTCGCGCGCACTTTGCTCTAAATTGTCATAGTATTGGTCTGCAACGCCATTTAAATTAATAAGAGTTGCGATTTGTTCTTGCTGCGCTTGCGTACCATCGTCCAGTGACTCGACCAATGCGCGGTACCCTTGTCGGGTCTCTGGAAGCTGTAAATTTACGTCAGCGAGCGACTCGACCAATGAATCGGTTAAGTCCTCAAATCGCTCTTGCTCTGTGTAAAAGTTTTGATAATAAGACTGGCTTGCGGCGGCAAATGCATCAAGACCACCGACCACAGAGATAATGTTTTGTGCTGCCTCAACGCCAGATTGCGAAAGTGTGCCTAGGTCTGCGCCGAGGTTTTCGAGTGTGTCATCCACAATATTAAATTGCGTGATAATTCGCCCCAGAGCATCCCCACTGGTTTCGCCCGCCATTGTAAACGGTGCGACCAGCTCATCAAGACCTTCGATTGAGTCGGCGGCTTGCATGTAAATGTCAGTGGTCATTTTTTGGATTGTCGCGGCGATTTCCGCGTCATCAAGACCTTTAAAGGATTCTTTGACCGTAAACGTCAATGTGTCCGCAAGGTCTAATCCCAGTTGATTGGCGTTTGCGTCAAGTTCGCTGAGCATTGCTGTAATTACCGAGCCGATTGCCTGCTCGATCTCTGGAGCGTCATCATAAGTGGTTTTGCGTTTGGTGCCGCGCCAAAAGGATTCTTGCCTGGTCTGGTAGTTGTAGTAATCCGCATCAAATCCGCTTACTGACGCATCAAACTGCGCACCATAATCTTTGGTTGACCAATCTGTGCCGAGAATCGAGCCGCCGCCAATTGCCCCAAGCAACCCGCCTATTGCTGTACCGATACCCGGCAGCAGAGCCGTGCCAATTTTTGCCCCAAGGTACGCACCGCCAGCGCCGGTCAAGGCAGACTCAACGCCTTTTTGCTGGTATCCGTATAGTGCGCCACCAATCAAAGGCAGGTAACTGCCTGCGGCATATGACGCTGCTCCTGCGTAATTACCAGATGCGCCCAACGTACCAATAACCGAGTTTGCCGCACCAAATCCACCCGCCCCATAAGCGGTTGTTAAGCCCGCTTGAGCAAGTCCGCCGTAAATGCTTGACCCAAATAGAGAGCCGGACAATAAGTCACTGCTCAGAGAATAGGCGTTACCGATTGACCCAAGCATATTGCCTGCGCCACCAACGCCATTACCTGTGATTGCGCCTTGAACCCCGACAATCAACGGGCGGATAGTCGCAGCGTAAGCCATCTCCGCAAGCATGTTTTTAAACGCATTTTCTACAACATCGAATACGCCTTCTGCGGTGAACTCGAAATTGCGGAACATGGCCGCCATGTCGTTATCCATTCGATCAAAGGCGTTTTCCCATGCTTTTGCAAATGGATCAAATTCATCTGACACGTCACGAATCGCGTCTGCATGTTGTTTGTGTGCGGATTTAACTTTATTAAGCTGCTCGACTTGGCGCACATACTCATTGATTTGTGTCTGCGACCAACCCTGATTTTGAGCAAATCGCCGCGCTTCAATCACCGCGACTTCTGCCGTGGTTTTGCCCACTAACTCAAGTTGACCAGTAATATCTTCTAAGGCGTCATCATAAGACTCTTGCGCGTCTAGGCCGGCATCTGCCCAAGCTTCAAATGCTTTTTGGTCGGCTTCTAATTCTTGGCGATACTCTTCATGGAATGCTTTTACCGCTTCAATCCATGAAGCTTCTTGGGCTTTTTGGTAGTCTGTTAGCTCTTTATGTGATTCTTTTGGTGCAGACACATTGATCGCCGGCAGTTCAACCGGTTGCTCCAGCTTGGCTTGGTATTTATCACGCTCTTTGATGAGTTTTTGAAACGCTAGGTAGTTTTCTTCTTGGGTTTTTCGCGCTTCATCAGGGTCGCCAAACAGGGTGTCCCACAGAGACTTATCTTGATTAGTGAAAACCTTGACTCTTAATTTATCGATCTCAGCATTAATTTCTTCCAATGCTTGCTTAGTCTGGGCACGACCAAGCGCTTCAAAACCGCCTTTGGTTTTCTCTAAACGGTCAATGAGCTTATTGGCGCTATCTACCGCCTCATCTTGCGATTCTGCAAAGTAAAACATGGCGGCTGTTGCGACTGCGGCGGCTTTTCCGATTGGTGTTTTGGCAAATGCCAATGCGGCAGCTGTTAAGCCGCGAGTTGTGGTTGCAAGCATTGCCGTTGGTGGCGTTGCAGCGGCCATTGATGCACCATATGCCCATACCGCAGGAACGGCTTTCCCAAGTAGCGCAGCGGCTAACACCGTGCCGGTAACCTTAGCGGCATACTCAATGTTTTCTGAAAAGGTGACAATGCCTTGCGCTAATGAGCTTGATAGTCCAAAAGAGGCGTCCATTTCACCCACAAAGCTCAGCATTTCATTTTGCAGCACCTGCATTGAACCACTTACTGTTAAAGGCAATTGAGCGAACTTTTCATCCACCACAGCCGCCTGAGACTCCAGCGCCTGGATAACGATTTCGGCGGTTAATTGACCTTGCTCAGCCATCTGACGCAAGGCACCAATCGGCACACCCAATCCATCCGCGAGCGTTTGCGCAACCCCGCGACCGCTTTCCATAATGGCATTAAACTCTTCCCCCCTGAGCACACCCGAACCCATTGCCTGAGAAAACTGTAAAATCGCTGAGGCTGATTGTGCGGCAGTCGGCGCGGTTAAAGCCAGTGCTCGGCTAAAGGTGTCCACCATAGACAATGAATCATTGGTTGAGCGACCAAGGGCTTTAAAAGATGCACCCAATGAGGAATAGAGATCTGCCATTTCTGGCAATGAAGAACGGGTTGCATTAGCAATCTCAAGCAATTGATCCTGAACAAAGGCCATTTCTTGCGCACCAGAGGTTGCAAGCTTTAATTTACCCTGAAGTGATGCATAAGCATCAGCCAATTTGATTGTGCTATTAACGTATTGGGCAACCTGTAGACCTGCAAAGGCAGTCGCACCATAGTGCCCAACTTTCTGCAAAGAATTGGCGATGCGATCTGTTGAACTCACGACTTTGTTGGCCGACTTTTCAGCAGATGACATGGATTTTTCAGCCGTGCGACCAAATTGCTCGAGGTCTTTTTTCGCAGCATTCAGTTTGCCGGTAAAGCCACCGGTTTTTGCATTAAACTCTAACGAGATGCTAAACTTCTTGCTATCCATTTAATATCCTTCGTTTAACACTGGATGGCTAATGCTTAAATTCATTTTTAGCGCTTTCGCAAGCGCAACTATAATTCTTATTGCCATTGCCGCAGTAACAGGTCTGTTCATTACCGTCATGGCGAATGGCGCGGTTATTGATAAAGGCTTCTGGTGGCCGATTGTTGCGACGCTTGTTGGCTTTGTTATTTACGCCAACCTGTTTCACAAAAACGGCCCCAAACCCTAGCCCCTTTGATTGAGCAGCGGCAGTGCCACGCGCTCCATGATCATTAGTTTGTTGTAGAGCGTTTTGTGTTCGCTTTTGGGGTAGTTCATTTCCAGCTCTA
>JACXUY010000044.1 GCA_014763665.1 Gammaproteobacteria bacterium
GTCAACGCTGCTGTTAGTGTTGTTTTACCGTGGTCAACGTGACCAATAGTACCAACGTTTACGTGTGGCTTATTACGTTCAAACTTTTCCTTAGCCATGATAGCTTCCTTTTAATACTTTGGTTTACGTGATAAATAATAAGGAAGACAGATAGGTCTTCCCTAAATACAAATGATTAAGCTTCTTCGCCCTTATGACGACCCGCATTCTTCGCTATCACATCAGTGGTAATGTTTTTAGGTGCTTCAGCATACTTTTTGAATTCCATCGAGTAGCTTGCGCGACCTTGCGACATAGAACGCATTGCAGTTGCATAACCAAACATTTCTGACAGGGGAACTTCTGCTTTGATTTCTTTAGCGCCACCAGGTGCTTCACCCATGTTCTGAATGCTACCGCGACGACGATTTAAATCGCCAACGATATCACCCATATAATCTTCTGGAGTGATTACTTCCACGGCCATAATGGGCTCTAGCAGAACCGGATCCGCTTTCATAACCGCTGCTTTCAAACCCATTGAAGCTGCGATTTTAAATGCCATCTCGTTCGAGTCAACGTCATGGTATGAACCGAAGGTCAATGCCACCTTAATATCCACAAGTGGGAATCCAGCTAGCACGCCATTTTTCATCTGCTCTTCGATACCTTTTTGAACTGCGGGAATGTACTCGCGAGGAACCACACCACCAACGATCTCATTAATAAATTCGAAGCCAGCACCTTCTTCATTGGGCTCTACACGCAACACTACGTGACCATACTGACCACGACCACCTGACTGACGAACAAATTTACCATCAACATCTTTTACTGTTGATCGAATCGTTTCGCGATAGGATACCTGTGGTGCGCCTACGTTTGCTTCAACGTTGAATTCACGCTTCATACGGTCAATCAGAATTTCAAGGTGAAGTTCACCCATGCCCGACATAATGGTTTGACCCGTTTCTTCGTCTGTTGACACACGGAATGAAGGATCTTCTTTGGCCAAACGACCCAAGGCAATACCCATTTTTTCTTGGTCACCTTTAGTTTTGGGCTCAACAGCAATCGAAATTACTGGCTCTGGGAAATCCATACGCTCAAGCACAACAACCTTCTCTGGTGCACATAAAGTATCACCCGTCGTTGTGTCCTTTAAGCCAATCGCCGCAGCGATGTCACCTGCACGAACCTCAGTCAACTCTTCACGGTTGTTTGCGTGCATCTGTACGATACGACCGATACGCTCACGCTTACCCTTAACCGAGTTCATTACCGCACTACCCGACTCAATGACACCAGAGTAAACACGGAAAAATGTCAAGGAACCCACATAAGGGTCATTCATAATTTTGAATGCCAATGCAGAGAAAGGCGCATCATCTTTTGCTGGCACGGCAGAAGCTGTACCATCTTCCAATTCACAAGGGGTATCAGGGATATCTGTTGGCGCTGGCAAAAACTGAATGACAGCATCCAGCATACGTTGAACACCTTTGTTTTTAAAGGCAGAACCACACATCATCGGCACAATTTCACCAGCAATGGTACGAGCACGCAAGGCAGACATGATTTCTTCTTCAGACAAGTCTTCGCCGCCCAAGTACTTGTCCATTAACTCTTCGGAAGTCTCAGCTGCAGCTTCAATCATTTTGGTACGATATTCTTCAGCTTTATCCACCAAATCAGCTGGAATCGCTTCATAAGTGAAGGTCATACCTTGATCAGCTTCATTCCAGTTAATGTATTTCATTTTCAGAAGATCAATAACACCAGTAAAAGAATCTTCAGCACCAACAGGAATGACGATAGGAACGGGATTAGCTCCTAAACGACTGCGCATTTGGCTTTCTACACTGAAGAAATTAGCGCCTGATCGGTCCATTTTGTTCACAAACGCAATACGAGGTACCTTGTATTTATTTGCTTGACGCCATACGGTTTCTGACTGCGGCTGAACACCACCTACTGCACAGTAAACCATGCAAGCTCCGTCAAGTACACGCATTGAACGCTCTACTTCAATGGTAAAGTCAACGTGACCAGGCGTATCAATAATGTTAATACGGTATTCATCAAAAGATCGATCCATCCCTTTCCAGAAGCAAGTCGTCGCTGCTGATGTAATGGTGATACCGCGTTCTTGCTCTTGCGCCATCCAGTCCATGGTTGCTGCACCGTCGTGCACTTCACCGATTTTGTGAGATACACCCGTGTAGAACAGAACGCGTTCGGTAGTTGTTGTTTTACCCGCGTCAATGTGAGCCGAAATACCAATGTTACGGTAACGGCTAATAGGAGTTGTACGTGCCACAGTGTTAACCTTACTTTATTACCAACGGAAATGAGCGAATGCTTTGTTAGCTTCCGCCATACGGTGAGTTTCTTCACGTTTCTTGATCGCTGCACCACGGTTTTCGAGGGCATCGGTCATCTCACTTGCCAAACGCAACATCATACCTTTTTCACCGCGCTTACGAGCTGCATCACGCAACCAACGCATTGCCAAACCAATACGACGATCTTCACGAACTTCAACAGGCACTTGGTAGGTAGCACCACCCACACGACGTGCTTTCAATTCCACTACGGGACCCACTTTTTCCAGAATTTCATGGAATTTACTTGCGGCATCGCCACCTGTTTTTTGGGCCAAACGCTCTAAGGCACCATAAACAATCGACTCTGCGACTGATTTTTTGCCACTTTCCATGATGATGTTCATAAATTTTGCAATCAGAAGATCGTTGAACTTCGGATCAGGCAGGATTTCGCGCTTAGCGACTTCTCTTCTTCTCGGCATGATACTAACCTGTAGTTATTACATTAATATTAAAAAAACTGCTGGCATTAAGCTTTAGGACGCTTAGCACCATATTTCGAACGACCTTGACGACGTTTTGCAACACCGGCACAGTCAAGCGCACCGCGAACCGTATGGTAACGTACACCTGGTAAGTCTTTAACACGACCACCACGGATAAGAATCACGCTATGTTCTTGCAAGTTATGGCCTTCTCCACCGATGTAAGAGGTTACTTCCATCTTATTGGTTAAGCGCACACGAGCTACCTTACGCAATGCTGAGTTAGGTTTTTTAGGCGTTGTTGTGTATACACGAGTACAAACACCGCGTTTTTGTGGACAAGAATCTAGGGCTGGAACCTTAGACTTGTACACCGGCGAAGTACGACCTTTGCGTACGAGCTGATTAGTAGTTGCCATGAGTGTGGGTCTCCGTAAAGAGTTCAATTAAAAGTAAACGCTTGATTATAATCAACCAGGCGTTTATTCGCAACATTAATCAACAATAACCTTCTTATTCGTGAGCGTCATCATCGATAATGGGATCGGCAAACAGTGCGACAGGTGCTTGAGGCATCTTCGGCATTGGTGGACGATATTGTCCTGATTTACGTGCGCGATGGTACGCAAAACCAGTACCAGCAGGGATCAAGCGACCAACAATAACGTTCTCTTTCAAGCCCGTTAAGTCATCACGCTTACCGCTTACTGCTGATTCAGTCAAGACACGCGTTGTCTCTTGGAATGAAGCGGCAGAGATGAAGGATTCAGTTGAAAGTGATGCTTTGGTGATTCCCAATAACAAACGATCATACTGAATAGGAAGCTTACCTTCTGCTTCCAATTTTTGGTTTTCAATGAGCACTCGATTGAAATCGACTGGCTCTCCCTTAACGAAGCGACTTTCACCAGGATCACGAATTTCAACTTTACGCAACATCTGACGAATGATCACTTCGATATGTTTATCGTTGATTTTAACGCCTTGTAAGCGGTAAACAGCTTGCACTTCATCAATAATGTAACGTGCCAGCTCCTCCACGCCCAAAATACGTAAAATATCATGTGGATTAGGTGCGCCATCAACCACGATATCACCCCGATCAACGTGCTCGTTTTCAAACACGTTAATGTGACGCCATTTCGGAATCAGAATCTCTTGTTGCTCGTTTTGTTCGTTGGTAATGATTAGGCGATGTTTGCCTTTTGTTTCTTTACCAAATTTAACGATACCCGAAATTTCCGCCATGATTGCTGGGTCTTTCGGAACACGCGCTTCGAACAGGTCAGCAACGCGAGGTAGACCCCCGGTGATGTCACGCGTTTTCGATGTCTCTTGCGGTACACGCGCTAGAATATCACCCTGAGCGATGGCATGACCGTGTTTCACCAGCACAACCGTATTTTTGGGCAATGGCAACGAAATCAACTCATTATTGGCACCACGAATGTTCAATTTCGGAATGAAATCTCGCGAGCTACTTGGCTTACCAATAGCACCTACCATACCCGTTACCGTAATGGTGGTATAACCTTCGTCCGTCATACCCTCGACCACTTTTTGACCCGCTTTGAGCGTTTCACGATAGTCAGCACTTTTCACCACAAGATTGCTAATACCCGTCACATCATCGGTTTTGGTTTCTGCTGTTTTACCCAGCACAAAGTCGGCAAACTCAATCATACCTGAACTTTCGGCAATAATCGGATGTGTGTGGGGATCCCATTGCACCACTGTTTTACCGGCTTCTGCCATGTCACCATCTTCAACCAACAAGGCACAACCATAAGGCAATTTGTAGCGCTCGCGCTCACGACCTTGCGCATCATGGACGGTCAACTCACTTGAACGAGAAACGATCAGTGTTTTGTTTTCTGAGTTGGTAACCATACGTGCATTGTGTAAACGCACAATACCACCACGTTTCACTTCAATACTACTTTGTGCAGCAGCTTTAGAAGCCGCACCACCAATGTGGAAGGTACGCATGGTTAACTGTGTACCCGGCTCACCAATTGACTGAGCAGCAATAACACCTACTGCTTCACCCAAATTGACGACTTTACCTGTTGCCAAGTCACGACCATAACACTTGCGCTCTAACCCATACGGGTTCATGCAGGTAATGACAGAGTGAACGCGAATGTGGTCGATACCGTGTTTATCAAGCAATTGGATGTTACGTTCATCTAAAAGAGTACCATCTGCAATCAACAGCTCACCGGTTTCTGGATGGAATACATCTTGCGCAACGCAACGACCGAGAACACGCTCGCCGAGTGATTCAACAATTTCACCACCCTCTACACGCGAACTCACCAAGATACCCTTACCGAGCAAGGCTTTATCATTGTTGTCCTGTGTGATCACCACGTCCTGAGCAACGTCAACTAAGCGACGCGTTAAGTAACCTGAGTTAGCTGTTTTCAGCGCTGTATCGGCCAAACCTTTACGTGCACCGTGAGTTGAAATGAAGTACTGCAATACGTTCAAACCTTCACGGAAGTTAGCAGTAATGGGCGTTTCAATAATCGAACCGTCTGGCTTTGCCATCAAACCACGCATACCACCGAGCTGACGCATCTGTGCCACGCTACCACGCGCACCCGAGTCGGCCATCATGTAGACTGAGTTGAACGAACCTTGCATTAATGGTTTGCCATCCGCATCAAGTTCAATCTCACCTTTGGTATTACACACAGGTTCAACTTGTAATTGATCCATCATCGACTTAGTGACTAACTCGTTAGCATGTGACCAGATGTCAATAACCTTGTTATAGCGCTCACCTTGGGTGACCAAACCACGCTCGTACTGGTTCTGAATGGTTTTGACCTTCTCTTCCGCTTCTTCCAAGATAGCGGCTTTTTCAGCCGGAATCAGCATATCATCAGAGCAGAAAGATAAACCTGCACTGGTTGAGTGACGGAAACCGGTGTACATCAATTGGTCGGCAAATACGACTGTCTCTTTTGGACCCAAAGTACGATAACAAGCGTCGAGCAATTTAGCGACACGCTTTTTCGTCTGCGCTTGGTTAACCAGAGCAAAATCTAACCCTTTAGGCATAATGCTGAACAATAAGGTACGACCAACCGTCGTTTCAACTAATTTAGCCGGTAACGCCTGTAATTCACCTTGCTCATCTTTACGGTACTCAACAATACGAACCTTGATGATCGCTTGTAAGTCCACTGCCTTATTCGCATAAGCACGTTCAACTTCTTGCCAGTTAGCAAAGGCCATGCCCTCACCTTTAGCACGCAGTTTCTCACGTGTCATGTAGTACAATCCCAATACCACGTCTTGCGAGGGTACGATTATTGGATCACCGTTTGCCGGCGAAAGCAGGTTATTGGTTGACATCATGAGGGTACGACATTCCAGCTGCGCTTCTAGCGATAAAGGAACGTGCACTGCCATTTGGTCACCGTCAAAGTCGGCGTTAAATGCCGAACAAACCAATGGGTGCAAGTTAATCGCTTTACCTTCAACCAACACAGGCTCGAACGCTTGTATCCCCAAACGGTGAAGCGTCGGTGCACGGTTCAACATCACAGGATGTTGACGGATCACTTCTTCTAGTACGTCCCAAACTTCAGGCAACTCCATCTCCACCATTTTCTTCGCACCCTTAATGGTCGAAGTTAAGCCACGTTTTTGCAAACGCGAGAAGATGAATGGTTTGAACAGCTCAAGTGCCATTTTCTTAGGCAGACCACACTGATGCAAACGCAAGGTAGGACCAACCACAATAACCGAACGACCTGAATAGTCAACACGCTTACCGAGTAGGTTTTGACGGAAACGACCTTGCTTACCTTTAATCATGTCGGCAAGTGATTTCAGCTGACGCTTATTGGTACCCGTTACGGCACGACCACGACGACCATTATCAAGTAAAGAGTCCACCGCCTCCTGCAACATGCGTTTTTCATTACGCACAATAATGTCTGGTGCATTCAACTCTAACAACCGCTTCAAACGATTGTTACGGTTAATCACGCGACGATATAAATCGTTCAGGTCAGAAGTGGCAAAGCGACCACCATCCAAGGGCACCAACGGACGCAGTTCAGGTGGGAGTACAGGCAATACTTCTAGTACCATCCAACCTGGTTTATTGCCAGATTCGATAAAAGACTCGATTAAGCGTAAGCGCTTAGAAATCTTTTTAGATTTGGTTTCAGACGAAGTACTGTCTAACTCTTCACGTAAACGCGTTGCTTCCGCTAACAAGTCCATGTTGTCAAGCAAGTCTTTAACCGCTTCAGCACCCATCTTGGCATCGAATTCGTCACGATATTGCTCGTAAGCTTCTTCGTACTCTTCTACGCTCAGTAACTGACCTTTTTCCAAAGGCGTCATACCGGGATGAACGACAATGTATGATTCGTAATAAAGTACCGACTCTAACTCTTTCAGCGGTTTATCAAGAATCAGACCTAAACGGCTTGGCAAGGATTTCAAGAACCAAATGTGCGTTACCGGTGCGGCAAGATCAATGTGACCCATACGTTCACGGCGCACCTTAGTCTGCGTCACTTCAACACCACATTTCTCACAAATGACGCCACGGTGCTTCATGCGTTTGTATTTGCCACACAAGCATTCGTAGTCTTTGATTGGTCCAAAAATTTTGGCACAGAACAAACCATCACGTTCAGGCTTGAACGTACGATAGTTGATCGTTTCTGGCTTTTTCACTTCACCGTAAGACCATGAACGAATTCGCTCAGGTGATGCCAATCCAACACGGATGGCATCAAACTCACTGACAATGTTCTGGCGTTTAATTAGGTTTAGAATGTCTTTCATTCGTCTTGCTCCAGTTCAATGTCAATACCTAAGGCACGGACTTCTTTCATCAATACACTAAATGACTCTGGCATACCCGGATTCATGTATTCATCCCCATCCACAACGTTTTTGTACATTTGCGTACGACCCGTTAAGTCATCGGATTTAACCGTTAACATTTCTTGTAAGGTGAAGGCGGCACCATAAGCTTCCAGTGCCCAAACCTCCATCTCACCGAAACGCTGACCACCGAACTGTGCTTTACCACCCAATGGCTGCTGCGTAACGAGACTGTAAGGCCCCGTTGAACGCGCATGCATTTTGTCATCGACCAAGTGGTTCAGCTTGAGGTAGTACATATAACCCACACTGACCTTACGATCGAAAGGTTCGCCAGTACGGCCATCAAACAAGGTTAACTGTCCCGACTCTGGCTGGCCCGCTAAACGGAGCAGACGCTTAATTTCCGCTTCTGAAACGCCATCGAATACTGGCGAAGCTAAAGGTACGCCAGCGCGGAGATTAGATACCATTTCCGTAAACTCATCATCGCTCAGCTGGCTGAAATCAACTTTCTGACCTTCAGACTCGTTATAAATCTGATCTAGGAAGCGTGTTATCTCATGACGCTGACGTTGTTCGCGTAACATTGTGTCTAATTGACGACCTAAGCCCCAAGCTGCCAAGCCCAAATGAACCTCAAGAATCTGACCAACATTCATACGCGAGGGTACACCCAGCGGATTCAAACAAATATCCACTGGCATACCGTTTTCATCGAATGGCATGTCTTCAATCGGGCAGATACGCGAGATAACACCCTTGTTACCATGACGACCCGCCATTTTGTCACCTGGTTGAATACGACGCTTAACCGCGACATAAACCTTAACCATTTTAATGACGCCAGCAGGTAAATCGTCACCTTGAGTGAGCTTTTTACGTTTCGCCTCAAACAACTCATCTAATTCAAGATGCTTCGCTTTAAGCTGAGCGGCAAGCTGTTCTAATTGAAGATTAATACCTTCATCGGCAACCGTCATTTCCAACCATTGAGCTGGCTCAACTTCGGCTAGGTTGTCGGCATTGAGAATCTGTTTAACCAGCGATTTAACCGGTGCTGTTTTGCACACCTGACCAATCAATAACGATTGAGCACGACGGTAAACGTCTTGTGACAAAATCTTTTTCTGATCCTGCAAATCTTGACGAACCACTTTCAGCTCAGCTTCTTCAATGTCACGCGTACGACGGTCTTTCTCTGCACCATCACGCAAGAACACCTGAACGTCAATAACGGTACCTTCAATACCTGAAGGAACACGTAACGAAGTATCTTTAACATCTGAAGCTTTTTCACCAAAGATAGCACGCAGTAATTTCTCTTCTGGTGTCAGTTGTGTTTCGCCTTTAGGCGTCACTTTACCGACCAGAATATCACCTGGCTTTACATTGGCACCGACATAAACCATACCACAGTCATCAAGCAAGCCTAAGGCTGACTCACCAACGTTAGGAATATCCGCAGAAATTTCTTCTGGTCCTAACTTGGTGTCACGCGCTAAACAAGATAACTCTTCGATATGGATGGTGGTGTAGCGGTCTTCTTGTACGACACGCTCCGAAATCAAAATCGAGTCTTCGTAGTTGTAACCATTCCATGGCATAAAGGCAATGCGCATGTTCTGACCTAATGCCAACTCACCTAAGTCAGTAGAAGGACCATCAGCTAACACATCACCCTTACCAATCACATCGCCTGTTTTGACGATAACACGCTGATTGATACAGGTGTTTTGGTTTGAACGCATGTATTTGGTTAGATTGTAGATGTCAACGCCAGTTTCACCCATGGTGATTTCATCTTCATTGACACGCACAACCACACGAGCAGCATCAGAAGACACCACCACGCCACCACGTTTAGCGACAACAGCAACACCCGAGTCGATGGCAACGGTACGTTCCATACCCGTACCCACTAACGGCTTCTGCGCACGTAAAGTCGGCACCGCTTGACGTTGCATGTTCGAACCCATGAGGGCGCGGTTGGCATCGTCATGCTCTAGGAAAGGAATTAATGAAGCCGCGACCGATACGATTTGCTTTGGTGAAATATCCATATACTGGACTTCATTAGCTTGCTTTAGCGTAAACTCGTTTTGGAAACGTGCAGGCACGAAGTCATCAGTTAACTGACCTTCTGCGTTGGTCGCCGCATTCGCCTGAGCAATGACATAGTCAGCTTCATCAATCGCGGACACATAATCCACAATATCGGTTACCTGACCATTAACGACACGGCGGTAAGGCGTTTCAATAAAGCCATATTCATTGGTGCGTGCATAAACTGCCAAGGAGTTAATCAAACCAATGTTTGGACCCTCAGGCGTTTCAATCGGACAAACACGTCCATAGTGAGTCGGATGCACGTCACGCACTTCAAAGCCGGCACGTTCACGCGTTAAGCCACCTGGGCCAAGTGCCGACACACGGCGTTTATGCGTAATTTCAGATAATGGATTGACTTGATCCATGAACTGAGACAATTGGCTTGAACCAAAGAACTCTTTAATCGCCGCTGAAATTGGTTTAGCATTGATCAAATCCTGAGGCATTAAGCCTTCAGATTCAGCCAGGTTCAAACGCTCACGTACTGCGCGCTCGACACGAACCAAACCAACGCGGAAGGCGTTTTCAGCCATTTCACCAACAGCACGTACACGACGGTTAGCGAGGGTGTCGATATCGTCAACAGCACTCTTACCATTACGAATGGTAATGAGCTCTTTGATCACATCAATAATGTCATCATTTGAAAGCACCAAAGCACCTTCGTTGTGATCACGATGCAAGCGACGATTCAGCTTCATACGACCCACATCTGACAAATCATAGCGTTCATGTGAGAAGAACAAGCTGTTAAATAGTTTTTCTGATGACTCTGCTGTCGGTGGTTCACCTGGACGCATCATGCGGTAAATTTCTACCCAAGCATCTAGTGCCGTTTTGGTGTTGTCCAAACGCATGGTTTCAGAAATAAACGCACCTTGATCTAATTCATTGGTGTAAACCAATGAAAGGTTAACCGATGACATTAACTTGATTTTTTCTAATCTTTCTGGGTTAATAACATCGTTAGCCAGTGCAATGACTTCGCCCGTATCAGCATCAACTAGGTCTTTCATTAGCGCTTTGCCGAGTAAAAACTCTTCTGGAACCACGAGGGTTTCCATGCCAGCCGCTTTAAAATCTCGAATGGTTTTAGCGGTAATTTTCTTACCTGACTCAACCATAAGCTTGTCGCCATTCATAATATCAAAGGCGGCTGTTTCGCCTTTCAACTGCGAATCAACAATGGCTAATTCAAACTTATTGCCATCGTATGAAACCTTTGTTTCTTCAAAAAATTGCGACAAAATACTGGCATTGTCATAACCCATTGCACGCAACAGCACAGTCACTGGCAGTTTACGACGACGGTCAATACGCACAAACAAAATATCGTGATGGTCAAATTCAAAATCTAACCAAGAACCACGGTAAGGAATAATGCGCGCATTGAAAAGGACCTTAGCAGATGAGTGGGTCTTACCCTTATCACTATCAAAAATAACGCCTGGTGAACGATGTAATTGGCTCACAATAACCCGTTCAGTACCATTAATAATAAAGGTACCATTTTCGGTCATGAGCGGCACATCGCCTAAGTAAACTTCTTGCTCTTTGACGGCTTTAATTTGACGGTTATTTTCAGGTGAGTCTTTATCCAAAATCACCAAGCGTAGTTTAGCGCGCAAGGGAGCTGAATAAGTCGCTCCACGTTGCTTACACTCTTTAACATCAAATTCGGGTACACCAACGCGATAAGACACATAGTCTAATTCTGCTGCACCCGAAACCGCTTTAATCGGAAAAATAGAGCGCATAGACGCATGTAGACCAACGTTTTTACGTTTATCTGCGGCAATGTCTAATTGTAAGAAGTCTAAAAAAGATTCCTTTTGCAAGCTGAGCAAATAAGGAACGGGGAGCACCGAAGCGCGTTTCGCAAAATCTTTACGGATTCGCTTTTTCTCTGTGAAAGAGTAAGTCATCGATAACCTCATGGGTTAGACAATGTAGAAATTCTGGGGGACATCACCCTTCCCTGGGGGGGTATTTTAAATACCAAAAGACAAAGGCCGGAAGAACAAACCCCCAGCCATTGCCTGTGTTGCCTGAAGTGGCAAGCCGAAATTATTTGATTTCGACTTTCGCGCCAGCTTCTTCCAACTCTTTCTTCGCTTTTTCAGCGTCGTCTTTAGATACACCTGCTTTAACAACTGTAGGAGCACCTTCAACCGCATCTTTTGCTTCTTTCAAGCCTAAGCCAGTCAAGCCACGAACGACTTTAATACAAGCTACTTTGTTTGCGCCAGCGTCTAACAACACAACGTCAAACTCAGTCTTCTCTTCAGCCGCTTCAGCTGGCCCAGCTGCTGGACCTGCAGCTACTGCAACAGCAGCAGTTACACCGAATTTTTCTTCCATTGCAGAAATTAATTCAACGATTTCCATAACCGACATTTCGGCAACGGCATTAAGGATGTCTTCTTTAGTAACAGCCATGATTTATCTCCTAAAACAGGGGGTCGAGTAACAAAATTATGAGTTATGCGGCTTCTTTGGCATCGCGAATAGCAGCTAAAGTGCGAGCAAGTTTGCCCACTGGTGCTTTCATGACGCTCATTAGCATCGCAATTGCCTGGTCGCGGTTCGGCAATGCAGCAATTGCAGCAAGGCGATCAGCACCCAATACACCAGAACCAATTGACAGAGAACGTGCAACGAGCTTGTCATTTTTCTTAGCGAATTCTTGGGTAACTTTTGCCGCAGAACCATGATCTTCTGTTGAAAACAACAGGATCAATGGTCCTGTTAAAGTCTCTGCCATAGGCTCATGTGCTGAACCAGCTAAAGCACGACGTGCCAGTGTGTTTTTAACAACACGTACAGTCACCTTTGCTTTACGCGCTTCACCACGTAAGCTATCCATCTGGCTAGCGGTCAAACCACGGTATTCCGCGGCAACAACTGCTAACGCAGATTGAGCTAAAGCAGACACTTCCTCGACGACCTGTTTCTTGTCTTCAAGTTTAAGTGCCATTAATTTCTCCTAACGAGTGAACCATCTCATGATGGTGGCTTCCCTTCTGCGCAGGCAAATTTAAGCTAGGATAGTAGCACCTGCGGTCTGAGATGAGCAGCCTTGCATGCAAGGACAGCCATCTCGTGTACCCAGTCGCGCTTAAGCGCCTAGGCTCACACTGTTCATATCAACGGTAACACCAGGACCCTGGGTTGATGATATGGTAACCTTTTTCATGTATACGCCTTTTGCAGCAGCTGGTTTAGCTTTTTGCAAATCAGATAAAAGCGCTACTAAGTTTTCTTTAAGTGCATTCGGTTCAAAAGCCAGCTTACCGATGGTCGTGTGTACTACACCGCCTTTATCAGCACGGAAGCGAACTTGACCTGCTTTCGCATTTTTAACCGCGTTAGCAACGTCTGGCGTTACCGTACCTACTTTCGGGTTAGGCATCAACCCGCGTGGGCCTAACACAGTACCTAGCGCACCAACAACACGCATAGCGTCTGGGCTAGCAATAACCACGTCAAAGTCCATCATGCCGCCTTTAACCTGTTCAGCTAGATCCTCCATACCAACAAATTCTGCACCCGCTTCTCGTGCTTTATCGGCGTTAGGACCCTGAGTGAATACAGCAACACGAACCGTTTTACCTGTTCCGTTTGGTAACACGGTTGCACCACGAACCACCTGGTCAGATTTACGAGGGTCGATACCCAGGTTAACCGCAACATCCATTGATTCTGAGAATTTAGTTGAAGCAAAGGATTTTAAAATCGTAATAGCTTCGTCAATTGCGTAGGTTTTAGCTGAAGAAACCGCAGCACGCATTGCCTTTTGGCGTTTAGTTAGTTTTGCCATTTCTATTAACCCTCTACCACTAAGCCCATGCTACGCGCAGTACCTGCAATCGTACGCTTAGCTGCATCCATATCATTGGCATTCAAATCAGGCATTTTTGTGGTTGCAATTTGCTCGATTTGCGCATCAGTTAGCTTGCCGACTTTATTACGGTTAGGAATCGCTGAACCACTGGTAATACCCGCTGCTTTTTTCAATAAGAACGAAGCAGGAGGCGTTTTTAAGATAAAGCTGAAGCTTTTATCTGCGTAAACTGTGATTACAACAGGCAAAGGCAAGCCTGGTTCCATGCTCTGAGTTGCTGCATTGAACTCTTTACAGAAACCCATGATGTTAACACCTTTTTGACCCAACGCTGGACCAATGGGTGGAGAAGGATTTGCTTTACCAGCTGGCACTTGCAGCTTGATATAGCCTGTGATTTTTTTTGCCATGTTTTAGCTCCATGTTAAGGGTATAACGTTTAGCCTTCGCCAAACTTCCCATGACTCCGAAGAGTCTGTTTATTAGGCCGTCTTTTCGACTTGGGTAAATTCCAACTCGACTGGTGTTGAGCGACCAAAAATCAACACCGAAACTTTGAGTTTATTTTTCTCGTAATCAACTTCTTCGACTACAGCCTCGAAGTCTGCGAAAGGACCATTGGTAACACGCACCACTTCACCCGGCTCGAACAATACTTTAGGACGAGGACGCTCAGCCCCTTCTTCCATACGCTGAAGAATTTGGTTAACTTCGCGATCCGTGATCGGCGCTGGCTTATCTGCTGTACCACCAATAAAACCCATAACGCGTGGCACGCTACGCACAAGGTGCCATACCGCATCATCCATTTCCATTTGCACTAGCACATAGCCCGGAAAAAATTTGCGCTCGCTCTTACGTTTTTTTCCATCGCGAATCTCGACCACTTCTTCTGATGGAACCAGAATATCGCCGAAATGATCCTGCATGTTGGCGCGATCAATATATTCTTGCAATGTCTTTTTGACATAATTTTCATAGCCTGAGTAGGCGTGAACTACATACCAACGCATTAATTACTCCCCGCGCCCTGTGAGCCACTGAACGCCCCACAAGAAGAACATATCAACCAACCACAAAAACAAACCAACGAAAAATACAGCCACAAAAACGATTAGGGTCATTCGCACTGCCTGTTCTCGCGTCGGCCACACCACTTGGCGCACCTCACGCTGCGTATCATTTAAATGTTTGCGCGTATTCGAACCAAATGCAGTCGTCCAGACACCCGCAACAGCAATGGCAACGCCCGCAACGACAATCAGCACGCGCAGTGCCAAATCCAAATCTGTTAATAAATAATAGACGACAAGCGAGGCAAGCAACAACGCGATCGAAAAAATATAGCGGAATTTATCAACAGGACTGGTCGCAGTGTTTTGTTGTTTCATACTTAGCTTGAAATGAAAGGTGAATCTGGCAGGGGATGAAAGAATCGAACTCTCACCAAAGGATTTGGAATCCTTCGTTCTACCATTAAACTAATCCCCTGGAGTTAATTGCTATTTAAAGCAAAACAGCTGGGTATTGTATCCGCCAACCCAATGATATGCAAGCGCAAGTTTCAAATTACTTATCCAAGCACGCCATGTTCAACGTGGGTATAGTATCTCATAGTACGGGCAAAAAGTCAAGAAAAACGCTACGGATTGCTACGGATTTTATCAATTTAATCATTAGCCTATCACTTATAACATGCCGAATTTTTTGTTGCTGAGTTATCATGTAAACCATCGCGACGCTTCGGCTATGCTGGCGCTTTTAGTGGTGTGTCGCTTTTGCCTTTTTC
>JACXUY010000115.1 GCA_014763665.1 Gammaproteobacteria bacterium
CCCTTGTCTTGTTTGGCAACCAAAAATTGAAGAAGTCAAGCCAGATCAAGATGGTAAAAAGGGTAAGGAACACGATTATCCCGTTAAACTGCGCCCCTTAGCGCATATTGGCATCAAAGAACAAACCATGATGACTTTGGTGATGATGTGTTTAGCGAATCAGGTCGAAACACAGCAGGGTGATCCTTCGACCGATTATGAAGAGGTTCACGCTAAAAAAATCGTCAGCTATGGCAATCGCATTTATTGCACCTATCGCGATGACAAGGCCGAGCACAGCTATGGCGCGACCACGGTGTACAGCAAGTTTTTCCAAGATTATCAAACATTCCTTCAACGCCCTTATTACTTTGCTAATCGTCAATTAACCGAAAAAGCACCGGATGAAGAGGTCTATTTAGTTGAATTGGATTTGCGTCAGTTTTTTGATTGTGTTGACCGTAAAAAACTGACTGAAAAAATTCAGGAGTTGACACCCTCTATTAAAGGGGACAAGAAAGCACAATCGCTTTTAGGTGCGTTTGAAAGCTGGAGTTGGTCTGAAGAGTGTAAAAATAATTTTGATGTTTGCAAAAGTGATGTGGTTGAAAAATTGCCTCAGGGCATTCCGCAAGGGCTAGTTGCTGGTGGTTTTTTAGCCAATATTTATTTGTTGGATTTTGACGCGGACATTTCGAGTTTTATTGGCAAAACACTGTTTTCGTTTTTACACCAGGCTGAAATCAAGCTCATAGACTATTGCCGTTATGTGGACGATATGCGTTTGGTGTTGGTTGGCCCCAAACGAAACAAAGATAAAGAAAATCATCCCAACCCAGCAGAAGAAATCAAAGCATTTCTTAATTGCTGGTTTAACGCCAAACTTAAACCGCTTAATCTCGTAATTAATGATGCCAAAATCAAGGTCGAAATCTATCGTGGTAAATCGGTCGGCATTTCCAAGCAGTTACAAGAAATTCAAAGCGCCGTCAGCGGGCCGGTTTCTTTTGAGGATGCGCAAGAGCAGCTCACACAATTAGAAAGTTTATTGTCGATTTGCCCGCAAAAAGAGATCGAGCAAGATGGCGCAGAATGCAGGCTCAATCGCTTAGTCGGTATTGAAAAAAGCATTTTTGATGTGCGCGACGATACCTTACGCCGTTTTGCCGCCAATAAAATTTCAAGAACACTAAATACGATTCGTCACTTTACGGCGCGTGAAATCGATGAGAGTAATCAAGCGGTTCCGGGCGATTGGGATTATTTGCAAGAACGCATGGCACGGCGTTTGATAGCGGTGTGGAGTCGTGATCCGTCTTTGGTGTTGTTGCTTAAAAAAGGACTGGAGTTGTTTCCGAGTCCGAAGTTGTTAGAGCCGATTTTAGAGCAGTTTGATGCGGTTTTTTCAAAATCATCTTTATTTGATGACCTAGAAGAAATCAAACAACTCAAGCAAAAAGCGGTTATGTGTTATTTGCTGTCGGAGGTGTTTCGTCATTCCGCTACCGTGATCCACAAAAAAGACCCGCAAGCCATACCCGCGCAAGCCGATGTCGAGGGGTTTTTTGAGAAACTGCAAGATTGCGCGATTAATGTTTTAAATAATCCAAGTACGTCATGGTTGTTAAAAGAGCAAGCGCAATTCTTGTTGTTGGTCAGGCTAGATACGGTTTTAGAGTCTTCCACCGGCGTCAGCCAACAAGACTTGATTTTTAAGCTGGCGAAAGGTTTTAGAAATATTACATTGCCGGCGGCATTGGATTCAAAACAGCTCGCGCATAGCATTATCATCGCTAGCCAGTTAATTGAAGAGCAAAAACCTTTAATTCGTGCGGCCAATTCAATTTTCAATAATTCAAGTGTTAAAGATATAACGCCATTACAAACCCTTAAATACATTGCCTATCACGATACAGGGTTGGTTAAAAGTCTGGTCAAAAGTGCTCGCGCCCATAAGCAGGCCTGGATATTTGTCGATGAAATTAAAACGCTAATGGATAGGCTGTATTTAGACAGCCAGCCTTCACGAAAGCCCTTGGATAAAATCACACAGCCGATGGGCTTATTGCAACTGATTACCCGTGAAGACAATCCCTTTGCCAACGAAATCATGGCGCTCAAACTCATGCAGGCCTTATTGGGCAAACACGCTGAGATTGAGAAGGACATAGCTAATAAAGTGATTGATCTGGCGCTTACCAAAGTTGAGTTTGGTTGTGGTTATGCCAATCCACCCAAATATGAGCAGATTAGTCATGAGCTAAAAATAAGCCAGCTTAAATATCACGATTCGGTTTTTGAACAAGCCAGCCATTTGAAGCTGGAGTCTGAGCAACGCACATTGCAGCAGATTGCCTTGGTCATCCGTGCAGCCTTATCAAGCTCACAGGATGTCACCGGCTTTGGACAAGCTTTTGAACCCAAAACCGGTTACCGAGGGGTTAAATCCACACAATACAAGCGTCAGTTTGGGTTATACACCACACCGCAAGCGCTCGCAGGTGAAACTGCCGCCTTTTCAAGTTGGCTGGCGACCTTGTTACACAAGTTGCTTAAATGGCCGGGCATTCGCGTTAATGACCGGTCTTTTGATTGGCCTGAGCTCACGCTGGAAAATGTTACAAAATTGGTCGAAGAGAGACTTGAAAAGCTGAAAACCCACTATTGCCAGCTTTCGCAAATGCCGACGGTAATTGAAACGATTCAGCCCGATTGGCAAGACAAAACTGAATTAACCATCGCCATGGTGCAATCTAAGTTACCGCATAAGGCTGATTTTGCAACAGCAGGCCTGCTACTAGACAAACCCAACTATCGTGTGAAACACCGCAGGCATGTTGCTCGTGTGTCGCAACTGGTTCTTAAGCATATCGAAGCTCAGCGCACTGAACACACAGATAAAGACAATAAAAAAAACCATATTGATTTGATTATTTGGCCGGAGCTATCTGTACATCTTGATGACTTGGATATCCTCAAACACCTCGCGCAAAAGACGCATGCGATTGTGTTGGCGGGGATTGGCTTTGAACATCAGCCGAGCATAAAAGGCCCAAATAATCGCGCAGTGTGGATTGTGCCCAAAAAACACAATGGCAACCAAAACGAGTTGATACGTTATCAAGGCAAATATCACATGATGAAAGATGAGCGCGAAGCCGGGGTGCAATCCTGGCGACCCTATCAGTTTATGATCGAGCTATTACATTCACAGTTTCCCAAAGCCAATGGCTTTAAACTTACGGCGGCAATTTGTTATGATGCCACTGATATTAAGCTGAGTGCCGATTTAGCGGAGAAATCGAATGCGTTTTTAATTCCTGCCCTGAATACGGATGTGAGCTCGTTTGACGCAATGGTCGAAGCCTTGCACTACCACATGTATCAACCCGTGGTTTTGGTGAATACCGGCGAGTATGGTGGATCTTATGCGATGGCACCTTACAAAGAACGCCACCACCGATTGATTGCTCACGCCACTGGCAACGACCAAGTTGCTATCAACACCTTCGAATTGAATATGTTCGATTTTAGGCGGGATAATATAGGCGAGTCTTTAAAATCCAAAGAAAAACCAACCAAAACCCCACCGGCGGGGATAAAAACATAACGGCAATTAAATATTCAAAATTAAGCATTCAACATTAAAAACAACCAGGTCTGGTTGGCGGGAAGAAAATAAGTGAAAGTATTGTTATTAGGTGAGTTT
>JACXUY010000116.1 GCA_014763665.1 Gammaproteobacteria bacterium
TATTGAGCAGCATGGCGAAAGCCGTTTTACGCCCAAACAAATTGGTTACAGCAGTCAAGTACGCCAGCGTGCAGGTTGGCTTGATACTACTGGCCCACAGACCCTCTACCTGTTTTACCCAACTGGCTGGCGTGAAGCTACAGAAGGCCTAAGCCCAGATCGCGCCGCCAAAGCACTGATGGCCGCAGGCTACCTAATCCCTGATGGCAACCGACCACAGCGAAAAGTCAGCCTGCTCGACAACACCCGCCCTCGTATGTACTGCGTGAAAGGCAGTATTTTGAATGACTAACGAGGCGATGAATCCTATGTAGGCTTGTCGCCTTGCAGTGCACCGCCAGTCAACACAAGGGCTGGACGAGGTTTAAAGGCTAAGGCAGACAAAACCGCTAGTGTACTGGTTGTGTACTTGCTGCGCAGGGGGGGGGCTTGTAATCGTCCTAAACGGAAAATATCCTTGCGCTATTATCAGCAGTTGATAAGATATGCGGGTTATGTATAAGCGTACAGTCTTTTTATTGGCCAAGCGCTGTTTTATCTACTTGCTGGTAAACCTAGTGAGCAAACGATTCGAGTAAGCTATGTGAGTAAAGCAATGCAAAACGCAAAACAATCGCGCTGCGTGATTGGGATTAAAGGGCAAAGCCCAGATCCCGATTTCCCCGTTGATATCTGGTTCGACTCGCTTAAATCGGTCGCCAATGTGCTGTCGAAAGAAAACCAGCAGTTGTTAAAAGTAATCGCCGAACAACAGCCGCAATCGGTCACTGAGCTGGCCACGCTGAGTCGTATTGACCGAGAGCGATTCTATGTCGGCGAACGTGATCTCAATAGCAGTGAAGCATCAACATGGTTATCTCGCTTCCTCTCACACATTCTTGAGTATGCGATTGATGCGGTGCCTGAGGGGGATGATCGGCTGCAACAGCAAATTACTTTGTCCAACCAATTGTTATTGTGGTTAAAAACACAAATTCAGGATGATGATTTTATCGAAGACAACTTGCTTGCCAGTCAAGGTAAAATTCTAACTGCGCTGTATGAGCTCGAAAATCCCGTCTCAGCCGATTTAAAAAATTACATTAACGACATTTTTCCACTAACAGGGTTAAGTCAAAGCGAGCTGTTTTGTGGCAGTAATGCGGGATTGTCGCTCGAATCTGAATTAAAGCGGGAGATCTTGTCAGCTGATAAAATCTACTGGTTAGTGTCATTTATTAAGTGGGCAGGGATCCGAATTTTTCGCAAAGAGTTAGAGGAATTTACTGCTAGCGGTCGCGAGCTAAAAGTTATTACTACCTCATATATGGGGGCGACTGACGCGAAAGCGGTTGAGTATTTGGCGAGCTTACCCAATACTGAAGTGAAGCTGAGTTACAACACTGAACGTGAACGTTTACATGCAAAGAGCTACCTATTTGTGCGCAAGACGGGCTACGACACTGGTTATATCGGATCGTCCAATCTTTCCCATTCAGCTTTAACCAATGGCTTAGAGTGGAATTTAAAAATCACCTCGCAAGAAATCCCACACATTATCAATAAATCATTGAGCACCTTTGAAACCTATTGGGCTTCTCATGATTTTGAACACTTTAGTGGCGATGCAACAAGCAGTGAAAAACTCAAAAAAGCCTTGAATCAGCAACGCGGAGATTTTGAGGCTAGTTCAACGCATTTCTTTGATATTTCGCCTTTTCCTCATCAAAGTGACATTTTGGAACAACTGGCGGTTGAGCGCCGTGTTCACCAACGATTTCGCAATTTAGTGGTTGCGGCAACTGGCACCGGAAAAACCCTGATTTCAGCCTTTGATTTTGCGCGCTTTGTAAAAGACAAGCCGCAAGCTAAGTTCCTGTTTGTCGCTCACCGAGAAGAAATCTTAAAGCAAGCCAGATCTGCGTATCGTGGGGTATTGCGTAATGGTGCTTTTGGTGAACTTTGGGTTGGCGGACATACACCGGAGCACTATCGACAGTTGTTTGTTTCCATTCAAACACTGAACAATCAGCTGGAACAGCTTAACCTAACTGCTGACTATTATGACTACATTGTCATTGATGAAGTGCACCATATTTCAGCTTCAAGTTATCGTGCGGTGCTTGAGTATTTTTCCCCAACTATATTACTCGGCCTGACTGCAACACCAGAGCGTCATGATGGTGGTGATATTCTAGCGGATTTTGGCGGTGTGATTGCTGCTGAGATCCGTTTGCCGGAAGCCATTAACCGTCGCCACCTTTGCCCATTTCAGTATTTTGCTATTGATGATGATACCGACCTTCGCAACATTGCATGGAGTCGTGGACGTTACGATATCGCTCAGCTGACCAATCTCTATACACACAACCAAGTCCGCTTTGACAAGATTTTGCTGAGTATGCAGGAGATCATCACTGATATTAGCAAAATGAAAGCCTTGGCCTTCTGCGTGAGTAAAGAGCACGCCCAGTACATGACGCAACAACTTTTACTTAAGGGGGTTAAAGCGGATGTACTGACCAGCGACAACAGTAATGAGCGGCAACAAAAGCAGCAGGCCATTCGCTCTGGCAGTATTAACGTGCTTTGTGTGGTTGATATTTTCAACGAAGGTGTTGATATTCCGGAAGTGGATACCTTACTGTTTTTACGACCGACAGAAAGTCTCACTATTTTCTTGCAACAGCTTGGCCGTGGTTTGCGCTTAGCCGAAGGCAAAGAATGTTGTACCGTGCTTGATTTTGTTGGTAATTCACGTCCTGAATACGACTTTGCCAATAAATTTAGAGCCTTAGTCGGTAAAAGTCATCGCGCGATCAGTGATGAAATCAAGCAAGGCTTCCCTCATGCGCCACTCGGTTGTCGCATTGAGTTAAGCAAGCGCACGCAAGAAATGGTGCTTAGCAATATTCGTCAAGCTTCATTAACGTTGAAGCGCCTAGTCGCGATGATCCGCCAATATCCTCAGCATTCCACACTGCCGTTAACGTTGTCGAATTTCTTATCTTTAAATCCTTACATCGACTTGAATGAGCTTTATAAGCGAGGGAGTTGGTCGCAGCTGGTTCAGCAAGCTAAGGATGAAATCAACGAAAAATCAGTTGAAGAAGAACTGTTGAAAATGCTTAGAAAGGCCATTCATAACCGAATTTTGACCTGTGATGATCATGCCTATTTGAGTTTCTTAAAACACCTTTGCCAAAGTAACTTTGTTATTGAAGATGCTGACCATCGTTATGTCTTGATGTGTCATTACGATTTTTGGCAAAAAACGGGGCCTGAATGTGGATTTGATTCCATTGAACAGAGCTTAGCGAAACTGAATGCTTGCGATTTAAAAGCAGAGTTACTGGATGTTGTGAATTGGCAACTCGCACAAACCAAGCATGAGCAACCAACAATGCAGGCTTTGCCAGATGTCGCATTGAGGCTGCATGCACGTTATGCGCGTGAGCAAATATTGGTGGCATTTGGAGCGACCACTTTTGAGCGCCAACCTCCAGCACGCGAAGGGGTATTTGTGTTGAAAGATCAGAATATTGAACTGATGTTTGTCACCTTAGACAAAAATGAAAAGCAATTTTCGCCAACCACTATGTATCACGATTACGCGATCAACGAACATCTCTTTCACTGGCAGTCACAGAACAGTGCAAGGCCTGACAAAGGGCGCGGTTTGGAGTACATCCAGCATCAAAGAATGGGTAAGCGACTGTTTTTATTTGTTCGTGAACAAAGCAAAGATGAATACGGCCGCACTATGGGTTTTGTTAATTATGGTGAAGTGGAGTATGTATCGCATACGGGGTCACAGCCGATGAGTATTACTTGGCAGTTAAAAGAGCCTATGCCCCACTTTATGTGGCAACAAGCCGCGAAGTTGGCAGTGGGCTAGTCAAGATGACAGTGGCATTGGGTGGGCAACGTGGCCGTGATAATGGCTACTTTGAACAATTTGAGCAAGGTACAGCGCAGTGGTATCACCTGCCGCAAAGCACGTTTTTGCAGAAATTTAAGCAGCATATTGCCGAGGAAATTCGCTATTTAGCGTTGGCGTCTACCTCAGACACTCAAAGTTCAACCAAGCAAATTGAC
>JACXUY010000045.1 GCA_014763665.1 Gammaproteobacteria bacterium
AACGCAACCAAGCGATGCCAAACAACTAGCACAAGCGTTATGGCAATTGATTCAACATGTTTGCGCTTCGTTAGAACAAGAAAGAACCTTCACTGAAACCCTAACACTACTCGAAGAAGCCATCATTACCTTGGACAGCTCAGGTAACATTCTTGAATACAGCACGGGCTGGCTCAGACTCACACGAGCCGTATCACCCACTGGTGAGCGTTTTATTGGTTACGTTCACCCTGATGATCGCGAAGGCTGGCTAGCTAAAACAGCGCAACTGCACGAAAATGCCAAAGACCTCATTCATGTCCGTTTTCGCTTAAACACAGCGGGAAACAGTCATCCCTGGGTAGAAGGTAAATTTTTATGTCACACAACAGCCGACAATCAATCGCTACTTCGCGGTGCGTTACGCGATGTTACCCAGTCTTATTTGCATGAAAAACAAATCACCCACATGGCATTACACGATGCCTTGACAGGCATTGCCAATCGTATTTTATTGGAAGACAGATTAAAACAAGCCATTCAGCTTGCCGATAGACACCAACGCCAATTAGCCATTCTGTTTTTTGACTTAGACCACTTTAAGCAAATTAATGACTCCCTAGGACACAAGGTAGGTGACCAGCTACTGATTGCGGTGAGTCAGCGTATTCAATCTCAGATTCGAGCTGGAGATACCCTTGCCCGTTGGGGTGGAGATGAGTTTGTGATTTTGTTTTCCGACATGGAAGCTGAAAAGATTACCAGCATCACCGAAAAACTATTACAGACCATGCAAACACCGTTCAAACTTGAAGAGCATGAGCTGAGCATTAGCTACAGTATGGGCATCGCCATCTATCCGCAAGACGCTCAGGATATTCAAGGCTTGTTCGCCAATGCCGATAGAGCCATGTTTCACGCCAAAAGCCAAGGTCGAAACCAAATATGTTTTTATGCCGACATGAACTGTAAAGAAAATGGTAAACACGAGCTTTACATTCAAAACCGACTGGTTGAAGCGATTAAAAGAAAACAAATCGATGTTTACTACCAACCCATTATTGACGCACAAAACAATCGCATTATTTCGGTAGAAGCCTTAGCGCGTTGGCAAGATGAGCGTTATGGCTCAGTATCTCCCGAGACCTTTATACCTATGGTCGAAAACAATGGATTAACGTGTCAATTTGGAGAGCACATTATCCAA
The DNA here is from genome assembly GCA_014763665.1 of Gammaproteobacteria bacterium. Taxonomy (GTDB): domain Bacteria; phylum Pseudomonadota; class Gammaproteobacteria; order Thiomicrospirales; family Thiomicrospiraceae. Next base: position 1,187 of record JACXUY010000045.1, read on the forward strand.
CAAGCCCTGCAAACACTCGTTGCTTGGCGTGATCAAGGCATTCATGTTAGCGTGGCGATCAATGTTTCGACACGCCAGCTCTTTTCGCCCAGTTTTATCTCCAATTTGCTTTACATTACCAATCAGCATGGGCTGTTAACCAGCGACCTTGTACTAGAAGTCACCGAAAGTCTCGCCCTAAGAGATGTAGATCATGCCATCGACAACCTTATCGAACTGCGTAAACACGGCTTTAAAGTATCCATTGATGATTTTGGTACTGGTCATTCATCCTTGGCGCAATTACAAGAAATTAGCGCCGACAAACTGAAAATTGATCGTCGCTTTATTCATCGGCTCAATACCGAGAAAGGTTATACAATGGTCAAAGCGATACAAAATATGGCCTATGCGCTCGGCCTAAAAACGGTTGCCGAAGGTGTTGAAACCGCTACTCAACAAATGATCGTCAAACAATTGGGCATTAGTTACATCCAAGGCTATTACTATGCCAAACCAATGGATGCACAACACTGCTTCGATTGGATTAAAGAGCACAACGACAAACTAAAAACTATGTGATGAAAAACGACTCGATGCTTAGTCATCGTGTTCACCAGTTAAATATCCATGATTTGTCTAGTGTAAATGTATGATTACTTATGATGTAATGTAGTTTGTTAATCAACTAACCAGACGAGCATCATGCCTAAAACCACCTTCAAAGGCCATAAAAGCACACTCGATAGCAAAATCTGCCTTGTCTGTGCTCGCCCTTTCAGTTGGCGCAAAAAATGGAAAGCCTGTTGGGCAGAAGTGAAATACTGCTCGGATCGCTGTCGCGCGCAAAAAAACAAATCAAAGCCTGTATGAGCAAACTCATCCTTATTTTGGGCGATCAGTTGTCTCTAAACAACCCTGCTCTCTCTCATTTCGATGCCCAGCACGATAAGCTATTGATGATTGAAGCGGTTGAAGAATCAACCCATGTTTGGAGTCATAAAGCACGCATTGTTTATTTTCTCAGTGCCATGCGCCATTATGCGCAAAGTCTGCGCGACCAATACGGTGAACACGCACTCGATTATTGGGCATTAGATCAGCACAGTCATGTGCGTTTGGTCGATGCCCTTGCTGCTGCCATAACACAACACGCCGCGACTCATGTGATTTGCCAACGCGTTGGCGATATTCGCCTGCATCATGCCCTGACCAGGCTCTGCCAACAACAAGCCATTGGTTTGGTTTGGACTGAAGATGCACACTTTATGTGTTCACCAGCCGACTTTAGCACTTGGATGCACGACAAAAAGCAATTGCGTATGGAGTTCTTCTACCGTTGGATGCGTCAACGCACGGGTATTTTGATGCAAGGAGGCGAACCCGAAGGCGGACAGTGGAATTACGATGCCGACAACCGTCAATCCATTCCCAAACAAGGCTTAGGCTGGATAACACCACCGCAAACCTTTGCACCCGATGCCATTACCCAAGCCGTTATCGACAGGGTGAATGACCGCTTTGCCACCCACCCTGGAAGCTGCGACGCTTTCAACTATGCCGTGACACGGGAACAAGCATTAACTGCCCTATCCGATTTCATCACTTACCGTCTGGCAGATTTTGGTCAATTGCAAGATGCCATGTGGACAGACGAACCCTTCCTCTATCATTCCTTGCTCTCTGCACCGCTGAATTGCCAGTTATTACATCCACAAGAAGTGATCGATGCCGCCTTACAGGCTTATGCGCAGGGCAAAGCGCCGCTCAATAGTGTCGAAGGGTTTGTGCGGCAAATACTGGGTTGGCGTGAGTTTATGCGTGGCATTTACCAGCATCGCGCCAGCGAGCTGATGCAAGCCAACCACTTTGGCCATCAACGCCCCCTACCCGACTGGTTTTGGACTGGCAACACTGATATGACCTGTTTATCGCAAGTGATTGGTCAAACCCTTGCCACTGGTTATGCGCACCACATTCAACGCCTAATGGTGATAGGACTTTATGCCACCCTTGCAGAACTGCAACCTCAAGCAGTGTCGGATTGGTTTCATGCTGTTTACATTGACGCCACCGACTGGGTACAAAGACCCAACGTCATTGGTATGGCACTTTATGCTAATGGCGGCGAGTTCACCAGCAAGCCTTACTTAGCCAGCGGTGCTTATATCGACAAAATGTCGAACTACTGCCAACACTGCCGCTTCAAACCCAAGGAAAAAAGCGGTGCCAATGCCTGCCCCATAACGCAACTCTATTGGCGTTTTCTCATCCTTCATTTCAACGAACTCAGTCACAATCCACGCACCAGCTTAATGGTCAGTCATGTGAAAAAGCTGAGCGATAGCGACAAGCAACAACTGGTACGTGAAGCTGAACGCCATTTGAGCTAGGTTGAAAAAATGCACAATGGCGTCCACTTAGTTTGGTTTAAGCGCGATTTACGCGTCAACGACCACCCTCCCTTACGGCAAGCCAGTCAAGCCGGCAAAGTGCTGCCCTTGTATGTGTGGGAAACGAATTTTTGGCAACAAGCCGATAGTGATAGCCAACACGCTGCCTTTATCAGTGAATCCTTAGCCGACTTAGCACAGCAACTGCGTCAGCTGGGTTGTGAACTGCAACAAGCGCAAGGCGATATGATTGCCCTGCTCGATCAACTGCATCAACAGCTTGGTATTGCCGCACTATACAGTCATGAAGAAACCGGCAACCTCTGGACCTATGCACGAGACAGACGTGTTAAGGCTTGGTGTTTAGCACACCGAGTGCCCTGGCACGAATGGCGACAAGATGGCGTAGTGCGTCGCCTAACCGACCGCAATGGCTGGGCAGATCATTGGGAGGCCTTTTTTGCCGCGTCGCCCATGCCAGCACCCAAGCAGGTTCATGGGGTTAGCCTGCCCGAAGCACTAACTATCACTCACCCTCAACTGGTGCAACAAGGCGAAGACAAACCCTTACGGCAAAAAGGCGGCACAGCACGTGCCAGCAAGCTGTTAGACACCTTCTTGGATCATCGCGGCCTTCCCTATCGTTATGCCCTGTCTAGTCCTAACACAGCGCCCAAAAATTGCTCACGCTTATCGCCGCATTTGGCTTACGGCACCTTATCCATGCGTCAGATTGTTCATGCCTTAAGAGATGCTCAGCAACAATGGAAAGCCAAAACGGCTTTGCATCCCGACAAATCGGCATGGCTGAAATCCTTACGCTCCTTCGAGTCTCGCCTGCACTGGCATTGCCACTTTATGCAAAAGCTCGAAAGCCAGCCCAATATGCAAACACACAACCTGCATCCTGCATTAGACACGCTAGAGCGACCCTTCAACGCCGATCATTTTGCCGCATTTTGCCACGGTGAAACGGGCTATCCCTTTGTCGATGCCTGCATAAAACGCTTACACGCAACCGGTTGGATTAATTTTAGAATGCGCGCCATGCTGGTGTCTTTTGCCTGCAATTTAGTCTGGCTGCCTTGGCAAGTGGTAGCTGCTTTTTTAGCAAGACAATTTACCGACTACGAACCCGGTATTCACTACCCACAGGTGCAAATGCAAGCCGGCACAACGGGTATGAACATACTGCGTGTTTACAATCCCGTAAAACAATCGCAAGACCAAGACCCAGAAGGCACCTTTATTCGCACTTGGTTGCCCCAACTGGCAGCGGTCCCTAACGACTACCTACACACGCCTTGGCAACTAACCGCCAATTTGCAGCAACGCTATGGCGTGCTGACGGGCGTTGATTACCCTATGCCCATTGTCGAACACAACCAAGCAGCTCGTGAAGCGAAAATTCGTATTTACAGCTTGCGCAAGCAAGACACCAACCGCGCCATCACGCGCCAACTGCTGAATAAACACGGCAGTCGCCAACAGACAACACGCATGCCACGCAATAAACGCAGCAGCTACAACGATCATCAGTTGAGCTTAGATTTTAAATAATTTTCGAGAACTTACCTGTTACCTTGTCACGGTTGTACACGTCAAAAAGCATGGCCATAGTGCGCACCATCATGCGTCCCACTGGTTGCACTTCAATGCGCGAACCTTGCATAACCAACAGGCCATCGGCAACAAATTCGCTTAATAGCTCTCGCTCTAGGGCAAAATAAGCCATGCCATCAATACCCCAAGCTTTGCCAAACTCAACAAAATCCAAGGCAAAATCGCACATGAGGCGCATAATAATGGCACGACGAATTTCATCATCACGCGTTAGGGTTACGCCACGGAAAATAGCCAACTCATTGGCATCAATGCGGGCGGTATAATCATCCAAATCACGTAAATTTTGCGCATAAACATTGTCAACCATCGAAATACTGGTTGAACCTAGGGCCACTAAATCGCAGTCGGCATGTGTTGAGTAGCCTTGAAAATTGCGATACAGCTTACCCTGACGCTGTGCTTGAGTTAATTCATCATCGGGTTTGGCAAAGTGATCCATGCCGATGTAAACATAACCAGCGGCTTGCAAACGTTCAATAGTCATTGCCAGCATGCGCAGCTTGGTATCTCCTGTCGGCATATCGGCTTCATTCATACGCTTTTGTGCCGGGAACATACTGGGCAAATGAGCATAGTTGAAAACCGTCACGCGATCGGGACTAGCTTCCAACACTTGATCCACGGTGCGAATAAAACTGACTTCATTTTGTAGTGGCAAGCCGTAAATCAAGTCGACATTAATTGACTTAAAGCCATACTCACGCGCTGCGTGCATCACTTCAAAGGTTTCCGCCTTACTTTGAATCCGATTGACTGCTTTTTGTACGGCAGGGTCAAAATCTTGCACACCCAAACTCATGCGATTGAAGCCCAGCTCACGCAACAACTTCACCGTACCCGCATCTGCCTCACGCGGGTCAATTTCAATGGAATACTCCCCTTCATCGTCATCGCGCAAATTAAAATGGGTACGGAACTGTTCCATCAACTGCTTCATTTCATCATTACTGATAAACGTGGGCGTACCACCGCCCAAGTGCAACTGATCAACCACTCGTGAAGGGTCGAGAAGTCGAGATTGCATTGCCATTTCGTGATAAAGGCGCTCTAAATATGGCGCAGCACGTGAACGATCTCGCGTTGGGATTTTATTACAAGCACAATAAAAGCAGGCGGTATTGCAAAACGGGATGTGTGCATAAAGGGATAGTAAGCGATCACTCTGATTAGAACGGGCAATCGCTTGCTGGTAGTCGGCATTGTTAAAGGATTCTTGAAATTGTACTGCGGTCGGGTAAGAGGTATATCTCGGCCCGACACGGTCATATTTTTTAATCAGTTCAGGATCGAAGGCGAGGGATTGATGCATGGTTACTTTCCATTAAATTCACAGCTGGTTGGAATCATAACAGAAAGCAGGCAATGAGCGCGCGAACTTAATGCGTCAAGTGATGCGTTGCTTGCGTTGAATCAAGTTGTGCGTCGTGAGAAGCAAAGAATTGCGATTGCACATAGGTTAAAGTGGCCAAAAGTAATAATGCAGCGACATAAGCCCACATTGGTTTTTTATGATGCGATCGATTGTTCATGAAGACTCCTTTCGGTTGTTGATATAAATTTATTCTATCACAACTAAAATTATATTTATGACATTTACGTCATAAACAGTAGGATGAACAGACACTATTAAAAATTTATTGTAGAAATGGGAACGGAGACCCGATTATTCAAGATAGGCTCATCGCCTCAATGGCATCTTGTAGTTCAAGCCACTGTTCTTCCACTTCAGTTAAGCGATTTTTTAAGGCGCCTTGCTGTTGCAAAGCCTGTTGTAGCTGCGTCTTCTGTTCAGCTTCGTAAATCGCCGCATCGGCTAGTAAGGCTTCCACTTGCGTTAACTCAGCACTGAGTTTATCCATTTCCTTTTCCAGCTTCTGACTTTGCTGTTTGAGCGGACGTAAGCGTTCACGTTGTTCTGCCGCTTCTTTACGGTCTTGTTTTTTATCGACTTTCAGCTCAGTTTTGGGGTTTTCTTGTTGCGCTTGCGTGTTGGCTAAGGCTTTTTCTTGGCTTTGGCGCTGCTTGAGCCAATCGGCATAGTCTTCTAGATCACCATCATAAGGTTGCACTTGCCCATCTGCCACTAACCAAAACTCATCGACACAGCTAGATAATAGGTGACGATCATGCGAAACCAACACCATCGCCCCAGCAAATTCTTGCAAAGCGACAACCAAGGCTTCGCGCATATCTAAATCCAAGTGGTTGGTCGGTTCATCAAGCAATAATAAATTCGGTCTTTGCCATGCCAACAGTGCCAGTGCTAAACGGGCTTTTTCACCACCTGAAAAGTTACCGACTGTGGCTAAAGCAGCGTCACCAGCAAAACCAAAACCGCCTAAAAAATCGCGATGCACTTGCTCTTTGCTATCGGGTGACAAACGTTGCAAATGCAATAAGGGCGAGGCTTGCGCATCTAAGGCTTCGGTTTGGTGTTGCGAAAAATAACCAATGGTTAAATGATCGCCAACCAGACGTTTACCCGTTAGCTGGCGTAACTCACCAGTCAGCGTTTTAATCAGCGTCGATTTTCCCGCCCCATTCGGACCTAATAAGCCAATACGCATACCCGGTAACAATGAAAAATTGACTTTACTTAACACCGTTTTATCACCATGTCCCAAATCAGCAAATTTCAGCGTCATTAGGGGGCTAGACAGCTTGTCGCTGGCCGGTAAGCTAAAACTAAAGGGTGAGTCGGCATGGGCTAAGTGCACCATCGGCATACGTTCTAAGGCTTTAAGGCGACTTTGTGCTTGCTTGGCTTTGGTGGCTTTGGCACGAAAACGACGGACAAAATCTTCTAAGTGTGCCCTTTGTGCTTGTTGCTTCACATACATAGACTGTTCAAGCGCCAAGCGTTCGGCACGTTGACGCTCGAAGGAAGAATAGTTACCCGTGTAAAGCGTTAACTGTTGCTGATGTATATGCAAGGTATGACTACAAACGGCATCGAGGAAATCTCGATCGTGCGAAATGAGCAGCAAAGTACCGGAATAGGCTTTCAGAAATTCTTGCAGCCACAATACCGTTTCTAAGTCTATGTGGTTAGTCGGTTCATCGAGCAACAGCAATTCGGAAGGTTGATAAAGGGTACGCGCTAAATTTAGACGAATACGCCAACCGCCAGAAAAACTCTGCACCGGTTGCGTCAGTTGATTTTGCTTAAATCCCAGCCCTGCCAACAAGGCTTGTGCTTTGGGCATAGCCGAATAACCGTGCATACTATCAAAGGCTTCGTGCCAATGTGCCAGTTGCATCGGGTCGGTATGTTCATCAGCAGTGGCGAGATTCTGCTCGATACTACGTAACGCTGTGTCACCGTCTAGGACATAATCTAGTGCCGACTGTTCTAAGGCTTCGACTTCTTGCGCCATGTGGGCAATACGCCACTCTTTAGCGACCATCGCATCACCGGCATCGGGCAAGAACTCACCTAACAACAAGGCAAATAAACTGGATTTTCCCGTGCCATTATGGCCAACAAAACCGACCTTCCAGCCAGCATTAATGGTTAGGTTTGCGTCTTTAACCAGTTGCTGGTCGCCACGATAGTAGCTAAGGTTGCGCAAGGAAATCATGCCTGCACCCCTAGCCCGCGCAACCCCTCGATACCCAGTTTTTGCAAGGTGCGAATGTTATTTTCATAGACCACATTGGTATTGGGCATGGAAGCCACTGCACGGTCGATACTCGCTTCGCGCAGCAAATGCACCGTTGGATAAGGCGAGCGATTGGTGTAGTTTTCTACATCATCCACCGCTGTGCCTTCAAACTGAAATGCGGGATGAAAATAAGCTACCTGAAACTCACCTTCTAGCTCCAAATCGGCAATAGCATCCTCGCACACACCAATAAAATCATTAAAATCGAGAAAGTTGTGCATCGCCCACGGGGCAATGAGTAGCGTGGTTTCTCGCTCACTGATGTCACGCTCTTTGAGTTCCCACAAGGCATCGGTGAAGTCCTTAAACAAGGCTTTGGCCGAACGCGCTTCGCTGACTTGATAATGCAAACGCCCCTCGTCTATCACTGGCTTGGCAAAAGGACATAAATTCAAGCCAACAACGACTTTTTCTACCCAAGCACGGGTTTGTTCAATTTCAGGGGCAGACACGCTGATTCCTAATGCAAAAAAATAATTGCCATTATAATGCTAAAATCACCAACACCAGCCACCGACCCAGTTGGTTTGCGTTCGATTCAGTCCCATTTCGCCGCGTGGTGCAATACGCCACTCCCAACGTGCATCGGGTAATGGCTGCTCTAAACCACGCCAAGCATCAACCACTTCCCTAACCTGATTTGATTCGGCATAATGCCATTCCAAATCTGCGATTAAGCACACCTTAGCTCCTTTGTCGGCAAAAGCACGCAGATAATCCAAATGCGCCTGCAACAACTGTTGCGACCATTGATCCAAATTGGCTTCATCTTTGTAGGGATAGTGCTTTGCTAACCACGCCAAAGGCTGAACGGGCAGCTGCCCCAAAATATTCGCTGACAACACAAACCGAATATCGGGGTTATCCAACCACCGCTTGGGTTGCGCCCTATCCAACTCGCCACGGGTAACCGAAGCTAATACCTCTGTCACGTCGGCTTCAATAAATTTCACCTTGGGTGAACCTTGCCATGATTTGCGCGTTGAGCGCAAATGCACCATATCCACCAACCAGACTTCATCAAAGTGTTCCAACAAGGCTTGCTGGGGAATATCCAGCCCTAATCCCGAACCCAACACCAACGCAATACCACCCGCAGCTTGCTGTTCCATACAGGCCCCGGCAAACTGACGTGACTGAGTTAGATGAGAACGCCAACTCACTTCACAACGCTTTACCCGCTCTCGCATGGCAATCGCTTCGTATAAATAGCCTAATTGACGCGCTGGTGGTGCACAGCGCGTCGTTAACCAAGTTACGAGTTCCGCAATCACTCATCAATACCTAAGGCTTGCGATTTACGCGTTAGCGTATTTCGACCCCAACCCAACAGTGCAGCCGTTTCCTGACGATGGAAACGCGTGTAAGCAAGCGCTTCTTCAATGAGCACTTTTTCAAAAATTTGTTCCGCTTCACCATGCAAGTTACTTTTACCTTGTTGTAAAAATTGACGCGCATAAAGGCGTAACGGCGTTTCCCAGTCTAGACTGGTGGCGGGTGCTTGTGCAGCCTGATGTGCTTTATTCAGCTCTAATGGCAAGTCATCCATGCTCACCACTTTACCCGGCGTCATGACTGTGAGCCAAATACACACACTACGTAATTGACGAATGTTCCCCGCCCATTCCAGCTGCGATAAGTACTTTTCAACCTCGGCGGACAAGGTTTTCTCTTCCACGCGCAAGGTTTTAGCCTCGGTTTTCATGTAGAAGCGCAACAACAAGGGTATGTCTTCACGACGCTCGCGCAATGCCGGAATTTGAATACGAATAATATTCAAGCGATAGAGCAAGTCTTCCCGAAAACGCCCTTCCTTAACCAACTTATCCATTGGTTGATGGGTTGCCGCTAAAATACGCACATCGGCATGCAAAGGGTCGTGACCACCCACGCGATAGAAGCTACCATCGTTCAATACCCGTAATAAACGGGTTTGCAGTTCAATCGGCATATCACCAATTTCATCGAGAAAGAGTGTGCCGCCATCCGCTTGTTCGAAACGTCCTGAACGTTGCGTTAAGGCGCCAGTAAACGCCCCTTTTTCATGTCCAAACAACTCAGACTCTAACAGATCGCGCGGAATAGCGGCGGTATTAATCGCAACAAAGGGCTTATCTTTGCGGGGTGACAACTCATGTAAGGCCTTAGCGATCAGTTCTTTACCTGTCCCTGTTTCACCATTAATCAGTACCGTAACATCTAAGGGCGCGACTCGTCCCATGACGCGAAAGACTTCCTGCATCGCTGGTGCAGAACCTATGATATTCAACGGTTGCTTCTCGGTTTCCTTATCTCGACGACGACGCACATTAATGCGTTTGGCAATGGCACGCTCAATGAGCGATAAAGCTTCATCAATATCAAAAGGCTTAGGCAAGTATTCAAATGCCCCACCTTGATAGGCCGATACTGCCGCATCCAAATTGGCGAAGGCCGTCATTAAAATAACCGGCAAATTGGGGTCTTGCGTATGTGCAGCTTTCATCAGCGTCAAACCATCGACATCGGGCATGCGAATATCACATACCAATACCGTTGGTACGGTTTCTTGAATCGTCGCTAATGCTTGCTTGGAAGAATCAAACAAACGCACCTTCCAGGGCTTTTCGGTCAAGGCTTGATCCAACACCCAACGAATGGAGGCGTCATCATCTACCACCCAAACTTCGGCAATCACCTCAGACATGGTCATCTCCTTGGCTGATGTGGCGATTGGTTAAGGGCAAAAACACACGGAACTGAGTATGCCCCGGCTGACTTTCCACCAAAATCAAGCCATCATGTTGATGGACAATGGTTTGTGCAATCGGCAACCCCAAACCTGTACCCTCATCTTTATTGGTAATCATGGGTAAAAAAATGGCATCCATCAATTCAGGCGGAATACCCACGCCCGTATCCGTAACTTCGACCACCAATACCAAGGGATGCAAGTGATTACCCAGCGTCATTTTGTGCGCAACGCGCGTACGAATATTGACCTGTCCGCCTTCGGGCATGGCTTGAATAGCATTACGCACCAAGTTAAGAAATACTTGCACCAAACGATCAAAATCCATGACCAATTCGGGCAAACTAGGATCATAATCTTTGATAATGACCACATTCGACGGCAACTGACCACGCACGACGCTAACGACATGCTCCAAAACCGCATGAATATTGTGCTTTACCCAATGAACACTTTGATTACCGCCCAACATTTGATCAAGCAGCGTATTTAATCGAGAGGTTTCTCGTACAATCACATCGACAAATTCACGCTGCTTAGGACTGGTTAGCTGACGACCCAATAGCTGTGCTGATCCCGAAATACCGGCCAAGGGATTTTTAATTTCATGCGCCAAGGTACGCGCTAACAAACTACTCGCCTCGTATTGAGACCAGAGCGCCGCTTCCTGCGTTACCCGTTCAAAACGACTCATCGGGATCATTTCTAACACCCAGCCCGCAACAGGAATTTCAATCGGACTGAGGGTACAGGTCATTTGCACCTGTTTCTGATCGGCACGCATCATGCGAATATCATGCAAGGTCAGCGCTGTTTGTCCTTGATGTGTCAACAACTGCAAATCGACTTCGCTCATTAAAGAAGATAAAGGCCTACCCAGCACTCGCTTAGGCCCAACCCCTAATAAGGCTGCTGCCGCCGGATTCATGTAACGAATAACCCTTTCTCGATCAATCAGGGCAATCGCTGTCTCCATCGTCTCTAAAATTTCTTGGTGCATAATGCGCCCCTTTTGAACAATGACGTCTATCATGCCACAGTTATGCACGATTGTCAGCCATTCCTACCATTAAACTTTTTTAGAAGCTCGTCGATATCTTGACTATATAAAACAGCGTTGCACTTAACACAACGCAACATCATTAGCCTGGGAGGGCGAAATCATGCACATTCAATCGAGCAGCATTTCGATGCAGTCCTCGCAACAACGTGCGAGCGTTCAACAACAACAAACCAGCTTAACGCTCTGGAAAGAAGCGCCTGCTAACGCAGCTCAACCTGAGCAGGAAAAAAGACTCACCCCTAAATTGATGGCACATCATGCCCTCGCCATCAACCAACCCAACAGCGCACCAACTAAAGCCGTTGAAGATGAAAATAAACTTTCTCCTGAATTACTTAAAATGAAACAAGCGATTGAATCATTAATGGCTTGGATGTCGGGTAGGACGGTTAAAATAAAACTATTTTCTGAAGACGACATGCAGCCCCAAACTGACACATTCAGCGCAGCCACTCCTGAGCGCATTCAACCCCAGCCAACAGCCATCAATCTGCCAACAGGACAGCAATGGGGAATGATTTATGAAGAACAGCATCGCTACGCCGAGATGGAAAGTCTCTCTGTCGGCATACAAGGTGCTGTTACCACTGCCGATGGACGAGCTATTAATTTTGATTTATCACTGGCACTTTCTCGAAGCTATTACAGCGAAAGTAACCTGTCTGTTCGTGCTGGTGCCGCGTTAAAAGATCCGTTAGTCATTAACTTTGGTGGCCAACCGGCGCAATTAAGCTTGAACAAAATCGAGTTTGATTTGGTTGCACAAGAAGCCGGCATGGAATCCATCCACCAACTGAATGCAAGCAGCGGCTATTTAGCCCTAGACCGAAATGGTAACGGCACTATTGATGATGGAACTGAACTTTTTGGACCCAATAGTGGCAATGGATTCTCAGAATTAGCACAACTGGATGAGGACGGTAATGGCTGGATTGATGAAGCGGACAGCAGCTTTGCACAACTCCAAATTTGGCAACCCAATGCCGATGGGTCACAAAGCTTAACCGGGTTGGCCAAACTTGGTATCGGCGCGCTTTACACCAAAGGCATTGACTCACCTTTTGACTACAAAACAGCCGATAACCAACTACAGGGTCAATTACGTCAAACGGGCGCCTTCTTGTTTGAAGATGGTCGTGCTGGCAGTTTACAGCAGATAGACTTGGCGGTTTAGCCTGCAACGAGTCAAACTTTAGGCGCCCAATCTGATATAATAATGATTTTGGAAGGGTGCCAGAGTGGTTGAATGGGCTCGCCTGGAAAGCGTGTATAGGCTAAACCCCTATCGAGGGTTCGAATCCCTTCCCTTCCGCCAAATGAATCAATCCCGCCTTGGCGGGATTGATCACTTAGAGCAACAGCATTAGAAATTACTCTAAGTAGTAAGCCTTAGCTTTGTTCATTGTGTAAGTCCAAGGCAAGCCTTCATTTTTCCAGCCATTAACAACACGTTGACCCTTTTTATCGCCATCTTTCGCTTTATCACCTTCAAAACCCTCAAATTGACTCCAGACATTGGTATAGCCTGATTTTGCCATCAAATCGACTGCTTTAGCCGAACGGTCACCACTACGGCACATAATAATGATGCGTGCATCCTTTTTGCCCGCCATGCCCTTTTTCGCTAAGGCATCTTCCACTTGTGTTAAAAAAGCCGAATTAGGAACACGCTTGTATTCTTTCGCTTTATCATCCCAAGTCGAATAATCGTAGATAATGTAAGGCACATTCGCATCCATTAAGTCGGTATAACCCACAAACTGCACTTCCGCAGGCGTGCGAACATCAATTAATAAAGTGCTAGCTGCCTCTTGAGTAATAAACTGATGCGCTTCTTTAGGTGTGAGATACTTGCCATTTTGAGTGCGTTTCACTTCTGGTACTTGATCCTGTGGAATCTCAATCGCCAAAGCATTACCCATCATGCCAGCCATTAATAAACCCAATACAAACGAACGACGTAACATAATTATCCTTCCTTATTTGCTAATAAAATCTGTGTACACCGATAACATCGACGAAGCAAAGACAATTATATCAGCAAAAGCTAATATATCAACTCGCCATTAGTTCATATTCACCCAATGACGTTTACGCATACCGAAGAGTAGCAAAGAGAAAGCATAGCTTAAAACACCGACAACGACCAATGAACATAATACCCCTGCACGCTCCCACCCTG
>JACXUY010000117.1 GCA_014763665.1 Gammaproteobacteria bacterium
ATTTGGCGACACAGAGTCTATCTTGGACGGGAGACGGTCGTTATGTCAGTAACCATGCCGCGCGTTAAGCGTCGCCGTCGTCAAGAAAGCGGCTTTAGCCTGATAGAAGTGCTGATTGCCTTGATAGTGGTTGCTATTGCTTTGTTGGCATTGATGGAAGGCATGGGGGCGATTATTCATACGCAAAGCCAATTACGACAACAGGCGCAAGCGCAACAGGTGGCTTGGCAACAGTGGCAAAGCTTGCGTTTAGGTGGCGGGTATAAAAACGAAAAACTCACCGTGGTGCATGGTGAACAGAGCTGGCAAGTGACCAGCGAATTTACCGACACCGATTTTCCTGGTACTAGGCAAGTCACCATTCGCGTTCTGCCCAGTGATGACCTGACAGGACGTGCTTTGCTCTTGTCTGCCTTAGTGGTGACGCCATGAAATCGGCTTCATCCCAACACGGCTTCACCCTGATTGAATTAATGGTTGCCCTATTGGTGCTGGCGGTGCTGGGTGTGGTGTTGGCTTCGGGCATGAATCAGGTGACGCGCTGGTATCATCAGTTAAGCGATGAAATGAGCGCTTCGTCTCAGTTGTTAAAAGCGCAAGCTTTGTTGATGAGCGATTTGTTGCAATTAGCACCGCGTAGCATCAGCGACGTGCAAGGTACGCCCTTGCCAGCCTGTTTAAGTTATGCCGATGGGGGGTTTGAATGCACCCGTTTCGATAATCGAGAAGGTGGTAGCGGCCTAATGCGTATTGGCTATGTTGTGGATAAAGAGGGATTGTGGCGTTTGCGTTGGCCGAGTTTAGACAGAGCCGGTATTGCCGAGCCTTTGCGTCAGCAAGTGTTAACCGAGGTGACCGCCATGACGGTGGAGTGGTTAGATGCCACAGGACAAACCTTTACGCAATGGCCACCAGCGGGAGCTAACGCCTTAACGCAACTGCCCAGCAGTATCAATGTGGTGTTGTTATCGGCGCAACAAGAAGTGGTGCGCATGGTGTTTCCGGTCAGTGAGCGGCAGCCTTAATTTTTTCCACTTAACCACTTGAAAGATATAAAATAACTTGATATCCTGTTTCAACATTGTTTATCAACCTCTTGACACAAGATAACGCTTTGCACCGCACTGGTATCAGCACAGCTAACTAATTTTTCTTTTTCTCGCTCACCCTTAGCCACTGCCATACTCTTTTGCTTAACCAGTACGCTAGCCGCTTGCGGTGGCGGTGGTAGCAGTAGCACGCCAGAACCCACCCCCGCACCGACACCTGCACCACAGCAAGCGGTATCGGGTTATGTTGTTGATGATCCCCTAGTTGGCGCACAAGTCACACTCATCAACGCCACCACAGGTGATGTGCTTGCCACAGGTACTTCGAATGCTGATGGTAGTTACACGCTAAACACCACATCCAATCCGCCTTATCGTGTCAGTGTGACAGGCGGTACGCTCAATGGTCAACCTTTCCCTGGTACGCTTACTGCCACTTGTAACTTACAAACATCCTGTAATGTCACGCCTTACAGCAGTGCGCTCAACCGACTGATACAAACACGCAATATGGGCTACGAGCAAGCAAAAAGCCTGTTAGTCGCCCGTTTAGGCTTCGACTTTGACCCCTTTATGCGAGAGCTAGAAACAGGCACAGCGGTTAATCCCACACAATTCGATTTAGCCGCCGCACGTAATGCATTTACTAGCCAAGCTGCCATTGACGCTTGGATTACCGCCTTAGCCGCTGCTGCTGAAAACCCAGCTAACCCCTTACCTGCTGGTGCAGCACCGACTGAAGCACCAACGCAAGCACCAACGCAAGCACCAACGCAAGCACCAACACAGGCTCCAACACCAGCCCCGACACAACCACCAATAGTCAACTATATGGTTTCTGCCAGTGCCGGCAGTAATGGCGGCATCAGCCCCAGCAGTGTCAGTGTGCAAAGCGGCAACAGCACCAGTTTTACTGTCACTCCTAACCCAGGCTACAGCATCGCCAGCGTTACAGGTTGTGGTGGTAGCCTAAGCGGCAACACCTACACCACAGGCAGCATTACCAGCGACTGTAGCGTTTCTGCCAGCTTTGCAGCCCCACCACCCACAGCAACACTAAGCAAAACCGCCGATGCGCTCGAAGGCAATAACCTCACCTTCACCGTAGCCCTAGATGCTCCAGCCAATGGCATTGTCACCGCTAACATCGGCTACAGCGCACCCAGCCCCTTACCCAGTGGCACTATCGCTGCCACAGGCGCGGCGAGTTGCACAGGTGCAGCCGACTACACCAACGGCACCACCAGTGTCGATATTGCCTCGGGGCAAACCAGTGCGACCTTTACTGTACCCACTTTCGCCAATGCAAGCAACCTACAAGCCAGCAGTGTCAAAGTTACCCTAAGCGGTATTTCTGGCAATGCCCAACTGAGCAGCACAGCCAGTAATATCAGCAAAGAGGCGATTATTTATAACACCACGGCAACAGGAAAACTCAACGACACAGGCGTATTGCTCTACGGCACACCCAGCACAGCAGGCACGCAAAGCAACAGCCTAGAGGCCAACGACCCCAATGCTGCCACACCAGCGCAACAAGATGCTGCGCACGGGCGCGATGCTCAAGCCATGGCAGGAACCTTGGCAAAAGTGGGTGCCAGCACCGCAAACGCAGGCAAAACCAATGGTTTTGACTTCACCAAAATCAGCAGCACAGGTCAGCCCCTGCCAGCGAGTGCCACTAGCTGGGACTGTGTGCTTGATAATGTCACAGGCTTAATGTGGGAAAACAAAACCGACGATGGCGGCTTGCGCGATAAAGACCACACCTACACTTGGTACAACAGCAATATTGGCGGTAATCCAGGCAAGTCCAATGGTGGCTCTTGCTCAGGTGGCTCAGGCTGCGATACCGAAAAATATGTCGCCGATGTGAATGCAGCAGGCTTATGCGGCTACAACAACTGGCGCATGCCAACGGTGGAAGAGTTACAAGGCATTAGCGATATGGGGCGTAGCAATCCTGCCATTGATCCTGGTTACTTTCCAACGATTGGCAACACTTATGGTGTTTATGCCTACTGGTCGTCGTCGGCGGATGCCTACGTCGCCTATGACGCGTGGAACGTCGATTTCGACTATGGCTACGGCGGTTGGCACGATAAGAACGTTGGTCTTGTTGTGCGTCTTGTGCGCAGTCAGTCATTGGATTAAGGAGAAATACATGAAACAGGCATTACTAACCCTAGTCAGCTTGCTGTTGGCAAGCGCTGTGCAAGCGCAAACCTGCAATCCCTCCTCTATTCAGAAAACAAAACCTGATAGTCGATATGAATTGCTAAGCGGTGGTGCAGAAGTCAAAGACAAGAAAACAGGCTTAATTTGGCAGCGTTGTCCTTTGGGTATGAGCTGGAATGGTACGACTTGTGCAGGCACAGCCACCCCTTATAATTGGGAAAACGCACTAGCGCAAGCGGCAACAGAGGCAACCAATACCAGCAAGCCATGGCGCTTGCCGAACCTCAAAGAACTGAAAAGCCTTGTCGAGACCGCTTGTTATGGTCAAGCCATTAAC
>JACXUY010000118.1 GCA_014763665.1 Gammaproteobacteria bacterium
TGCCGCGAATAATGGCAATCATACTACCCAACATCAAGCCTAAAACAATCGCCACAGCTAAAATGAGCATGCGTCTTGGCTTAGCCACTGTTTCGGGTGCTAAAGGGGGATCAATAAGCCTAAGCGCATAATCTTTTTTGACCATGGCCGCATTGATGGTTTTTGTTTGCTCATCAATCATCCCAATCACACTGGCGCGCACCTCGGCTGGCATAGGCTGCTCTAGCTTGGGTAATAAATTATCGAGCATCGATTGCGATTCTGCGATCGCACGCTGGCGAATCAGATCATTTAAATCATCTACCCACCATTGCACCCACTGAGCCGCCTGATTAGGGTCGGTCCAAGTCACAGACATAGTCACTATATTCGACTTCTTGTCTTGACTGATCGAAAAAATATTTTTCTTCTCAAGGAATTCGACCGTGCTTTGCCATGTCGGTTCATTCTCAGCCAAGGGAAAAGGAGAATTGACTTTTGGGCGCTCGCCCATAATATAGGGGCGCGCACCCTCTTCCCATAAGCTATGCATCAAACCACTGGCTGGCAACCATTGCTGCCTAGCCGCATCCCAACGACCTGCCATAAAGACTTTTTTCAGATCGTGCTTACGCAAAAAATCAATCATAAAAGCGTCAGAGGTTGCTGTTGCCAGTACCGCTTCAACAGGACTGGCTGGCATAGAGACACCCGCTAATGACGCTAAACCACCTAATCCCGCTAAAGCGCCACCTGCTTTGCCACCACCAGCAGAGTTATCTATCAGCGTTGCTTTGGCCTCAAACCAGCTTGTCGCCGATACTGCATAACCAAAAGCCGAAACAAAACAAGCAAAGGTAACCGCTAAAATCAGTCCTTTACCATCGACGATATGTTGCCACAGCTCTCTTAAATCGATTTCATCTTCATCTGCTACTGACTGCGCTTGTAGATTTTCACCTGACTGACTCATGACTATTTAACCCTTGTTTATTAAATTCACAATTAAAACGACCAACGACCTATAATGACAACACTAATCGGCAATATCGAGCGCACCATTAAAAAGATCGTCTGCCCTACCACTGGTTACGGCAGGATATAAAGGCTTGCGATTATATAACATGGCACCACCATCACGTGTTAAAGGTCTCCACACCATCCCTAAACTATTTTTGGTATAACGTGTTGTCATTAAGTCTAGGGGCACACTAATGTAAATACCTTTATCGAAACTGCCCTCACCAAACTCTGCAGCCGATATATTGGTACGCGTAAAGAAACCACCCACTGTCACTCCATTATCAAACACACGCGAGACGTCGAAAGTATAGCCTCTATCTCCTGCCAAATACTGCCCAAGGCTTAACTTTGTATTAATCGAAAACCAGGGCCATCGATGATACCAAGTTGCATGCCCTGTATTGGCTTGATAATCACGAAAGGCGAACTTTTGATCATAATCGCGCTGTTTCACCCAATAAGCGTCAACACCCAAGGCCCAGCGTTTGCCTGCAGGAGCGTATAAAAATTCGCCACCCACACCAGCAAACATCTCCTCAAAAATACCCACACTGGCACGCGCATAACTAGAGCGGCTAAGCTGTGTTAAATAGTCTGCCTGTAAGCTGTTCAGACTCACTGTGCCCTGCTGCTGCAAGTAATGTTTAATATCGGAGCGAACATGCGGTAAAACACTATCCGATTCTAACTTTAACTTATCGAAGGTATTATAAACGTTAGCCGTAAAACTACTCGACAAACTCAACCCTGGGCGTAACTTCAGCTCAATCGGTGCGTTTAACATCACTTGAAACTGATAAAAACCATCGGGACCACCGATGTTATGCCGCATGGCTGGCGAGATACTGGCCGACCAATCTGGGTAAGTGCGCGTCTTAAGCATCACAGGCGTTACCGACGACGAGGCGTCTTTCTTATCTGGCGCTGATACCATCTCTAACTCACGCTCTGCATAACGGCTCACCACCGTTGGACTGAGTTTTTTACTCAAGACTTGCACAAGCTGATGACGCATTAGGGTGACATCATCTATCGGCAGCGCATCATCATTGGTTAGTACAAAGCGGAATTGCAATACCTTTTCTCTGGTATGAGACAGTAACAAGCGCGCCGCTCTGCCAATCGCTCGTGAAGTGCTGCGGTAGCGTTTGTTTTGCAGTTCAAGGGTTAGCCGCTTACCTTGTTTGTCGAAATAAATCGATTCAATATCCAGCCCTGCCAATTTCAACTGTGCTTTTAAGGCGGCTATTTGCGGATGACTGACCACACTAGCGGCATCCTGAGCCGTTTGCGCGGTAAACTGATAGACGGCTGTCTGAAGATTTGGCTGCGCAGTTGGTGAGGGCGGCGCATCAAACTTAGGGATTGACCGCGTTTTATCCATGAAGTTAGTTCGAACACCGATGCTTAAGCCCAAAGTATCACCGCGCTCATAAGACAAGCCTAAATCAAGCCAATTGTTATAGCGATACTTTATGCCTAAATTCATCGGACTATTAACGGTAAAACGATCTCCGAATGGCTCCCTCTGATAATCATTCGCATCATACTCAGCCATCAACCAGATGGGCTGATTGGGCAACTGGTAGCTCACACCTGCAAATAAGCTCGCATGGTCTCCTTTAAACCAAGTATTGCCATTTGCCTCGCCACCAAAGCGGCCTGTATTAACACGATCACCATTGAAGCGGCTCAATATACTTCCGAGTGGGTTATTTAAGTCTGTACGACCACCAATATTTCCCCACATTAAACCCGCACTAAAATCCCAATCATAGTAACGTTTGCTGGCAACAAAATATTCACTCGAAAATAAGCCCGTCCCTAAAAAGTCTCTGGCGCCCACAGCAATTTCAGGCCAGAAGTTACTCTCTTCAACTAGGCGAAATTTCACATCAAAGCCGCGGTCTTTATAGGTTAAGTCGCCACTAAAATCCCTAGGCCCATAAAGGTGATCATTCAACGAATTGTATCGAAAAACGAACTCAAAGCTTTTTAAGGCTTGAAGGGTAAAACTGTATCTGTCATAAGAATCAACTCGCGTGACCGTTATGGCAAACTCCCCATCTGGCGCCATACGCGCAGTGGGCATCTGCAACAGACCCACGCCGCCATGATCGGATAAGGTGGTGCGGGTTCCGATTTTAGCAGACCAAGGATCGACAGCGAAGGCATTGGCACCAATAAGTGCCAACATCATCACTGCGATGCGCTGTCTTAACAACGAGCAAGACATTAACGATTAATAACTGCAATAGAGGCGGCAGAAACCGCTAAGCTGCTTAAGATCTTAGAAATGTCGATACCGAAGCCCATGGCATTGAAAGGAAGCGGATCGCGCGGAACATAAATTGTCGACCCAGGAGGGATACTAACATTCGTCATGCTCCAACTCGACAAGCTAAGCGGTTGCGCTTCACCATTTGGTAATATCAAGAAAGCACTATCCGCATCGGCCATGCGCGTAACACCGCCCGCTTTTTGAATATAGTCTTTAGCAGAAAACTCACTACGCTGCATCACAGA
>JACXUY010000119.1 GCA_014763665.1 Gammaproteobacteria bacterium
CCGACCAAACTTCGTTAAACGCACCGCGTCGGGCAACAAATGACCCTGCTCATCGCGCTCATCGGTCATGCTACGAAACTTCATCATCGTAAACGGCTTACCCGCCAGGCCTGGTCGCACCTGCTTAAACAACACCGGCGCACCTAGCTTCACCCGAACCAACAACCCCACCACCGCTAATAACGGCAACAACAACGGCAGGCTTAATAAAATCAAAGACACATCAAACACGCGCTTCATAAAACTTACACCACAGACCAAGGCATCGTTGCCTTTAAATTATTTTTATCAACAACATTAGGGTGCGCATCCAAGGCTTTTAACCATTGCTTTAACTTGAGTTGAACTTTTGAAACATCAACCGACTTAGGAAAAAGTCTTGATGTTTTTAACGGTTGCTCCAAGTGCAACACAACACGAAAACGAGACTTCGACAAAGCTTTTCTTGCAAATCGCTTTTCATCGGCATCATTTGCATTGGCTTTGGCGGCTAATAAACCCGCCAAGGTATCCCTGACCTTAAAAGCCACTTCCTCACCCAAATCAACTGTTTTAGTTCGACGGTGTGCGCGATAATCCTTGACTTCAATCAGCCAAGTTTGAGAATCATCTATAAAAACAAGATCAACACCTTTTGTGCCACCAAAAGCTGAATTGAACTGGCTTCGATAAAAACACCACTCGTCGTATTTTGTCGCGCAATCAGCAGAACCACTAAACCGAAAATTTAAACTTCCTTCACTCAGCGTATTAGCAATCATCAACTTACGCCTCCAAATCCATAAAGCGGTCTGACTGTTCCAGCTCCTCATCCAGAATCACCA
Organism: Gammaproteobacteria bacterium; assembly: GCA_014763665.1. Classification (GTDB taxonomy): domain Bacteria; phylum Pseudomonadota; class Gammaproteobacteria; order Thiomicrospirales; family Thiomicrospiraceae. Next base: position 825 of record JACXUY010000119.1, read on the forward strand.
GCGTTTGTAACGCCTCTACCGAATCGCCCTGCTCAACCATCACGCCATCCTCACATGCACGCAAAGAAAAATAGCGTTGCGGAATGCTTTTGAACGCCTTATGCTGTGAAAGAATCTCCAGCTCACGCAACAAAAACAACGAATGCGAAGCAATAAACACCTGAACTCCGTTTTGGCACAAATGCAAAATCACTTTAGCAACCAATTTAATCAGTTTTGGGTTTAAATTGGTTTCCGGCTCATCCCAAAACAAATACCCCTTATCCAATAAAGAACCGGTTGCGATCAGCCGTGCAACCATCGCCAACTTGCGCAAACCTTCCGCCACCAATGGCATTTCCATTTTCCCGCTACCGGGTAATGACAAATAAAAACGCCCGTTGGCATCCAAAACCACACGCCCACCCATCGCTTCTTCAAGCGGCTTTAAAAGCATTGCGGCTTGTTTTTCTCTAGGCCCCTTTAATGCCGGCGCACCCAACAACAAACAAGCATCACGATAGGTTTCATCAAACTCCAAATAATGGTTGTCATAAATCGACACAAACCCAGGATATAAGGTCAGCAACTCACGAGTGGGCAAGAAAACCGGGGCTTTCGATTGCCAAGACTGATTCAACTGATCAATTTGCACCTCAGATTTACTCGATGTCGCAAAACCCATTGAACAATTTTGACTGGTGTCTTCAAATACCAAGCTTAACTCACAACGTTCACGCCCTTGTTTACGCTTCGCCAAGCGCCCTAGCGTTTCTGGACGTAGAACATTAACCAATTTATCCGCATAAACTTTTTGCAAAGCGGCTTTCGTTGGTATTGTCGCATTCGGCTTGCGCCCTTCTTCAGCACTCGCGGCGATCAACGCATAAGCGGATTTAAGAATGTGAGACTTACCACAACCATTTTCGCCAATAATCACATTCAAGCCGGACGAAAAAGTAAACTTCGCATCTGAAAACACCGTTAAGTTTTGGATTTCAAATTTTTCTAACATGATTCAATCCTCATTAAACTAAACGGCTTACCCGCCAGGCCTGGTCGCACCTGCTTAAACAACACCGGCGCACCCAACTTAACCCGCACCACAACCAATAACGGCAATAACACCGGCAGGCTTAACAAAATCAAAGACACATCAAACACGCGTTTCACTCACTCAACACCTTTGCCAACTTTTCAGCCAGCTTTGCATAATCGTGGTTTTGGATAGCATAGTTTCGGCCGTTTTGACCTAACTCGGTACGTTCTTGAGTTGACATGGCTTTTAGCTTTAAAACCGCTTCGGCTATAGCCTTTGGGTTTTCGGATGGAATGGACAGACCTGCTTGAGCATCATTCACAGGTAAATACTCACCTGATTCAATGCCATATAAAATTGGTTTAGCAGATAAGAGATAATCAAATAGCTTATTAGGAGAAACCCCAAAGCGGAATAAAGGGTCTTTTGTCAAACCAATATAACAAACATCAAACTCGCCCAACATGCTTTGAATTTGTGGCTTGGGAATTGGGTCAATAAACATCACATTTTTTAAACCTTTTGCCTTTTCCACCAGGCCTGGTTTTTCCTTGCCACCTCCGACCAACACAAACGCGATATCGGTTTCGTCTTTTAACCCTTCTGCCGCTTCGATCAAAGTGTCCAATGCGTTCGCCACACCCAAGGTTCCAGTATAGCCGACAATAAATTTATCCTTTGGTAAAGCAGATACAGCGTTTTCATTCAAAGGCTGGGCATTATCAAGCTCCGCCATATCAAACCCATTCGGAATCCACGTGAACTTATTCGGGTTCATTCCGCGCTCAACCATGTGTTCAACCGAGTTTGGTAGATTGGATAAAACAACATCAGAATCACGGTAGGCTTTATCTTCCACCCACTGCATCAACCTTATAAAAGGATGACTTGGCGAATAACCGCCCAACTCAATCAGAGTCAGCGGCCAAATATCTCGAACCTCAAAGGCCAACTTAGCGTTAAATTTTTTGGCCAAACGCTGCGCACCAAGAAAAGGAATTAAAGATGGAGAGCTAAATAAAATCGCATCTGGCTTATCTGCTATTACTTTAGGAAGTTTTAACAATTTCCAAGCAAATCTAAACCAGTTTAACACACGTTTTTTGTCATGCGCATCAATGTATTCCGGCATTTTGATCCAAACAAAATCAAAGTTCTCTGCAACCGGTTGCACGGTAAAATCTTGTTCAAGTTTAGGCGGTTCACGTAATAGGTGCGTAAACCCGGCCGCAATCAAATAGACTTTATGCCCTTGCTTCGCCAACTCTTTTGCCAAGTAATAATGCCGCCCGCCCATTCCAGTTTCAGGCATAGAAGCATATTGATTAATTAACCAAAAGGTTTTGGTTTGCGATTCAGCCATTTAATAACTCCGTGACAATTCGCTGGCTGGCTTGTCCACCACCGTATAAATTTGGATCACAATCCTCATTTGCAAAACGGTTACTGGCATTTTGATAGGCGTCAAAGATTTTTTCTTTATCCGTACCCACTAATACATTCGCACCCGCCTCGACCAACTCAACCCATTCGGTTTCATCCCGCAAGGTAATACAAGGTTTAGCAAAAAAGTAAGCCTCTTTTTGTAGACCACCGCTATCAGTCATGAAGAGTGAACAATGGCCAATCAACCACACCATATTCGCAGTTTCAAGTAATAACTG
>JACXUY010000005.1 GCA_014763665.1 Gammaproteobacteria bacterium
GATTGCATTAACCCCATTTCCCCCAGCCAAAAAATTAAAGGAATATAAAAACAAGCGTAGCGACGTTTTTATAGGCTTTTCATTACAGTTTCAGTGGCCTCTAACGTTTTGGCAATATCATCATCACTATGAGCAATGGAAACAAAGCCGGCTTCAAATGCAGAGGGCGCTAGATAAACCCCGTGGCGCAACATACCGTGGAAGAATTTTTTGAAGCGTTCGATATCTCCCGCAACAACCTGCTCGTAACGGGTTACTTGCTTTTCTGTGCTGAAGAAGAAACCAAACATACCACCGACGCTGTTGGTAGTGAAAGGGATGCCAAGTTTGTCGGCAACGGCTTGCATGCCCTTTGTCACCGCCTGTGTTTTGCCGCTTAGGCGATCATAAAAACCATCTTCTTGTAACAGTGCCAAGGTCGTCAGACCTGCTGCCATCGCCACAGGGTTGCCCGATAAAGTACCCGCTTGATACACAGGACCTAAGGGTGCGATGCGTTCCATAATCGCGCGCTTACCGCCAAAAGCGCCCACAGGCATGCCGCCACCAATGACTTTACCAAAGGTGGTTAAGTCTGGCGTGATGCCATAATGCGCTTGTGCGCCACCCAAAGCGACACGAAAGCCCGTCATGACTTCATCAAAAATCAGTACGGTGCCATATTGATCGCAAACTGCGCGCAAAGTTTCTAGGAAGCCAGCCTCAGGTGGGATGCAATTCATGTTGCCTGCAACAGGTTCAACAATGATGCAGGCGATTTGTTCACCAATTTCGGCAAAGCAGGCTTTCACTTGTTCGCTATCGTTATAAGTTAGGGTGATGGTTTCATTGGCTAAGCCAGTAGGTACTCCCGGTGAGCTGGGTACCCCCATGGTCAGCATGCCAGAACCTGCTTTGACCAGTAAGGAGTCACCATGACCATGGTAGCAACCTTCAAACTTAACAATTTTGTCGCGTCCGGTATAACCGCGAGCCAATCGAATGGCACTCATTGTCGCTTCTGTACCACTAGAGGTCATGCGAACCATTTCCATTGAAGGAACTAGCTGACAAATGAGATCGGCCATATCAATTTCAGCCGCTGTCGGGGCGCCAAAACTTAACCCATGTTGAGCTGTATCGACCACAGCCTGAATAATGTCATCGTGTGCATGACCTAAAATCATTGGTCCCCAAGAACCGACATAATCAATGTAGCGATTATCATCTTCATCCCAAGCATAGGCACCTTTTGCTTTTTTGAAAAAAACTGGAGTACCACCAACCTGACGAAACGCACGTACGGGTGAGTTTACACCGCCGGGTATGTGTGTTTGTGCTTGATCAAAAAGAGCTTGAGAACGGCTAAACATAACAATAGGTCCTTTGAGGGTTGCTGATTTTCGTTGTATTAAGCGGGCGTTTTAAGCATTTCATCGATACGCTTTTGAAGCGTACTTTTGTCTAAATCGCCGACATTTTTCCAAACGATTTTACCATCAGGTGATAAGAGTAAATTGGTAGGTGTGACAAAGATCTTACCAAAACCCAATGCAATATCACCATTACTGTCATGTGCGATCATATAGGGTAGCTGGCGCTGTAAAACAAAGTTTTTCAATGTGGTTGGATCGTCAAATGACATAGCAATACCGACAATATGGATTTTGTCGCCATACATTTTTTGCAAGGCAATAATGCTGGGGATTTCTTCAATACAGCTAGAGCAATTGGTTGCCCAGAATACCACCAGTGTGGGTTTTTGGGGTTGAGCCAAATTGAGTGTTTGAGAAGCATCTAACAGATGTTGCACTTCGATAGCAGGTGCCCTGTTGCCACTGCAGCCAGTCAAGATGAATAAGCTGGCAATCGTAACGATGCCAGCCAGTCGCTGTATGAGGGAGCGCATGGACTTACACCTTGAGCACTTCAACGCCGTTTGGCGTACCCAATAGAACCACATCGGCTTTACGCAGCGCAAATAGACCATTCGTTACCACACCAACGATGTTGTTCAATTGCGTTTCTAGTGTTAACGGATCGACAATGCTTAAGCCGTGAATGTCTAAAATGACATTGCCATTATCGGTAACAAAGCCTTCACGATAAACCGGTTCACCACCGAATCGTTTGACGATTTCGCGTGCTACGTAAGAACGTGCCATTGGGATAACTTCCACTGGTAATGGGAACTTACCTAAAACGTCTACTTTTTTACTTTGATCGGCAATACAAATGAATTTTTTGGCGACAGCCAGCACAATTTTTTCACGTGTTAAAGCACCACCACCACCTTTAATGAGGTGCAAGGCAGCATCTGTTTCATCTGCACCGTCGACATACACGGATATTTCATCGACGCTGTTTAAGTCTAAAACAGGAATACCATGACCTGCCAGACGTTTTGCTGTTGCTTCTGAGCTGGCTACCGCACCTTCGATTTTACCTTTGATCTTTGCGAGTTCATCAATAAAAAAGTTAGCGGTTGAACCCGTACCCACACCAATAATTGTACCCGGAACCACATACTGAATGGCTGCTTGAGCAACTTGTAATTTCATTTCATCTTGTGTCATCGTTAAATTACTCCTGAGTGATGAGGGTTAATGAGACTCGTGAGCGGGTGCGCTAAACTCAGCAGCAACTTGCTCGTTATTGTGTTCGCGTCTAACGTCGGAAGGGCGGCGTTGACCACGACGACGATAGGGACTACGACGTACACGACGATCATCATATTCACGTTTTGGCGCAGCGCCTTCTTCTTGCCCAGAAGCAATGCGTAACGCAGGTGTGTCTTCGTCGTCTATTTCGTTGCTTTCGCTCTCGTGAGTTAAACTGGCCGAAGGTTCTCTGATTGTGATCGCTTCTGAAGTTTGTAAAGCAGTCACTAGCTCAACATCGGCAGGCGCTTCAGTTACAACTATTGTTGTTTCCTGTTGGGCCACAGGTGCTATTTCTTTTGCTTTTTCTTGTTGCACACCCTGACGTTGCGCACGATTGCCCATTAGGCTATCTGCAGCAGCATCCTGAGCCGCTAATAAGGCGGGATCAATATTAGGGTCTAGCGCAATTTGACGTTCCCAACGGTCTGGACGAGCCATGCGTTCGGCACGAGCGCTGCGGCGTGGTTCTTCTGTTGGTGCAACCCTTGCCAAAATGGCTTGCTGTTGAGCGACCAAAATTTCATTATCCACCTTCGCGTTGATACGATCCATTGCAGCACGACTGTAGGATTGAATCTCGGCTTGTGTTTTTTCTGCAATCTGTTCAATGCTGCCCGATTCTGCTCGCGGCGTACGCTCACGACGTGGTGATCTTTCACGACGACGATTACTACGTTCTTGACCTTCAGTGGTTTTGTCTGTTTCGCTGTTTTCAATAAGGCTTGGTTTTGCGGTTGCATCAGCACGCGTTTCATTATTATCAGTATTGCGATTATTGCGACTACGACGATTGCGATCACGACGGTTACTGTCATCGCGTGTACGACGTTTTTCTGCTGGAGCACTAGCCGTTTCGTCGTTGCTCTCAACCGCTTTAGCACCGAAAATGCTGGCCCACATACGTTTCAGCCAGCCACCCGATGCTTCTGCAGTTTCCACACGTGCTGTAGGAGCGGGTGTGTTAGCGCGATGAGATGTCTGAAGTGCGCTGCTTGGGGCTGGTGCGCTGTTAGTTGATACATGCGTCACCGCTGGCGTTTCAGTTTGCGCATTTTGCTCACGCTCCAAAAAATCATGTGTTGTTTCTAGGGGGGCTTTTGCCTCGTAGCTAACACGGTAAGGATGTGATTCCGACACTTTGAAACGTTCAATGGTGTAGTGGGGTGTTTCCATGTGCTCATTCGGAATGAGCATGACATGAATTTGATGACGATTTTCAATACGTAAAATTTCATCACGTTTTTCGTTCAAAAGGAAGGTGGCCACATCAACTGGCATTTGTGCCATGATGCGATGCGTATTATCTTTTATTGCAGCTTCTTCGATTTGACGTAAAATCGACAGTGCAATCGATTCGACACCACGAATCACACCCAAGCCACGACAGCGTGGACAAACCAATTGAGTTGACTCTTCCAACGAAGGGCGTAAGCGTTGACGTGAAAGCTCTAACAAACCAAACCGCGAAATACGACCGATTTGAATACGTGCACGATCCGACTTAACAGCCTCTTTTAGGCAATTTTCAACTTCACGTTGATGTTTAGAGGCCATCATGTCAATAAAGTCAATGACGATTAGACCACCTAAGTCACGCAAACGTAATTGACGCGCGATTTCTTCCGCCGCTTCCATGTTGGTATTGAAAGCGGTTTCCTCAATGTCACCACCCTTGGTGGCACGACCTGAGTTGATATCGATGGCCGTTAGCGCTTCAGTATTGTCAATGACGATCACACCACCAGAAGGCAGTACCACCTCGCGTTGATAAGCGGATTCAATTTGATTTTCGATTTGAAAACGATTAAAGAGCGGAATACGATCGTTGTATTGAAGAATTTTATCCAACTGTGCCGGCATGACTTGTTGTACGAAGTCACGTGCTTTTTGCCACGTCGGTTGGTGGTCGATCAGAATTTCACCCACATCATTACGCAAATGGTCACGTAAAGCACGAATGACAATGTCACTTTCTTGGTAAACCAAGAAAGGAGCAGGGCGCTCAGCCACAGCTTGGCAAATCGCTTGCCACACCATCGCTAAATAATCGACACCCCATTGAAGTTCTTCGGCACTTTTACCCACACCCGCCGTACGGATAATAGTGCTCATGCCATCAGGAATATTGAGCTCATGCATCACTTGGCGAATATCGCTGCGATCCTCACCTTCAACACGACGTGAAATACCACCCGAGTTGGCGGTATTAGGCATCATGACAATGTAAGGACCTGCTAAGGCGATTTGGGTTGTCAGTGCAGCGCCTTTGTTGCCGCGTTCTTCTTTTTGAACTTGAACAACAATTTCTTGTTTTTCTTTCAAGACATCACTAATGGTAGGGCGTTCACCATTGGCTGAATTGAAGTTGACAAAAAACTCTTCAGAAAGCTCTTTAAAGGGCAAAAAGCCGTGACGTTCGGCACCGTAATCGACAAAAGCCGCTTCTAAGCTTGGCTCGATGCGAGTTACTACGCCCTTGTAAATATTGGCTTTCTTCTTTTGAAGATGGGTGGTTTCTATGTCTAAATCGTAAAGACGCTGTCCATCGACGAGCGCGACACGCAACTCTTCCGGTTGGGTGGCGTTGATTAGAATGCGTTTCATGCGTGCAATTGCTCACTTCATTCGTTAAGGTGGGGCGTGGCAAATGGAGAGAAGATAGCCAGGTGAGTAATAACCAGACAAAGGCAGGCGTGCCATCAGCTAAAGGGCGAACGGCTGGTAGCGCGAAAGAATGGGTCACCAAAAAAGGTACGCTTGCCATAGTTATATAAAATTCCTTGTTATCTTTGTGTCACGACAGCACCAGGGTTTGGCTGGCGTCTGTAGAGAAGCTTCCCCATCGTCACGCAGGGGTAAAAAATTAGGTTCATTGTTTGCGCTTCACAGGGTTTATCGGTATGCTTTGCCGGTTACATCCAGCACAAACAGCTATCACTATACCAATGAATCAAGATAACAGCAATACCTCCAGTCCTTCGTCGGGTGTGCAATATCTTATTGTGGCCGAGGAAGATCAAGGACAACGCCTAGACAACTATTTGTTATCGCGTTTGAAAGGGGTGCCTAAGACTCATATTTATAAATTGATACGTAAAGCCGAAATCAGGGTCAATAAAAAGCGCCCTTCAGCCGATCAACGCTTGCAGCAAAATGATGTGGTGAGATTGCCTCCCATTCGTGTTGCAGAACGCGCGCCGCGAGCGCCAGTCAGTGCTCGTATGGCTGATGTTTTGTCGCAAGCAGTGCTGTACGAAGATGATGCGCTGATCGTATTAAATAAACCAGCGGGTTGGGCGGTGCACGGCGGCAGTGGCATCAATTTGGGAATTATTGAGGCGGTGCGTCAATGGCGTGAACAGGCTAAGCGTTGGGAATTGGTGCATCGATTGGATAGGGATACTTCTGGCTGCTTAATTATTGCTAAAAAACCTTCTATTATGAAAGCACTGCAAGCGGATTGGGAAAATTTTAGCAAGACTTATATTGCCTTGGTTTCGGGGCGGTGGTCAGCGAAGGATAAGTGGGTGGATGCGCCCTTGCTTAAAAATGTGTTGCAGTCTGGTGAGCGCATGGTGCGTGTTTCTGCTGAAGGTAAGGCTTCATTGAGTGAGTTTTCGGTGGTGCAAAGCTGGGCGCAAGCAACACAAGTGCGGGTGAAATTGCATTCAGGACGAACACATCAAATTCGTGTGCATGCGCAATGGAAAAAGCATCCTTTGTTGGGCGATGATAAATATGCAGATGATGCCAGTAATCTTTTGTCTAAACAGTTGGGCGTTAAGCGACTCATGTTGCATGCGCAGCAGTTGCTTTTTCGTCATCCGGTGAGCGGTGAGTTCTTAACGGTTGAAGCGCCCATAGCGGCAGATCTGCTGGCGACAATTAAAAAACTTTCTTTATTGTAAGTTGGTGCAAGTAATGAAGCCTTATAAAGTGATTATTTTCGATTGGGATGGAACCTTAATGGATTCTGACCAGCGTATTGTAGAATGTTTAAAAGTGGCAGCGCTGAAAGCCGATTTGCCCTTGCTGCCAGATCAAGCCTATCGCGATATTATTGGTTTGAGTTTGGCGGTAGCCTTGCAGATCCTTTATCCACAGGCGAGTGAATGGCAACACAAGGTTTTGGATGCGGTTTATCGTTGGCAGTTTATGGAAGCCAATGATACGCTGATGCAGCCGTTTGAAGGCTTGCATGATTTGTTGACCAGTTTAAAAGCGGCTGGTTATTTACTGGCCATTGCCACGGGTAAAAGTCGCCTAGGTTTAGAGTTGGTGATGGCGGAAACGCAGGTTAAGCCTTATTTTGTTATTACCAAAAGTGGCGAAGAAACAGCGTGTAAGCCCAATCCCTTGATGTTGCAAGAGATATTGCAAGAATTGTCGCTAGCACCATCAGAGGCTTTGATGGTCGGTGATTCTATTTTTGATTTACAAATGGCGCAAGCGATTGCAATACCTTCGGTAGCCATGACGCATGGTGTGCATGGGTTAGAGGCGCTATCTGTTTTTAATCCCTTGGCTTTTTGTGACAGTTTGGCTGAGCTTAAAGCTTGGTTGCTGAGTTAGCGTAATAGTCGTCCCAAATCCGTTAACCAGTGTGCAAGCTGAATGAGTGGTAGGCCAATCAAGGCGGTTGGGTCGTTGTTTTCAATACGCTCAAACAGGCAAGCGCCTAGGCCTTCCGATTTGAATGCTCCGGCACACTGATAAGGTTCTTCCAGTTTAAGATAGTGACTCAGTTGACTCTCTTTCAGGTTGCGGAAATAAACATGGGTTTGATCCAAGTGTTCAAAGCGTTTCTCTGGAGTGTGCAGAATTAGGCTGGTATAAAAGGTAACACGCTTGCCTTGCATTTGAATGAGCTGTTCAAGTGCCCTATCGAAACTACCCGGTTTGCCTAGTGCTTTGTCTTCGAGGCAGGCGCTTTGATCGGAGGCAATAATCCAAGCGTTGGCATGTTGTTGAACGAGTTTGTTTGCTTTTTCATGTCCGAGACGCATCACCATCTGCGGCACTGTCTCATTCAGGTATCGTGTTTCGTCTATATGAGGCGCTTGGCAATCGAATGTTAGTGCTAACCTTTGCAGAAGTGTTTTACGATAAATTGATTGCGACGCTAATATGAGCGGGTTGTGTGCTGCTGACATAGGTTATCTCGTGGTTTGTATAAGTTTGATAAGCTAAAAAACGCTTTTCCCTTTGACCTAAAAGGCTAATTAGCGTATCATTTATTGTTATGCTTGAAAAGTTATTACACCAATTGGATGTTAAATCTTTAGCGCGTAGCGCCAAAGAAATACCCTTCGTGTTAAAACGCGAAGAGTTGGTGCGTCTGATGCAAGCAACGCAGGGTGTCTGTAGTGATGCTTCAGGTGTATTGCGTTTTTCACTTTTTGAGGGTCGATATCCGCAGGTTGAAGTGCAGGTTTCGGCAAGTGTTACGTTAATTTGTCAGCGTAGTTTAGAAGCCTATGAGCAGCCGTTGCAGGCGCATGCGTTTCTGGTGTTTGCTGATGAAGACGAAACAGAGTGGCTTGAGTCTCAAGATGTGCTCTCGCCAGAAGAGATGGATGAAGATCCTAGGTTGTGGATTGAGGACAGTCTGTTACTGGCCTTGCCGTTGGTGCCAGTGCAGCCCGGATCCCAGCCAGTTGAGTACCAAATAGGAGAGGTAGCGCAAGTGGAGTCGGTTAAGCCAAATCCCTTCGCTAACCTTAAAGCAATGTTGCAAAAGGAGTAAACCATGGCCGTTCAACAGAATAAAAAATCGACATCACGTCGTGACATGCGTCGCGCGCATGATGCAATCACTGGCAAGGCATTGTCAATCGAACCTACTACGGGTGAAGTTCACCGTCGTCACCACGTAAGCCCAGATGGCTTTTACCGTGGTAAAAAGGTCGTTGACAAGGTCTAATGTCGGGTGATTAAACTCGCTATTGACGCGATGGGTGGGGATCATGGTTTAGCGACCACGATTCCTGCGTCACTTAAAGCCCTTCAAGAATTCCCTCAACTTCATTTGCTCCTAGTGGGTGATGAAGTGTCTATTGCTCAAAAGCTATCTATGCTGCCGCACGATGCTTCTCGAATTAGTATCCTTCATGCTGAGCAGTTAGTGGATATGGATGAAGCGCCTTCAAAAGCCCTGCGTGGTAAACGTAAATCATCGATGCGAATCGCGATTGATGCGGTTAACGATGGGCGTGCTGGCGCTGCGGTTTCTGCAGGTAATACCGGCGCCTTGATGGCAATGGCTAAATTTGTGCTGAAAACCCTGCCAGGAATTGAGCGTCCCGCTATTTGTACCATGATGCCGCGTATTGGTGGACACACCATGATGCTGGATTTAGGTGCTAACGTTGGTTGCTCGGGTGAAAACCTGTTGCAATTTGCCTTGATGGGACATGTATTGGCTCAAGCAGTGGATGGTTGTGAACATCCACGCATTGGATTGCTTAATATTGGCCAAGAAGAAATGAAGGGTCATGCTCGCATTTGGGAAGCTGACGAGTTACTGCGTCAATGGCCACTGAATTATGTGGGCTATGTTGAAGGTAATGAAATTTTTACTGGCGATTGTGATGTCGTCGTCTGTGATGGTTTCGATGGCAATATTGCGTTGAAGGCTTCTGAAGGCGTTGCTAAGATGATTCGTCATTACATGAAATCGGCTTTTATGCGCACTTGGTGGACTAAGGCGCTCGGAGTGGTTGCCTCTCCTGTGCTAAAAGCTTTTGGTAATAGCATTGATCCTCGCCGCTATAATGGTGCCTCATTATTGGGCTTGCGTGGTATTGTCGTTAAAAGTCACGGTGGTGCTGATGCCGTTGCTTTTGAGTATGCTATTCGTCAAGCGATTTTAGAAGTTGAAAAAAAAGTGCCTACCCGAATTGCGGATAGCCTTGAACAGTTAATGTTACAGAGTATTGAATGAGTTAGCAAAAAATGTCATTTTGCACATTTTTAGCAACTTAGCGTGTTTTTTTCTGGTGGAAGGGTGTTAAATGAAACAATATAATGTTGCTGCTAAAACCTTTCCCCCAGCCCCCCAACCCCTTGGGGTTTATTGAGGTAGTTGTGAGTTTAACTGTTAACGCCAAAATTTTAGGTACAGGTAGTTATTTGCCTGAAAAATTGCTAACGAATGCTGATTTAGAACGCCTTATTGACACAACAAATGCGTGGATTGTTGAGCGTACGGGTATTCGTGAGCGTCATGTTGCTGCGGACAATGAATTTACCAGTGATTTGGCGAAAGTTGCGGCGGAGCGCGCTCTGCAAGCAGCCGGTTTGTCGGCTAATGATGTTGAACTCATCGTCTTGGCAACAACAACCCCTGATCGAGTGTTTCCTAGTACAGCTTGTTTGTTGCAAAATAAATTAGGCATGACCAATGGAGCGCCTGCCATGGATGTGCAGGCGGTGTGTAGTGGCTTTGTTTATGCTTTATCAACAGCTAATGCATTTATACGTTCCGGACAAGTCAAAACTGCCTTGGTGGTTGGTGCTGAAACACTCACTCGTATTACCGATTATACTGATCGTGGCAATTGTATGTTGTGGGGTGACGGTGCAGGTGCTGTGGTGTTGGCTGCTACGTCAACAGAAGCGGGCATTATTTCGACACACTTACATGCCGATGGTCGCTATGAAGAGATGCTGTTTGTTGAAGGTGGTGGTACTTGTGGCTTAGGCCAGTCTCCTAAAATGCGTATGCAGGGTAATTCGGTCTTCAAAATAGCCGTTAACACCTTAGATGCCATTGTTGACGAAACTTTACAAGCCAATGGTTTGAATAAGTCGGACATTGACTGGCTTGTGCCACATCAGGCTAATAAACGCATTATTGATGCCACAGCAAAAAAACTAGAACTTCCTCCGGAACGGGTAATCTTAACTGTTGCGGAGCATGGTAACACTTCAGCTGCCTCTATCCCGCTTGCATTAGATGTGGGTGTGCGTGATGGTCGGATTCAGCGCGGTGAGCTGATTTTGATGGAATCCTTTGGTGGCGGTTTCACCTGGGGTTCTGCTTTGGTTCGTTTTTAATTAAGTGATTATTTTTTCTTAAGAGATGACATGACAACTGCATTCGTTTTTCCAGGACAAGGATCCCAGAGCGTCGGTATGTTGGCCGATATGGCGACTGAATATGCCTTAATTGGCGAAACCTTTGCTGAAGCTTCACAGGCGTTGGGCTATGACTTGTGGCAAGTTGTGGCTCATGGTCCAGCTGAAGTACTGAATCAAACGTCGGTTACTCAGCCTGCGATGTTAACAGCAGGTATAGCGCTCTACCGCATTTTACAAGCGGCTGGTAAGGCTGATGTGTCCTTTATGGCAGGTCATTCTTTGGGTGAGTACACCGCCTTAACGGCGGCAGGCGTTTTTAGTTTGGCTGATGCGGTTCGTTTGGTGCGTGCTCGTGGTGAATATATGCAGTCGGCCGTGCCTGAAGGTGTTGGTGCGATGGCGGCGATCTTGGGTTTAACCGACGAACAAGTGCGCTCTGCCTGTGAGCAGGCAGCTCAAGGTGAGGTGGTGTCGGCTGTCAACTTTAATTCGCCTGGTCAAGTGGTCATTGCAGGTCATAAGGGTGCGGTTGAACGTGCTATGAAGCTTTGCCAAGAAGCAGGAGCTAAGCGTGCCTTGCCTTTACCTGTCAGTGTTCCTAGCCATTGTGCCTTAATGCAACCAGCGGCTGATCGTTTGGCACAGGATTTAGCACAAATGACCATGCAAACGCCTCAAGTTTCGGTCGTGAATAACGTGCATGTCGCCGTTGAGTCGGATGTTAAAGCCATACAAGCTGCTTTGCTCGCACAACTTTATTCTCCTGTGCGTTGGGTAGAAACAGTGCAGTTTCTGAAGTCTCAAGGCGTGACGCGTTTGGTTGAAGTCGGTCCTGGAAAAGTCCTTGCTGGCTTAAATAAGCGCATTGATAATGAAATTGAGCATTTTGCAGTTGCAGATTTACGCACATTAAGCGATTATTTAGCAAAGTAAGCGGATTGAGGACAGTATGTCAGAACAACAGTTAGCCAATCAGGTGGTGTTAGTGACCGGTGCTAGCCGAGGTATTGGTAAAGCGATTGCGTTAGCCTTAGGCAAAGCGGGGGGTTATATCGTCGGCACAGCCACCTCTGAAAAGGGCGCTGAACAGATTACAGCTTATCTGCATGAAGCGGGTATTGCTGGTGAAGGTAAAATGTTGGACGTGCGTGATGCCGTTGCTGTCAACGATTTGGTTGATACCATTAGCAGTGAGCGGGGCAGCATCGGTGTATTGGTCAATAATGCGGGCATCACGCGAGATAGCCTTCTCATGCGCATGAAAGATGACGAATGGGATGACATCATCAACACCAATTTGTCATCGGTTTACCGTGTCAGTAAAGCCTGTTTACGTGGTATGATGAAGGTACGTAAGGGGCGCATCATCAATATTGCTTCCGTTGTTGGCTCTATGGGCAATGTTGGACAAACGAACTATGCGGCGGCAAAAGCGGGTATTATGGGCTTTAGTCGTTCGCTAGCGCGTGAAGTGGGTTCACGTAACATTACGGTGAATACGGTTGCGCCTGGGTTTATTGATACGGATATGACGCGCGCCTTGTCAGAAGAACAACGGGCACAGTTGGTTAAAGAGATTCCATTAGGTCGCATGGGAGATGCTGAAGACATAGCGGAAGCCGTATTGTTTTTAGCTTCACCAGCGGCGGGATACATTAGCGGTCAAATTTTGCATGTCAATGGCGGCATGTACATGATTTGAGCATCATGATTTAGCATCATTTTTTGTTTTATTTGTGGAGAAGATACATGAGCACTATCGAAGAGCGCGTAAAAAAGATCGTTGTAGATCAATTGGGTGTAAAAGAAGAAGAAGTGACTGCTGACGCGTCATTCATCGATGACTTAGGTGCTGACTCATTGGATACAGTTGAGTTAGTGATGGCTTTGGAAGAAGAGTTCGATTGCGAAATTCCTGACGAAGAAGCTGAAAAAATTACCACCATGCGTATGGCGATTGATTACATCAATGCACACAATAAGTAATTCTGTTTTGTGACAATCAGTCACTTAAATGGTTTTATATAAATATCCGAGCTTTGTCTCGGATATTTTTTAAGCGAAAACGTTGAGGGTTAGGGTATGACGGTAAAGCGACGGGTTGTGGTAACGGGAATGGGCTTGGTTTCGCCGCTTGGTAACGACGTGCAAGCTAGTTGGTCAGCCGCATTGGCTGGACAAAGCGGCATTGTCCCGATTACGGCATTTGATGCTAGTCTCTACTCAACGCGTTTTGGTGGCACGATTAAAAACTTTGACCCATCTTCTTGGATTCCTACGAAGGAACTCAAGAAAATGGATCCATTTATTCATTACGGGTTGGTCGCTGCGTTGCAAGCATGGCAAGATGCAGGCTTAACGGTGACCGAAGCCAATGCGCCACGCATGGGCGTTTCGATGGGTTCGGGCATTGGTGGTATTGGCACCATTGAACAGCAACATGATGTGTTGCTGAATTCAGGTCCTCGTCGTGTATCGCCTTTTTTTGTGCCCTCTAGCATCATCAATATGATTTCAGGACATTTGTCCATTATGTTGGGCTTGCAAGGGCCAAATATGGCGGTGGTGACGGCTTGTGCTACGGGTACCCATGCCATCGGTGATGCCATGCGCATGATTCAATATGGCGACGCGGATGTGATGTTGGCAGGTGGCGCAGAATATGCCACTACTCAATTAGGATTGGCAGGATTTAGCGCTGCTAGGGCTTTATCTCAGCGCAATGATGACCCGCAAGCGGCTTCTCGTCCTTGGGACAAAGATCGTGATGGCTTTGTGCTTTCTGATGGCGCGGCTTGTTTGGTATTAGAAGAATACGAGCACGCCAAAGCTCGTGGTGCTCAGATTTATGCGGAATTGGCGGGATTTGGTATGAGCAGCGATGCCCATCATATGACCATGCCCTTAGCCGACGGTTCGGGAGCGGCACGCTGTATGCACAATGCTTTGCGAGATGCTGGTGTGAATGCCGATCAGGTGGGCTATATTAATGCCCATGGTACTTCTACGCCTTTAGGCGATGTAGCAGAAACCATGGCCATTAAGCGCGCTTTTGGCGATCATGCTTTCAAATTGATGGTGAGTTCGACCAAGTCGATGACGGGGCATACGCTCGGCGCTGCTGGTGCGATAGAGTCGATTTTCTGCGTGCTGTCGTTGCTCGATCAGCAAGTAGCTCCCACCATTAACTTGCACGCGCCAGATGAAGGCTGTGATTTAGACTATGTACCACTAGAGGCTAGGGATGCCAAGTTGGATGTGGTACTGAATAATTCTTTCGGCTTTGGTGGCACCAACGCTACCCTTGTCTTTCGTCGATTGGGTCAGTAAGGCTAATGGCTTTTGTGCAGCCGATTGTTCAGACGCGCCAGTGTGCTGAACCTTTCGACTTATTGGCTTTACATCGAGCTTTTCCCCAGCGTTATCCAGGCTTGTTATGTTCGGCCAGTGGCGTGGTGAATGGGCATCGTTATGATTTTTTATTCGCGGATTGTACTGAAGTGGGTTTGGCTGAGCTTGAGCAGGTAGATGTTGCCACGCCTCAATCGCATGAGCTGCCGTTCATTGGTGGTTATCTGGTTTTTTTTCCTTATGAATATGCACAAGAAGTTGAACCGACATTAAGCTTGCCACAAGCAGAAGTTTGGCAAGCTAAGGTTTGGCGTGTCAGTGCGGCCTTTATTGTTGACCGTGTTACGAATGAGTGTCATTTAGTCGCTCAACCAGAATTTGCTGCTTTGATGGCAGGTTATTGGCAAGATTGGCAGCAGGTGTGTCAACATCCTAAAATGGCCACTTTACCCATTGTTGCTGATATTCAGGAAGCAGATGGTGAAGGCTATTTAGCTGGCGTTGAACAGTGTAAAAACTACATTTTGTCGGGTGATGTATTTCAGGTTAATTTATCACGTCAATGGCAAGCGCTGATTGCGCCCGATGTAACGCCTGCGATGATTTACCAACAGCTGCGACAAGCCAATCCCGCACCGTTTTCTGCCTTGTTAACTTGGGATAATCAAGCGGTGATTAGTTCTTCGCCTGAACGCTTGGTTTCGGTGCGCAATGGCGTGGTGGAAACCCGACCCATTGCGGGTACACGACGTCGTGGTGCCGATGAACAGGCGGATGAGGCTCTGAAGTCTGAATTAAGCTTGCATCCGAAAGAGCAGGCAGAACATGTGATGTTGTTGGATTTGGAGCGTAATGATTTAGGTCGTGTTTGCCAACCGGGTAGTGTGCGTGTGAATGAGTTGATGACCATTGAAACCTATACCCATGTGCATCATATTGTGTCTAATGTCGTGGGTCAGCTTCGCCCTAACACCAGTGCGAAACAGGTGATTGATGCCGTTTTTCCGGGCGGTACCATTACCGGTTGCCCTAAAGTTCGTTGCATGGAAATTATTGCGGAACTGGAGCAACAGCCGCGTGGCGTTTATACCGGTTCTTTGGGTTACGTTAGCCTAGATGGTCAAATGGACACCAACATTTTGATTCGCAGTTTTCATTGGCAGCCAGGGCGGCTGACGTTTAATGCTGGCGCAGGCATTGTCTATGATTCTCAAACAGACTTTGAATTAGAAGAAACCCGTCATAAAGCCAAGGGGCTGTTGCGAGCCTTGGCTTCGGAATCATCGTCATGACACAACGATGGTTGAATGGCATTGCCGTCGCTGCCGATGGCAATCGAGCCTGTTTGTATGGCGATGGTGTGTTTGAGACCATGCGCTTAACCGCAGGGCGTATCGCCTTTTGGTCGCATCATTGGTTACGTTTACAAACGGGTTTGCGTCGCTTGGGTTTCCCTGATCTATCTGAACAGGCTTTGATGTCGGCCTTAGCTCCTGCTTTGGTTGAAGATCAGGATGCAGTGTTACGTGTCAGTGTTTCTCGTGATGGGCTGCGTGGCTATCGTTATAGCCATGATGCTAATTTTATTATCGACGTACAAAGATCATCTTTACCTACCACTATTTGGCATGGTCAGTCACTCAAAGTGCGTTGGTGTCAAACGCGCTGGGCGCAACAACCCTTGTTAGCCGGTATTAAGCATTTGAATCGATTAGAGCAGGTATTAGCACGCAGTGAATGGACAGATTCGAGCATTGCTGAAGGCTTGGTGTGTGATACTCAAGGGCAAGTCATTTCTGGTACTATGTCAGCCCTGTTATTGCGATTTGGTGAAACGGTGTTAGCCGCAGATATTTCGCAGACGGGTATCGATTCGGTGGCGCGTCGGGTGGTGTTGGATGCCTTACCCAGTATGGGTTACGAAGTACAGGTACAAGTCTTGTCTAAAAAAGATGTGTTAATGGCAGATGAGTTGCTGCTGATGAATGTGGTTCAAGGTATTGGTTCTGTTGCGAGTTGTGATGGCGTCAGCTTTTCCGATGCGCGTTTAGCTCAAACACTCTTCCCATGGTGGCAAGACAAGTTGATGACTAACTAGGTGGATAATTCATGAATAAGCATGTGGTATGGATGCGAAAAGGAGTTATATGGATTGCCATGGCGGGCATGATCCTGGTTGGCCTTTACCAATGGTTTTATGCCATGAGTTTGTCTCCCATCAGTGAAACGCCACAACAGACCATTATCACTATTGAACCCGGTAGCAGTGTCAAAGTGATTGCCCAAGAATTAGAACAGCAAGGATTAATGGATTATCCCAGTGTGTTTAATGTGTTGTTGCGCATCACCAAACAAGCTAAAAAGCTACGAGCGGGTGACTATCGCATTGATACCACATGGAATTATCAAGAGTTATTGAAGCACCTGACTGAAGATGCCGAAGTGCAATATCCGATTACCATTATTGAAGGTATGACGCTTAAAGAATCTGTTCAGGCGGTGCGTGCTTTACCGAAAATGAAACAAGATTTGTCGGCTCAGCCTTGGGATGAAATTCAACAACTGTTAGGCTTGTCGGTTTATCCTGAAGGGATGCTGTTGCCCAACACCTATTTTATTACCTCTGGCACGAAAGAAAGCGTGTTTTATCGACGGGCTTATAATGCCTTAACCGAAGTGATGGAGCGAGAGTGGTCTGCCAGAGCAGCTAATTTGCCTTTTAATAATGCTTACGAAGCTTTGATTGCCGCTTCGATTGTTGAAAAAGAAACGGGTATTGCCCGTGAGCGACCTTTAATTGCTGCCGTGATTGTGAATCGACTGCGCAGAGAAATGCCATTGCAGATGGATCCGACGGTCATTTATGGCATGGGAACTGACTTCCAAGGCAATATTCGTAAAAAAGACTTACAAACGCCAACCCCTTACAATACTTATACCACTAAAGGCTTGCCACCCACGCCTATTGCTTTAGCCAGTGCTGAATCCATTTATGCGGTGTTGCATCCGGCGCAAAGCGATGTGCTCTATTTTGTAGCGAAGGGTGATGGCAGTCATGTTTTTTCATCAACCTTAGAAGCGCATAATGCTGCGGTTCGCCAGTATCAATTAGGAATGAAGCCATGAAGGAAGCCCGTTTTATTTCTGTCGAAGGTACAGATGGTGCTGGCAAAACCAGCGTCTTAGCGACAATTGAAGCATGGGTCAAAGCGCAAGGTGAGACTCTAATCACGACGCGCGAACCGGGTGGAACACCTTTGGCGGAGCAGATTCGCGAATTATTGTTGAATAGCCGGTGCGACAAATTGGATGATGCTGCTGAGTTATTGCTGATGATGGCGGCACGGGTACAACATGTGCGCACGAAAATTCAACCGGCTTTAGCGATGGGGCAGTGGGTATTGTCCGACCGCTTTTTTGATGCTAGCTACGCCTATCAGGGCGGTGGTAGAGGTTTGTCAGTTGAGCGTATCGATCAGTTACATCGCTGGGCGATCGGTGACTTTCAACCAGATTTAACCATTTTGCTCGATGTGCCCGTTGAAATTGGTCAAGCACGGGTAGCGCATCGGGGTGATGAAAAAACACGCTTTGAAGAAGAGCAAACTGCTTTTTTTGAACGCGTACGTCAAGCCTATTTGGCTCGTGCTGCCGCAGCACCAGAGCGTATTGTGGTGATTGATGCGCGTGTTGACCAAGTAGCGGTGCAGCAAGCGGTGATTGAAGTATTAACTGAGCGTTGGTCGTGATGACTAATCTTCCCAGTTGGTTAGCTGAACCCTTTGCCCAGCTGACGCAGTCGGCTTTAGTGCAGCGAGGTCACGCTTTTTTGCTCTTAGGCCCACAAGGCTTAGGGCAAGAAGCTTTGCAGCAAGCGGTGGCACAACGCTGGTTAGCTTCGAGCATGGCAGACAATCCCGATATTGTATTGGTAGAAGCACTAGAAGGTAAACGCGATATTGGTGTCGATCAAATTCGTGCCTTGACGAGCTGGGCGCAGCAGACAGCGCATGGTTCGGCGGGGCGTGTGGTGATGATTCGTCAGTTGGAGCGCTTGAATACCGCAGCGGCTAATAGTTTATTAAAGACCTTGGAAGAACCGCCATCGGGAGTGCGTTTTTTGCTCACGGCTTCGCGGGCGGGTAAGCTACTACCGACCTTACTGAGTCGTTGTCAGCGTTTGAATTTGCCCGTTCCCAGTCGTGAGTTAGCCATTGAATGGTTATTGGCTAATGTGGCTAGCGTTTCTGAAGCGGATTGTCGATTGGCGTTGCAACTCCATAGCGGAGCGCCCTTAGCGGCGCAAGCTTGGTTAGTGTCTGGCGGGCTAACTGAGTGGAAAGAGTGGCAAAGCTTGTGGCAAGCGAGTGTTCAGCAACGCATAGCGAGTCTGCCACTCATTGAGTATGCGCGCAAAGATGCACAACGCTTTTGTCGTTTGCTGGGCGCTCAGGCTTATGTGGATGGTCAGCGTTATGATCAGCTATTGCCTTGGCAATTATTGCGTTTGGTGTGGCAGGTCGAAAAAGCCATGGCGCAAAATTTAAGTAAAGAATTATTGCTGGATAATTTGCTTCAGTCGGTAAATGCCCTGTTAGCTGGGCAGTTACCGAATATGAAGGTATCACAACGACGAGGGATGTTGGCATGATGGGTTGGATGGATACGCATTGTCATTTGTGTTTGTTAAAGCCAGAGCAGGGTAGTGTTAGCGATGTAGTATCACGTTTGGCATCGGCAGGCGTGCATCGCATTTTGGATGTCGCTACGGGGAAAGATAACTGGCAATGTGTCGCTGACAATGCCGCCAACTTTGACGTGGTTTATGCGGGCATTGGTATTCATCCCACCAGTGAAATGCAAGAAACGGAAGCGGACTGGCAGTTACTGGAATCGCTTGTGACATTACCTAAAGTGCTGGCCGTCGGTGAGTGTGGTCTGGATTTTTATCATGCACCTGAGTCGGAATGTGCGCATCAGTATGCCCGTTTTGAACGTCAAATTCACTTAGCGCAACAGGTTAACAAGCCATTGATTATTCATACACGCAATTCAAGTCAACAAACGCTGGATGTATTAAAATCGGTTGGCGCGGGCAAGGTCACGGGTATCATGCATTGTTTTGTTGAAGATAAAGCAACGGCACAACAGGCATTAGATATTGGCTTTTATCTGTCGTTTTCCGGTATATCCACCTTCAAAAATGCGACGCAAGTACAAGAAGTGATGCAATGGGCACCCTTGGATCGTCTACTCATTGAAACAGATTCACCTTACTTAGCGCCTGTGCCTTACCGAGGTAAGTTAAATGAGCCAGCTTACGTTGCTAAAGTAGGCGAACAGATGGCGAAGTTGAAAGCTATTTCAGTCGAAAGCCTCGCTGAGCAGTTAGAGTACAATGCTCAGCGGTTGTTTAGATTCTAGTCTGACATGAGATTAGGTACCGCTAACACCTTGTATAACCTGTTATATGTTCACGAACCCATCTGTGATTTGCAGATTAACAGCTGCTTTCAACACTCGCCAATTCTTCTTTAATGCGTTTAGCTTGAGCCGCAGCATTGCCAATATAAGTAGCAGGGGTAAGATTGCTTAAATAAGCTTTCGCTGCTTCGGGTAAGTCTTGCTTGGCAATAAATTCACGCATCCCTTCGGCATTCAATTTTTTGCCACGTGTCAGCTCTTTCAGTTTTTCATAAGGCTTTTCGATGCCATGACGACGCATCACCGTTTGTACCGCTTCAGCCAGTACTTCCCAGTTGTTGTCTAAATCAGCAGCGATGGCGGCTTCGTTAATTTCTAACTTGCTGATGCCTTTGAGGGTTGCTTGGTAAGCAATCATACTATGGGCAATGCCGACGCCTAAATTGCGTAGCACGGTTGAATCAGTTAGGTCGCGTTGCCAGCGAGAAATGGGTAATTTTGCTGCCAAGTGTGTCATAAGCGCATTAGCAATGCCCAAGTTGCCTTCTGAGTTTTCAAAATCAATCGGGTTAACCTTGTGTGGCATGGCCGACGATCCCACTTCTCCAGCTACCACTTTTTGCTTAAAGTAACCGTTGCTGATGTAAGACCAAATATCACGATCAAAATCGATCAAAATGGTGTTGAAGCGTTCTACCGCTTGCAGATATTCGGCAATAAAGTCGTGCGGTTCGATTTGCGTGGTGTAGGGGTTGTAAGTCAGGCCTAATCCATTGATGACTTTTTTCGATAAAGCTGTCCAGTCAACGCTGGGATAAGACGCTAGGTGAGCATTGTAGTTGGCTGTTGCACCATTAATTTTACCCAGTAAAGGCACTCGTGCCAATTGAGCCCGTTGACGTGCTAAACGATAAGTGAGTACCGCCCATTCTTTCCCCATGGTGGTTGGGCTGGCGGGTTGGCCGTGGGTGCGAGCAAGTAAGGCCACATCGGCATAGTCGAGCGTTTTTTGTATCATGGCATCGATGACTTGTTGCATGGTTGGCATTAACACCTGTTCGCGGGCGTCTTTGAGCATCAGTGCGTAAGAAAGGTTGTTGATGTCTTCACTGGTGCAAGCAAAGTGCACAAATTCCATGACCTTAGCCAGCTCGGCATGGCTTTGAATATGGTCTTTAATGGCATATTCAACCGCTTTCACATCGTGGTTAGTGGTTTTTTCGTGTGTTTTTACAGCTTGCGCTAGGCTAAGGTCGAATCCAGAAACAAGACGCTCTAAATGCGCTTTAGCATCATTTGAAAGCGGTGGAACTTCAGCAATACCGGCTTCTTCCGACAAGGCAATTAACCACGCAACTTCCACCGCTGTACGGTATTTAATCAGTCCGTATTCGCTAAAAATCGCTTTGAGCGGCGATAAACGCGCTCCGTAACGACCGTCAACAGGAGAAATTGCTGTTAATGCGATGAGTTCCATGCGAAAACCTATCCTTTTTGCTAAAATCAATAATGTGTCACTTATTTTACCTGAATCGGGAGCAAAACGCTTATGTTAACCACCTATCGCCAGCACACGGCTGAACGAGCCATCGAAGGCGTTCCACCTTTACCATTAACAGCGGAGCAGGTTGCTAAGCTCGTTGAGTTGCTCAAAAATCCACCAGCAGGTGAAGCGGATTTTTTAATGCATTTGTTGGTTGATTGTGTGCCACCAGGTGTTGACCAAGCGGCCTACGTAAAAGCGGCTTTTCTGGCGGACGTCGCTAAAGGCAAGGTGTCTTGTCCACTGATTGATCGTGTGAAGGCAACAGAAATTTTAGGCACGATGATTGGGGGCTACAATGTCGCTCCTTTGATTGATCTGTTGGATGATGCTGTTACCGCAGAAGCGGCTTATCAAGCACTGAGCAAAACCTTGCTCATTTATGACGCTTACCACGATGTCACCGAAAAAGCGAAAACCAATGCTTGGGCGCAAAAACTGCTTGAGTCTTGGGCGAATGCGGATTGGTTCACCAGCAAGCAGGCTCTACCAGAAAGTCTCACTGTCACCGTATTCAAAGTTTCTGGCGAAACGAATACTGATGATTTGTCTCCAGCCACCGAAGCTTGGAGTCGTCCTGATATTCCTGTTCATGCCAAAGCCATGTTGCGTGATCGTGTACCGAATTTACCCGAAGTGGTTGCAGAATTAAAGGCGAAGGGACACCCTGTAGCCTTTGTGGGTGACGTTGTCGGCACAGGCTCATCTCGTAAATCAGCGATGAATTCGGTCATGTGGTGGTTTGGTGATGATATTCCACATGTGCCGAATAAGCGCCAGGGTGGTGTGGTGTTGGGCGGTAAGATCGCACCGATCTTTTTTAACACTGCAGAAGACTCGGGTAGCTTACCGATTGAGTGTGATGTCACCCGCATGGAAATGGGCGATGTTATTACCATTTACCCGTTCAAAGGTGAAATTCACAAGAATGGCGAGGTCATCAGTACCTTTACCCTGACTCCTGAAACCATGCCGGATGAAGTTCGAGCGGGGGGGCGCGTTCCCTTGATTATTGGTCGCGCCCTAACAGAGCGTGCGCGTCGTACCTTAGGCTTGCCAGCTTCTGATTTATTCTTGCGTCAATCAGTTCCTAACGATACCGGCAAAGGTTATACGCTGGCACAGAAAATGGTCGGTAAGGCGTGCGGCTTAGAAGGAGTGCGTGCGGGTCAGTATTGCGAACCGCATATGACCACTGTTGGTTCACAAGACACTACGGGTGCCATGACGCGTGATGAATTAAAAGAATTGGCTTGCTTGGGCTTTAGCGCCGACTTAGTGATGCAGTCTTTCTGTCATACCGCCGCTTATCCAAAGCCTGTCGATATTAAATTACAGCATACCTTGCCCGAGTTTATTACCAGTCGTGGTGGTGTATCATTACGTCCTGGTGATGGCGTTATTCACTCTTGGTTAAACCGCTTGTTGTTACCCGATACGGTTGGTACGGGTGGCGATTCGCATACCCGTTTTCCCATTGGTATTTCCTTCCCTGCGGGTTCTGGTTTGGTTGCCTTTGCCGCCAGCTTGGGGGTGATGCCGCTCAATATGCCTGAATCGGTGTTGGTGCGTTTCAAAGGTGAAATGCAACCGGGTATCACGCTACGTGATCTGGTTAATGCCATTCCTTATGTTGCCTTGCAACGTGGTTTGCTCACCTTGGATAAAAAAGGCAAGGTGAATGTTTTTAATGGTCGTATTTTAGAAATTGAAGGATTGCCAGACTTGAAAGTTGAGCAGGCCTTTGAATTGTCGGATGCCTCTGCCGAGCGTTCTGCTAATGGCTGTACTATCCAATTAGGTGAAGCATCGGTGGCTGAGTACTTACGTTCGAATATCACGCTCATGCGTTGGATGATTGCGAATGGTTACCAAGATGTACGTACGCTAGAGCGTCGCATTGCCGGTATGGAAGCTTGGTTAGCCAATCCAAGTCTGCTGAAAGCAGACAAGGACGCTGAATATGCAGAAGTGATTGAAATCGACTTGGCTACCATTACTGAACCGCTCGTTGCCTGTCCGAACGATCCCGATGATGTGCGTCCACTATCGGCCATTGCCGGTAATAAGATTGACGAAGTCTTTATTGGTTCGTGCATGACCAATATTGGTCACTACCGCGCAGCTGGTAAAGTGCTGGAAGATATTGGCGGTTTGCCAACGACATTATGGATCGCACCACCAACCAAAATGGATCAGCATCAACTGATGGAAGAAGGCTATTACGGTATTTTTGGTCGTGCAGGCGCGCGTATGGAAATGCCCGGTTGTTCACTCTGTATGGGTAATCAAGCACGTGTTAAAGATGGAGCGCATGTCTTTTCGACTTCAACACGTAATTTCCCCAATCGTTTGGGTAAAGATGCGCAAGTCTATTTAGGTTCGGCTGAATTGGCGGCGGTTATCGCCAAACTGGGTCGTATTCCATCACTGGCTGAGTATTTAAGCTATGTCGGTAAATTGGATACCATGGCGGATGACGTGTATCGTTACTTACAGTTTGATGAGTTACCAGACTATCAAATGGAAAGTGATAAATTGGAGAAAATTGGCGTCGTCGCTGTATAAAAAACAATTAATATGATAGGGTTGTTGTTGATTGATCATAATTGTATGAGCAGCCTTGTCTAACCAGTTGTTCTCCAATATGAAAAAAGCCAGCCTTATGCTGGCTTTTTTTATGACAAAATTTTGACATCCGTAATGTTTGTGGTGTATAAATGAGATAATTCGGCTATCATCAATACAAATAACAGGGTTTTAAAAAACCGCAATACACGCACCTTGGGGGTAGGATGGATCCATTAGCACATTTGATCGGGGTAAGCCCTGCGATGATGCAGGTGAAAGAGCTGATTCGTCAGGTGGCGCAAACGGATGCCACAGTGCTGATCTTAGGTGAGTCGGGTACTGGTAAAGAAGTGGTCGCTCAATGTATTCATCTCTGTTCATTGCGCAATGCTTATGCTTTTGTGCCATTAAATTGTGGTGCTATTCCCGCTGAATTGTTAGAGAGCGAATTATTTGGACACGAGAAGGGCGCTTTTACGGGTGCTATTACGGCTCGAAAAGGGCGTTTTGAGTTGGCTGAAGGTGGTTCGCTCTTTTTGGATGAGATTGGTGATATGCCTCTACCAATGCAAGTAAAACTCCTGCGCGTGTTGCAAGAGCGTGTATATGAGCGCGTCGGCGGCAATAAAAGTTTCCAAGCCGATGTGCGGATTATTGCGGCTACCCATCGTGACTTGCCCATTCGCATTGATGAGGGCTCCTTTCGTGAAGATTTGTATTATCGACTAAATGTATTTCCTATTGAGCTACCTTCATTGCGTCAACGAACAGAAGATATTCCTTTGTTAATGGATGCCAAATTGCAACAATTAGCGACACAAGGTCGCGAACCAACTCAATTATCTGCGCCAGTATATGACGCCCTGATGGCTTATGACTGGCCAGGTAATGTGCGTGAATTAGGAAATTTGGCGGAACGCCTGTCGATACTCTTTGCTGGAAAAACGGTGGATATCGAGCAATTGCCAGCGCAATATCGTCCGATTGAACCTATTAGTGTGACTAATGCCGATGCTGAATCGGTGGCAATGCCAAGCTTCGATGGCAGCTTAGATTTGAAACAGTATCTACATGAAATGGAAAAACAAATTATTCAGCGCGCCTTGTTACAGTCTGAGGGTGTGGTGAGTCAAGCAGCACGCTTACTGCGTATGAATCGAACGACCTTGATAGAAAAAATGCGTAAGCTGCGCATTCGTGGCGAGGATGATTAATCGTGAGCGAATGTCTAAAAACCTCGCATCGCTCAGTTTTTAGCCTTGCCATTTCATTGCTTTGCTGGTGGAAGGGCTTTAAGTTTAGTGATTACATGAAAATAATGGCTAACCCTCCCCCCAGAGCCCCCATCCCTACAGGTTTTTAGAGGTACATATGAGTTTGATTGTTCCTGTCATTACCGTCGATGGTCCTAGTGGTGTCGGTAAGGGAACGCTCTGCGCTCGACTTGCTGAACATTATGGTTATCACTTTTTAGACAGCGGTGCGCTTTATCGTGTGTTGGGTTTGGCCGCGCGTCAAAGGGGCATTTTAGATAACCCAGTAGCGCTGACCGACTTAGCCCGTCATTTACCCGTTCGTTTTGGTGAAGGTAAGATTCTGCTTGAAACGCAAGATGTTAGCGATACCATTCGTACCGAAACAGTGGCTGCACTGGCTTCGCAGGTCGCTATGATCGAATCGGTACGTGCCGCTTTATTGGCTTTTCAACAAGATTTTGCTCAAACGCCGGGTTTGGTTGCTGATGGTCGCGATATGGGTACGGTTGTATTTCCACAGGCAACAGCAAAGTTGTTTTTAGACGCTAGTGCTGAAGTTCGTGCTGATAGACGCGTAAAACAGTTGAAAAACCAAGGGTTAGATGCTAACATTGACCAGATAACTAAAGAAATTCGTGAAAGAGATGAACGAGATCGTAATCGAGTGGTTGCACCGTTAAGAGCGGCTGATGACGCACTTGTGATTGATACGTCGGATTTATCTCCTGAACAAGTTTTTAACCAAGCAGTTGCTTGGATAGACCAGCAGTCTGCATACAGGGCGCAGATAGTTTAATTTAACCAGACCCGTTGGCTTTTGATCCTGATAAAAAGCACTTTACACACAACGGCTTGACATTGAGACTTTACATGGAATCTTTTGCTTCGCTTTTTGAAGAATCGTTAAAAACTTCATTCGTTCAACCTGGCGTCCTAATCAAGGGCACAGTTACTCGCATTTCTAACGACTTTGTTTATGTTGATGCTGGTATGAAATCTGAGTCTGCAATTCCTATCAAGCAATTCATGGACGAAAACAATCAACTTGAAGTTGCTGTAGGTGACGTAGTAGATGTAATGGTTGAAGCTATCGAAGACGGTTTCGGCGAAACTAAACTATCTCGCGAAAAAGCGAAACGCGCTGGTACTTGGGATTGGTTGGAACAGCAGCTTGAAGCTAATGCCATTGTTAACTGTATGGTGACTGGCAAAGTGAAAGGCGGCCTGACAGTTGACGTTAAAGGTATTCGTGGCTTCCTACCAGGTTCATTGGTGGATACCCGTCCAGTGCGCGACTTTAGCTTCCTAGAAGGTAAAGAATGTGAAGTTAAACTGGTTAAATTAGATCGCAAACGCAACAACGTTGTGGTATCTCGTCGTGCCGTCATTGAAGCTGAAAGCAGTGCTGAGCGTGATGAGTTGCTGAAAAACTTAGATGAAGGCTCAGAAGTGAAAGGTGTGGTTAAAAACCTAACTGATTACGGTGCATTCATCGATTTAGGCGGTATTGACGGTCTATTACATATTACGGATATCGCATGGCGTCGTATCAATCACCCTTCAGAAGTATTGAATGTGGGTGATGAGATTGATGTTAAAGTATTGAAGTTTGATCGTGAACGTAACCGTGTTTCATTGGGTATGAAACAATTGGAAGCGGATCCATGGAGCAAAATTGCTGCTGCCTTCCCAGTTGGTTCTGAAGTTTCTGGTAAAGTCGCTAACTTGACTGACTACGGTGCTTTCGTTGAAATTCAAGAAGGCGTAGAAGGTTTGGTACATACTTCTGAGTTGGATTGGACTAACCGTAACATTCACCCATCTAAAGTTGTTCACTTGGGTCAAGAAGTGAATGTTAAAGTATTGGATGTGGATACTGAGCGTCGTCGTATTTCATTGTCATTGAAACAATGTCAAATGAATCCATGGGAAGCTTTCGGTACTCAGTACAATAAAGGTGACAAAATCACCGGTAAGATCAAGTCAATTACTGACTTCGGTATCTTTATTGGCTTAGAAGGCGGTATCGACGGTTTGGTTCACTTAACCGATATTTCTTGGAACAAGTCTGGCGAAGAAGCCATCCGCGACTTCAAGAAAGGTGATGAGTTAACCACGATCATTCTAGCGATTGATCCAGAGCGTGAGCGCATTTCTTTAGGCTTAAAACAGCTTGAACAAGATCCTTTCAGCACTTTCACTGCTGAAATGAACCGTGGTTCAATCGTTTCAGGCGTCGTTACTTCAGTTGACGAAAAAGGCGCAGAAGTTGAGTTGGCTCCAGAAGTTGTGGCTTACTTACGTGCTTCAGAAATCGCTGCAGAACGTGTGAACGATGCACGTGATGTATTGAAAGTGGGTGATAAAGTGACTGCTCGTGTAACGAACATTGATCGTAAAACTCGTGGTATTCAAATCTCTATCCGTGCTAAAGATGAAGCTGAACAACAAGAAGCAATGAAGGGTTTCAACAACACTTCTAACATCGGTAGCAATACACTAGGTGATTTGTTGAAAGGTCAACTGTAATTTTTGATCTTGATAGCAACAATCGTTAATGCTTGTTGCACGGTTGAAAAACCTCTGCTTCGGCAGGGGTTTTTTATCGAATCATTTACTGTGAGTGTTTTATAAAATACTGACACTAACTGATTGAAATAAAAAATATTTTATATAAAGTAAGCACATCATCATGACTAAATCTGAACTTATTGATCTTATTGCTCGTCGTCAACATCAATTGCCACACAAAGACATTGAACTTGCTGTGAACCTAATCATCGAAACCTTATCAGAAGCCTTGGCTCAGGATGATCGTATTGAAGTACGAGGTTTCGGTAGCTTTACATTGCATCACCGTCAACCTCGTATTGGTCGCAACCCTAAAACGGGTGAATCAGTTGCACTTAATCGCAAAAGTGTGCCACACTTTAAGCCAGGTAAAGAGTTAAAAGAATCGATTGATGCCAGTCGTGAGCGTGTCCCATTAGTAGGTTAATTGCTTTTTGTTATCAATGCTCGCTGTTATTTAGGCTAGAGTCGTCATTGATTCATTTCCCATGAGGATTACAGCATGCGCTACTGGGTAGGATTAACGATTATCGTCTTTGGTGCACTGGTTGGTATTCAAAATCCAGGTTATGTGCAACTTCGTTGGTTCTCTTGGTCAATTGAGCTGCCTATTGCGCTCACTTGCTTGATTATTTTCATGTCTGGTTTGTTATTAGGATGGCTTCTCTATCCGCTTCAACATTTTTTTAGGAAAAAATCATGACAACTTCATCACCTGTTGTCGTTGCGTTGGACTTTCCGACCGCAGCACAAGCGCTTGAGTTAGCGCGTCAACTATCGCCGCAAGATTGTCGCTTAAAAATTGGCAAAGAGTTATTTACACAAGCGGGACCTTCGCTGGTTGAAGCGGTGCAAGACATGGGCTTCGATGTCTTTTTAGACCTGAAGTTCCATGATATTCCCAATACCGTTGCAGCAGCTGTGACTTCAGCAGCGCGCATGGGTGTGTGGATGGTCAATGTTCACGCTAGCGGTGGACGCAAAATGATGCAGGCTGCCCGTGATGCGTTGCTTCCATTTGAAAAACCACCTTTATTAATTGCCGTGACCATTTTAACCAGTCTTTCGGATGAAGAGCTATTCGAAATTGGTTACATGGCAGGTGCAGGGACGATGGTCGAGAACCTAGCCAGTTTAGCGCAACAATGCGGCATGGATGGGGTCGTTTGTTCAGCACAAGAGGCAAGTGTGATTCGCCAAGCTCAAGGGGCTGATTTTAAACTGGTCACTCCGGGAATTCGTTTGCCTGAAAGTGCTAAAGACGACCAAACGCGCATTTTAACGCCTGAAGCGGCTGTGGCGGCGGGTTCTGATTACTTAGTGATTGGTAGGCCTATTACAAGAGCCGATGATCCACAAGCAGCCTTATCGCATATATTAAAGCGTCTCTCTTCACAATAAGGTGGTTAACGGGTGTCAAATAAACGACCTCACCAAGGGCAGGTGCGTCATCAGTCAAAACTCAATAGCAACGCTGAAACGACATCAAAACTGGTTCGTTTGAGCATTCATGACATGACCCATGATGGACGAGGCGTAGCTAAGCTGGACGGTAAAACGGTTTTTGTCACAGGTGCCTTAATGGATGAAGTTGTTGATGCGCAAATAGTGCATCAAAAATCTCAGTATTTTGAAGCGAAATCTGTCTCTGTTATTGAACCTTCACAGCATCGCATCCTGCCTGTTTGTGCCCATTTCTCTGTTTGTGGCGGCTGTCAGTTACAGCACCTATCTGTCGAAAATCAAGTGGCTTTCAAACAGAATCAATTGGTTAGAAGTTTGGTTAAATCGGGTATTAACACGGATAAAACCGAATGGCATTCGCCGTTAACAGGAGATGCGTGGCAGTATCGTCGTCGTGCGCGTTGGGCGTTAAATCGTCAGGGTGATTTGTGCTTTAGATCGGCGGGCGGTAAGTATCTTGTGCCGATTCACACTTGTCCTCAGTTGTCTCAACCACTCAGCGATTGTTTTGTTCAATTACGCGAGGCGCTACCCAAGCTGCCCCATCAAGGGATTGATGAGATTGAGTGTCTGGCAATTGGTAGCTTGTCTTTGGTGCTTCATATCAACCAACAGTGGCGCGATCACCACTTAAGCCATTGGCAAAAATGGTGCGAGCAAATGGGCATTACTGGATTGGCGATACAAACGCCTGATCGTAGCAAGGGTTTATCGGTCATTAGCGACGCCAATTTACACTATCAGCTTAGCGGACTGAACTTTCATTTTTCACCAGATCAGTTTGTGCAGACGCATGCCAACGTTAATCAACAAATGGTTAGCTTGGCAAAAGACTGGTTAGCCGCTGGTGCTGTTGATCAAGTGCTGGAGCTGTTTTGTGGCATGGGTAATTTCTCTTTACCTATCGCCCAGCGGGCGGGCAGTTTGTTGGGGTTAGAACTGAACGAGCAAAGTGTGGCAACCGCTAAAGCGAATGCGATCGCTAATGGTATTACCAATACCACCTTTGCGCGTGTAGACTTATTTGCCCCTGATTGGCGTCCTCCTGCCAACTTAGCGCATGTTTTGCTTGATCCTCCATGGGATGGTGCGCAACTAGTATGTGAACGTATTGCCAAACAAAAAAGCATTAAACGGGTGGTTTATGTTTCTTGTCATCCCGCGACGATGGCGCGTGATATGGCGGTATTGCAGAGAGCGCAATTCAAACTCAGTAAAATGGCACTTATTGATCAGTTCCCGCAAAGTTATCACGTTGAGGCCATTGCCTTACTGATTAGAGCATAATATAAATGGGAAATTCTAATAACCTAACGGGTAGGGGGCCTGGGGGAAGGGATGCACCAATCGTGCATATAATTGCTTGGTTTAAACCCTTCCACCAGAGGTAAAATAACTTGGGAAGGCTAAAAACGCCACATAACTAAGATTTCGGAACGAAAAGTGGGGTTTTTAGCGATGCCCAAACACTATTTTGAGGTTGGCATGGGAAAAGAAATCGAACGTAAGTTTTTAGTGACAAATGACACTTGGCGATCACAGGCTCATAAAACTGCCAATTATGCTCAAGGTTACTTGAATGAACCGGTTTCTTGTTCGGTTCGTGTTCGTATCGAAGATGATCAAGCGAGACTGAACATTAAACGTGTGCAAATTGGTATGTCACGAGATGAGTTTGAATATCCGATTCCCTTAGCCGATGCAGAAAAATTGATGACGATGGTACTTGGACCAACCGTGATTAAAACACGTCATTTTGTTATGGTTGATGGTCATGAGTGGGAAATTGATGAATTTCATGGCGATAATACCGGATTGATTGTGGCTGAGCTAGAACTCGATCGTGAAGATGAAGTTTTCACCACTCCAAGCTGGTTAGGACTGGAAGTCACCAACGAAGCACGTTACTATAACGTCTTTCTATCGCAACGTCCGTTTGCCCTGTGGAGTGATGATGAAAAAAATGCGGGTCAGTGCTAATCCATCTATGCGCCGTTCATGGACTGTGGCGTCATGCTTTTTCATGGTATTGTCTTCAAGTCAGGTTTATGCTGCAGAAGGATTGCTGAGTCTATATGATCTCGCTGCTCAGCGAGATGCACAGTTACAGCAAGCACAAGCTCAGTTTGCTGCCGATCAGGAATTATTAAACCAGGCTAAGTCCGTTTTATTACCCACGATTTCCGCGCAAGCCAGTTATCAACAAAATGATTACTCTATTCCTGTTCCGATTGCAGCCAAAGAAATTCAACAGCAGAAATTACAACTTAATCAACCGCTATTTGATGCTGCCAGTTTTGCGCGTTATGAACAGGCTAAAAGTTTAGTGCAGCAGGCCGAAATAGTCTATTTACTGAGTCAACAACAGTTGATACTGCGCTTAAGCCAAAGCTATTTGGATGTGCTTAAAGGACAGCAATTACTTTCCTTTGCACAAGCACAACTGGCTTCAACTGAAAAACAACGGGATCAAATTGATGCGGGTGTTAAAGTAGGATTAACCAATCCGATTGATTTATTAGAAGTGCAAGCGCGTTACGATATGGCGCTAGCCGATGTGAGTCAAGCAACAAATTTGTTGGCCATTAGTAAAGAGAACCTAGCGCGTTTGATTGGTCAACCAGTGCCAGTTTTGAAAAGCCTAGCCTTAGATACTAAGCTTCCAAGCTTAATGGAATCACCAGAGCAGTTAAGCCAAACAGGGGCGCAAGGTAATTTGAACCTACGTTTAAATCAAGGTAAGGTGCAAGCCTCAGAACAACAAGTCAATGCAACAAGAGCCGCTCATTACCCGACAGTGAGTTTGCAAGCATCCATGACTCATCTTGACTCGCGCACGCAATTTTTTAACGCACCTTATCAAACTAACAGTATTGGCTTGGTGGTGAATATGCCGCTATATTCGGGCGGTTTGGTTACGAGTCAAGTCCGACAAGCGGAACAACAGCGTCTTGCGGCTCAAGCAGGGCTGCGGTATGCCGACGAACAGGCAAAACTGGATGTGCTGAGTTTGGCTAAAACCGTTCAGATGGCTCAGAGCCGTTTGCAAGCCCTGCGTCAGGCAGTGACTTCTAATGAGGCATTTTTACAAGCGGCAGAAGAGGGCAATCGTGTGGGGCTGAAAAGCCTAGTGGATGTGCTTAATGCACGCACGCTACTCTATAAAGCAAAACAAGATTTAGCCAATGCTTTGTTTGATGATGTACAAAATAGACTGAGTTTACGTGCGGCACAGGGCGCGTTAGCCAGAGAAGATTTGGCCAGTATCGAACGTTTTTTGCGTGATTAAGCGTGAGCACCATTAATCATCAACGACGATTTTGGTTAAAAACAACGCTGGGTGCCAGCTTTATTGCCTTAGGCGCTGGCTGCAGTCGCTATGTGCCAGTTGATGATGTTAGCGTCATCCGTATGGGCGTTCCTGATGTCACGGCTCGTCTTGATCCGCGCTATGCCACTGATGCTTTTTCAACGCGCATTGGACGTCTGATTTATCCGGCACTGATTGATTTTGACAAATCCTCTATTCCTTCGCCTTGGATTGCCAAATATTGGGAATGGTTGGATGAGGTGACCTTGTCGGTTGAAATCAATAATAATTTAGTCTTTCATCACGGCAAATCACTCACTATTGACGATGTGGTGGCGACTTATCATTCAATATTAAATGCTAAAACGGTTTCACCGCTTAAAGGGCCACTGCGTAACCTTGCCAGTGTGGAAGCTGAGGAAGGACGAGTTGTCTTTCGTTGGCATAAACCAGACAAATTAGCGCTTTTCCGCTTAACGCTTCCGATTATGCCAGCAGATCTGTTAGCTTCGGGGCACAACTTTGATGAACAGCCGATTGGCTGTGGTGGTTGCCGCTTTGTCAGCTACGAAGATCAAAAGTTGGTATTAGTTCGACAAGATGGTGTGAAATTAGCCTTCATCGGCGTGAAAGATGCGAGTGTTCGCCTGTTAAAGCTTGTTCGTAATGAGCTCGATGTGTTACAAGGTGATTTGTCGCCAGAATTGGTGCATCATGCGCGTTCGCGTTCATCCATTCAGGTGAACACCAGCGTGGGTAATTCTTTTTCCTACATTGGCTTCAATTTAACTGATCCGATTATTTCTCAATTACCGGTGCGCCAAGCCATTGCTCATGCCATTAACCGTCCACTGATTATCAAGCGTCTGCTGGATGATATGGCGCGCATGGGAGAGGGCATTTTTCCTTCTGAGCATTGGTGCGGTTTGCCCAGTAGTGTCGTCGGTTACGACTATGATCCTGAAAAAGCACGACAGTTGCTGGCCGAAGCGGGCTTCAAAAACAGAATCAACCTAACCTATAAGACCTCTACCGACCCGACTCGTGTCAGATTGGCAACGGTGTATCAAAGTTTACTGGCCGACGTCGGCATTAATCTAAGTATTGATAGCCATGATTGGGGTACTTTTTACAGTGACATCAAGCAAGGGCGCTTTCAGTTGTATGGGCTAGCTTGGGTCGGTGTTAAATCGCCTGAAATTTTTGAGTATGCTTTTGCCAGTTATTCAACGCCACCAACCGGTGCTAATCGAGGGCATTATGTCGATGCTCAGTTTGATAATATGCTTAAGCAGGCGTTAGTTGCTCCATCTATGCCAGAAATGTCCAGTGCTTATAAACAGATTCAGCGGCATCTGTTGAATGAGTTGCCGATTATGCCTTTGTGGCATGACCATCAGGTGAGTGTGACACGCCCGAATATTAAGGATTATCAATTGTCCAGTGACGGGCGTTACGACGCTTTGTTGTTAACGCGTAAGCTAGCGAGCTAAGATGAACTCGGCCATTGTTTCACTTCCACAGCAGTTGCTCACTGTGTTCAACGAACAACAAGAAGTGATCTTTGAGTGCGTGGTGAATACGGCGAAAAATGGAGTGGGTTGTTTGCAGAATTCGGGTTGCACGCCTATGGGTCAGCATTATGTTCGCGCTTGTATCGGTGAAGGGCTTTCCCCTTATGCGGTGCTAACAGGCAGGCGGCCGACAGGTGAAGTGTGGAGTCAGGAGCTAATGGACGCGTTTCCACAACGCGATTGGATTTTAGGGCGCATCTTGTGGTTATGTGGTTTAGAAAGTGGCATCAATCGGGGCGGTCAAGTGGATACTTTCCGTCGTTATATTTATATACATGGTAGCCCTGAGTGGTCATCTGAGTTGCCGCCATCTTCTCACGGTTGTGTGCGTGTTCAGCCTGAAGACATGCTGAGCGTTTATCAGCTCTTGCCCTATGGTGCTCGCGTGAGCATAGAAACATGATGGCTAATATCGCGCGTCAGTTGCTAGGAATGCTAGCGGTCATTTGGGTGGTGATTACCGCCGTCTTTTTGCTGCTGCATTTGGCACCAGGTGACCCCATTGGCATTATGCTCGGTGATAGTGTCGGCATGGACGAATCGGCATTGCGTCAGCGTTTTGGCTTGGATTTATCGCTTTGGCATCAGTATTGGGCATTTTTGGCAGGCATTCTGCGTGGCGATTGGG
This sequence comes from Gammaproteobacteria bacterium, assembly GCA_014763665.1. Lineage (GTDB taxonomy): Bacteria > Pseudomonadota > Gammaproteobacteria > Thiomicrospirales > Thiomicrospiraceae. Next base: position 34,417 of record JACXUY010000005.1, read on the forward strand.
GTATGTCCATTTTCTACCATAAGCCAGTATTAGAATTATTGTGGGCACGTTTGCCCGCTACTTTAACCTTGTCGCTGCTCGCTGTAGCCATCGCACTGTTAATTGCCTTGCCATTGGGTATTATTGCGGCGGTACGTAAAAATGCTTGGCAAGATAAGTTGGCGATGATTACCGCTTTAGTGGGGATGTCGATTCCAGGTTTTGTATTAGGTCCTATTCTGATTATTGTGCTAGCGGTGGATCACGGTTGGTTTCCAGTTTCTGGTATGGATGCCCCTTATGCTTGGGTGTTGCCAGCACTGACTTTGGGCACAGCATTAGCCGCTATTTTAACACGTATGCTCAGGGCTTCTCTGTTAGAAGTCTTACACGAAGACTACATTCGTACCGCTAAAGCTAAGGGGGCGAGTGAATCACGCCTGTTGCTGGTGCATGGCTTACGTAATGCTTTTTTACCCATTTTGACCTTGGTCGGACTTCAGTTGGGGGCATTGTTGGGTGGTGCGGTGATTATTGAAACAGTTTTTGATTGGCCAGGTCTGGGCTTGTTGTTAATTGAGTCGATTAACCGACGTGATTATGCGCTGGTTCTGGGAGCGATTCTACTCATTACCTTGTTTTATGTGGTGATGAATAACCTACTGGAACTCGCTTATCGTTGGCTAGATCCTCGCATTCGTTCAACAGGAGGGCGTGAGTGATGTGGCGCTCTTGGTCGTTTATCATTATTCTATTATGGATAGCGATGGCATTAATAGCGCCCTTAGTCAGTGACTTGGCCGATCGTATTCAACTCGAAACGCTGTTATTGTCCCCTTTCCAACATGCGCCTCTGGGTACAGATGAATTGGGTCGTCCGTTGTGGGCGCGGCTATTGGCTGGTGCGCAAACCTCGGCATGGGTTGCCTTAATGGTTGTTGCTATTTCAGCCAGTGTTGGGACCTTTATTGGCATGTTGTCTGCCTATATTGGTGGTTGGTTTGATCATGTCGTTCGATGGATTATTGATGCTTTTTTGGCTTTCCCCCATTTGTTACTGGCCATTGCTTTAGCAGCCGTGTTGGGTGCTGGTATTGGCAATTTGGTGTTAGCATTAAGCATCGTTGGCTGGGTGGGTTATGCGCGTTTAGCGCGCGGACAAACTCTGTCTTTACGTAACCGTTATCACGTTATGGCGGCGCGTTCATTAGCGGTACCTCGTTATTTAATTTTATGGCGTCATGTGTTGCCTTTGCTTTTTGCTCCCTTAGCCATTGAAATGACTTTTGGCATAGCCGGCGCGGTCATTGCGGAGGCGGGTCTTTCTTTTCTCGGTTTGGGTGTTCAGCCACCTCAGGCTTCTTGGGGAACGATGATTCGAGAGGGGGCGCGTTATATTTTAACGGCACCTCATTTAGTGTTGGTTCCCGGCTTAACGCTGATGCTGGTCATTTTAGCGGTGAATCGTTTTGGTGATGCCTTGAGAGATAAGCTTGATGTACGGCAATAGTGAAGCCCTAGGCAAGGCGCAATCTTTAGGTTTTCTCATGATTGGTCTATCGGGTTATAGCCTGACCGATAATGAACGAGCGCAGCTGATGCATCCAGCCGTGGCAGGAGTCGTTCTTTTTCGTCGTAATTACGCATCACCAGAACAGCTTCGCGCCCTAACACAAGAAATTCACGGGCTGCGTCATCCGCGTTTATTGGTGAGTGTCGATCATGAAGGCGGGCGAGTTCAGCGATTCAAAACACAAGGCTTTACGCCGTTACCGGCCATGCGTGTCTTAGGTGAAAGCTATGATGAACATCCGCAGCAAGCTTTACACTCTGCCTATAATCTGGGTTGGTTATTAGCCGCTGAGCTTCTAGCTTGTGGTGTTGATTTCTCTTTTACACCGGTGATTGATTTAGATTACGGCAATAGTAGTGTCATTGGTGATCGCGCCTTTCATCATAATCCGCATGTGGTGGGTCTATTAGCGGAACAATTGATGCAAGGCATGCAAGCGGCGGGTATGTCGGCAGTGGCAAAGCACTTTCCCGGACATGGTTTTGTTGTACCCGATACCCATCTTGCCATGGCTGTTGATAAGCGTTCTTTAGTCAGTTTGGTCGGTGCGGATATGCAGCCCTTCAAACATCTGATTCAGCATTATTGTGGTGCGGTGATGGCGGCGCACGTCATTTATCCAGCCGTTGATGATGTGCCTGCAGGTTTATCTCGTATTTGGTTACAGCAGTTGCTGCGCGAGCAATGCGGTTTTAATGGCGCGATTATCAGTGATGATCTGGGGATGCAAGCGGTTGCTTCTACGGCATCAGGCGGCGAGTTAGCTAAGCGCTTTCATCAAGCTGGCTGTGATTTGGTGTTGTTGTGTAATGATACTGACCAGATTGCATCAGCATTGAGCGCACATCGTCATTATGAAGCAGATGCCCTACAAGAAAGTCGTCTCATTCGATTACATGGCAAACCTAAGCATCCCGTATCCAGTTTGGCAGCACTGCATAAAACTGGGCAATGGTTAGCGGTCATGAAACACTTGGCTAATGTGGGACTGGTTACATTCGACACGCAAGGTGTTAGCTCATGAATGAACGCATTTATTTGACCGTTGCTTATGCCGAAAAAGACCAGGCTAAGGCATTAGGAGCACGCTGGGATGCACTGGCTCGTCGTTGGTTTGTACCAGAAGGCTTAGCTGTCGAGTCGTTTAATCGTTGGCTGCCAACGTCTTTAGCCCCCCAACCGACAGACTCCAATTCATTCATGGTTGCGGAATCTGAGACAGGCACTATGGCACCTTTAGCACAAGGGTTGCGTCTATCCGAGTTGATGAGCCAAGCTAACCGTGCGCTACAACTCGCCTTGCCTAAAGCCGTGTGGGTGGTAGCAGAAATTACTGAGCTGGGGCAACGTCAAGGTCATGTGTATTTAACCCTAGCTGAATCGGCAAACGGTCAGCAATTGGCACAAGTGAAAGCAACAATTTGGTCGAGTCATCGTGATCGCTTGTTTAGCGCTTTTGAACAGATAACAGGACAACAGATTGCGGCAGGCATGAGTGTCTTGCTCAGTGTTGAAGTGAGTATTCATGCCCGTTTTGGATTATCGCTCAATGTGGTCGATGTCAATCCCAGCTATACGTTGGGCGACCAAGAAGCCAAGTTGCAACAGATTCGTGCACAGTTAAAAACGCAAGGATTATGGTCTCTCAATAAACAGAAGCAGCTGTCTCGTGATTTCGCTCGTATTGCCGTTTTAGCACCTGCGCAAGCAGCAGGGTTGGGTGATTTTCGCAGTGATGCCAATCAACTATCCGCCGTGGGTCTGTGTGAGTTTGACTATTATCATGCCAGTTTTCAAGGCGTGAGTGCAGTGGTCGAACTAACGCAAGCACTGACTCAGATTCAGCAGGTTCATGAACAGAGCGCTTACGATGCTTTAGTCATTATTCGCGGTGGCGGTGCGAAACAGGATTTAATGTTTCTCAATGAGTTGAGTCTGGCCACGGCGGTTTGTCGTTTTCCCATACCAGTACTGACAGGTATTGGTCATGAACGTGACTCAACCATTTTAGATGAAGTGGCTTTCGCTCGTTTTGACACGCCTAGCAAAAGTATTGCCTTCATACGACAGCATATTGTTGATGCCGCTCACTCGGCAAATGCAGCATGGCAAAGTATTCAACAAACAGCAGCTTGGCAATTACAACAAGCTCGAACCGCTATTAACGATCATCAAAATCGGATTCAGCAACTGAGTCAACAGCACTTATATCGAGCCAAGCAACAACTTATTGGTTATTGGTACACTTGTGAACAGAGTGCTCGCTTGTCGCTTAAAACGCAGGCGCAACAACTCAATCATTGGCAGACACAGTTGAGATGGAGTGCACTGCATCACTGTCAAGGTCACAGGCAACAGTTAACACTATGGCAAGCATGGATGTTACCGGCCGCACAGCAACAGCTTAAGCAGCAGCATCAAGGTTTGAATCATTTTTATCAGCTCATTCAGTCTATGCACCCGAAACGATTATTGGCTCAGGGCTATTTATTGGCACGTAATGAAGCGGGGCAGGTGGTTAGCTCTGCTGAAGAAGCTGCGAAGCTAGCCCATTTCTCGCTGACTTTTAGCGACGGAAGCCTAACCGTTCATCCCGAGCCACCATCACTTACCTTATTACACGAGGCAGATTAAGATGTCGAACAGTCAACACTATGCAGAAAACTACCAAAAGCTAGAACAGATTGCTACGCAACTGAGTCGTCAGGAACGCATTGATATTGACCAATTGCTACCCATGATTGATGAAGCTATGGCAGCTTATACATTTTGTAAAGCACGCATTGAACAAGTGGAAACACTATTGCAGTCACGACTGCAAACAACGATGAATGCCGACACAAGAAACGATGAAAACGAGTAGGGTGCTTCTAAAAACCCCACTTCGTGGAATTTTAGAGCTCCCAAATTTGTTTAATGTCTGGTGGAAGGGATTAATTCAACAGGTTACATGCATTTTTGTGCGTCCCTTCCCCCTGACCCCCTTCCCGTTAACGTTTTTAGAAGTCACAAGTAGAGTTAAATGCAAACTGATCCCAATCAAGGTTACCTAGCCACTTCTGAATATATTTATGCCTATTTTCGCCAGCAACACCCCGCATCCTTACGATGGGTTCAGTTACTGGCTGGATTTAAGGCACCTTCTGCCAGTGCTGATGCCTTGCATTGTGAGTTGGGATTTGGACAAGGGCTGGGGCTAGCAATTACCGCGGCAGCCACTTCAGAGCGTCAAGTCGGTGTCGATTTCATGCCTGAACAGGTCGATAATTTAACGCAGCTGCTCAAGTCTTCCGGTGTGTCAGCCGAATTAGTCTGTGCTGATTTCGCTCAGTTTTTAGCCACTAACCAACAAATCTTTCAAACGATTAGCTTACATGGTGTGTGGAGTTGGGTTGCGCCTGAAATTCGTCAACAGATACTGACGATTATTGAGCGATTTTTAAGTGATGATGGCATGGTTTACCTATCACACAATACCTTACCGGGTTGTGCGCCCATTTTGCCCATGCAACGACTGATTCACCACACAGCACAGGCTTTTTCTGATCATGCGGATGATGGGCTAAAAGCGGCTTTGGCAGTGCTGCAAAGTGCCATGCCATTCAGTCGTTATGTGGAAAGTGAACCCAGCTTACTCGATTGGTGGCAGTCTTTAGCACAAGAAAACCCGCGTTATTTATCGCATGAATATCTAGGACATGCTTGGCATCCAATGAGTTTTCACGATACCGCCGATTGGTTAGCACAAGCGGGCTTGTCTTTTACTTGCTCCGCTGATGCGATTGAATTACTCACCGATTGTCACTTTACGACCGAACAACAAGCGTGGCTGAATGGCTTGCCAGAGGGACGATTGCGCGAAAGTTATGCCGATGTACTGCGTAATCAGACGTTTAGGCGTGATATTTGGCAGAAGCATCCGCAACGACTAACGCCAGAGGAGCAGACCCAAGCCTTACTATCGACTCAGCTGGTTTTATTGCATCCCTTGTCTGTCATCACGCCCATAATTCAGGGAGATTTAGGCAGTTTTGACTTACCTCAACCCATCACAGCACTTTGTCTGCAATGGCTTGCTAGCAACGATTATGCTGCCAAATCGGTTGCCAGTTTGCTTGCCGAGATTAATCAACGCAATCCGCAACAATCCATGACCGTGCTGGAATTGATTCCCTTACTGTCAGCCTTAACCGCCAATGGCGCGATTCATCCTGCCAATGCACAAATTACAGAGGAATTAACTCAGCATTCACAGTGTTTGAATCGGCAACTGATGCAATACGCTTGGCAAGATCATCAGATTGCTTACTTAGCCAGCCCAGTCGCGGGTTGTGGTGTTCAAGTCTCTCGACTGCAGCAGTTAGGGCTATTGGCTTATGAAGCAACGCAAGCAGTCGATGCCGATAGCTGGGCACAATGGCTGTGGCAGAGAAAAGATCGACTGGCTGGTGTATTTCCCGATGAGCTGAGTGAACCTGAGCAGCTAACTTGGTTAGCGTCCCAGTTTGCTTATTTTATGGAACATCGATTTAGGTTATTGCAGGCCTTGGGGGTGATTTTTAAGCCTGATAGTGGCGAATAGAAGCCTCGGCTTGTTAAACAATGAGGGGTTGATTGTATGTCGGGAATTCATTCAGTTAATTGCTAATGAGATGGATGTTTGATTCGAATGAATCGCATCAAGGGATGCGATTCATTTCACTGAGTGGCCAACGGGCACGCGCGCTAAAATCGAGTGAGCTGTGTTCACCAGCCTTAATACGCTGATAGCCAGCAAAGGCGATCATAGCACCGTTATCGGTACAGAATTCTGGGCGAGGGAAGAAGGCATGACCAGCGCGGCTGGTCATCAGTTGCGTCAGCGATGAGCGAATGCGTTGGTTAGCACTGACACCGCCGGCAACGACAAGGGTATTCAACTTTTCTTGCTGTAAAGCACGTTTGAGTTTGATGATGAGCACATCGCAGACGGCTAATTCAAACGAAGCACAAATATCCGCCTTAGCTTGTTCTAAATCTTGGGCGCGTTCCGTTTGTGCTTGTTGCCAAGTGGTTAATACGGCAGTTTTCAGTCCAGAGAAACTAAAATCTAAACCGGCTCTATCGGTCATGGGGCGGGGCAATTTATAACGCTGAGCATTGCCTTGAAGGGCAAGCTTGGATACAATCGGTCCACCGGGATAGCCGAGTCCCATGAGTTTAGCCGTTTTATCGAAGGCCTCACCAATGGCATCGTCTAAGGTATCGCCGAGTAATTGATAATTACCAATGGCATTAACGCGAATAATTTGCGTATGTCCGCCCGATACCAGTAGCGCCATAAAGGGGAAGCAGAGTTCGGGAGCTTCTAACAATGGCGAAAGCAGATGACCCTCCATGTGATGGACACCAATGGCAGGAATGCCTCTAGCAAAAGCGAGACTACGCGCGAACCCTGCTCCCGTAAGCAGTGCGCCAACTAAGCCAGGGCCAGCGGTGTAAGCAACGCCAGTGAGTTCATCTAAACCAACGCCAGCATGTTGCATGACTTGTTGCGTTAAGGGAATGAGGCGATGAATGTGATCACGGCTCGCTAATTCGGGGACGACTCCACCGTAAGTGGCATGTAATGCAACTTGGCTATGCAGAGCGTGAGCAATCAGACCTTCAGTTTCGTGATAAAGGGCTAAGCCTGTTTCATCACAAGAAGATTCAATGCCAAGAATGAGATCTAGTCTGTTGTTTTTCATCACGCCATTTTAAGTGAAAAAGACACAAAATGCAGCGGTAATAGTAAAAGCAGTCAAAAGAATGACCAAATTGTGCGCTAGTTTGTGGCAAAAATGTTATGATGGGTTTGATTTTTTTAGATTTATCTTGTTATAATGATCTTCTTATTCCCATGTGGAACCCCAAATTTATTTTTTTAACGCCTAATTGGAAAGTATAGAAAACATGCCTGCTGTTAAATTACGCGAAACCGAACCATTTGACGTTGCTTTACGTCGCTTCAAACGTACCTGTGAAAAAGCGGGTGTATTGGCTGATGTTCGTAAAAAAGAATACTACGAAAAGCCAACCTGGGAGCGTAAACGCAAGAAAGCGGCTGCGGTTAAGCGTCTAGCTAAGCGTTTGTCACGCGAAAACCGTCGCATGGAATCGAAGTATTAATCACTTCTTCTTTAATTTAAACTACTTAATGCTTGTTAGCAAAGGGTAAAACAAATATGTCAGCATTGCGCGAACAGATCAGTAATGATATGAAAGAGTGCATGAAATCGGGCGACAAGGCGCGGCTGTTGACGATTCGTGGTATCCTAGCTGCAATTAAGCAAATTGAAATTGACACTCGTCAAGTACCCGACGATGCTCAGGTGCTGGCGGTGTTGAATAAGTTGGTCAAACAGCGCAAAGATTCCATTGCCCAATTCACGCAGGCAGGTCGTACAGATCTTGCTGAAGTTGAACAGTTCGAATTGACTGTACTGCAACATTATTTGCCTGAAGGATTGTCTGAAGCGCAAATTGAACAGATGATTGTCGAAGCGATTGCTGATTCCGGAGCGAAATCGCCTGCGGATATGGGTAAGGTGATGGCGCTTGTCAAACCCAAAATGGCTGGACTGGCTGATATGGGTGTGGTCAGTGCTCGCGTTAAAGCTTTACTTGTCAACTAAGTTCTTTTATTAAAGCGCCTGCGTCATGGCTGGTCGCATTCCCAAAACGTTTATTGATGACTTGGTCGCACGTGCTGATGTGGTCGAGGTTGTTGGGCGTCGCATTACCCTGAAAAAAGCGGGTCGAGAGTACAAAGCCTGCTGCCCCTTTCATAACGAAAAAACGCCTTCTTTTTACATTAACTCGCAAAAAGGCTTCTACCATTGCTTTGGTTGTGGTGCGCATGGTGATGCGCTGCGTTTTATTATGGATTATGAACATCTCGATTTCGTTTCGGCTATCGAAGTGCTCGCCAGTGAAATGGGTGTATCCGTGCCACGTGAACAGGTTTCAGCCCAGCGGCAAGCAAAAGAGATACAACAACGAAGCGAGCAGTTACAAGGCTTCGCTTTATTGGCACAAGCAGCGCAGTGGTTTGTGCATAATTTGAAACATCATGCGCAGGGCGCACAAGCGATTGAATACTTAAAGTCTCGCGGTGTAACCGGTGTTGTTGCGCGAGATTTTGCGATTGGACTCGCGCCCAACGAATCCATGGGGTTACAGAAACAATTTCCTAATGTGACTAAGGCACAATGGTTGGCAGTGGGATTGGTGGCTGAGCGCGAGGATGGTTCGGTTGTCGATAAGTTTCGCAACCGCATTCAGTTTCCAATTCGTGATTTGCGCGGCCGTGTTGTGGGTTTTGGTGGTCGTATTATGCAGGCCAGCGAGCATGCACCTAAGTATCTCAATTCGCCTGAGACTGAGTTCTTCCATAAGGGAAAAATGCTCTATGGCTTGTACGAAATGTTACAGTCGGTTCGTAACATTAATCGGGTTTTGGTTGTTGAGGGATACATGGATGTGGTGGCTTTGGCGCAATTTGGTGTGCGTCAAGTAGTGGCTACTTTGGGAACAGCTACGACGCCTGCGCATTTGCAGCTGCTGTTCAAGCATACCGCTGAAATTGTTTTCGCTTTTGATGGTGATAAAGCAGGACGTAAGGCCGCATGGAAAGCCTTGTCTGTTGCGTTGACTCAGCTGTCGGGTTCACGTTCGGTTAGATTCTTCTTTTTGCCGCAAGACGAAGACCCAGATTCCTATGTGCGTCGTTATGGTGCAGAAGCTTTGATGCAAGCGCTGGATCAATCTTTAACGCCAGGTGAGTGGTTGGTGCAGGGTTTGGCTGATTTATCTGGGCTATCTTGGTCGGTGGCAGAAGATGCTCGCCGATTGCTGTTTCAATCCGCTCAGTGGTTAAAACAGACTGAAGAAATGAGTGTGCGCTATGCATTAATTCAATCTTTGGCGAGAGCGGCCGATATGCAAGAATGGCAAGTTGAGAAGTTGTTGGGTGTGCGTACTGGTTTGGCTGTGCATCGCGATCTTAAGAAAAAACAGCTAGTTGCTCCTGCACTTGCGACACAAAAGTTGTCTGATAAATTGCTGGCTTTATTGACACAATTTCCGCAACTAGCTGAAGATTGGCCAAGTCAAGATGCGGCTTTGTTGCATCAGTATGGTGAAAAAGGCGTGATGACCTTGCTGACAGCCTTAGCAGGTAATTTGCCTACTAATGCCCCTGCTACCTTACTGCCTTTTACGATTGAACAAGCAAAACATGAATGGCAGGACGGTTGGCAGTTGTTGGTATGTAAGGCGATTGAAACCGCGCGTTTGTCTGTGCTCAAACAAATGGAGCAAGGACAGAGTAACGACTCGCTTTTGGCTGCTTTGTCGCAACTCAATCAGCGCGTCAAACTTTGTCAAACGCGAATGCAGCGCCAATGAGTAAGTTTATATGCATCTAGCGAAAAGCTAACTATTTTGGTAAAATTATAAGTTCCCCAACGCTCAATAGAGGAAGGTATGGCATCATACGATGAACAACAGCAATTAGCGGATTTAATCGCACGCGGACGTGAACAAGGTTATCTTAATTACCAAGATATCACGGACATGTTGCATGATGAGTTCGAAGATGAAGAAAAGGTTGAAGAAATCGTTGTTCTATTAGGCGACATGGGCATTAATGTCCTAGATGATGTTGTGCATAATCCTGATATTTTGGTGCCTGGTGCGCTCGTTGATGCCGACCCTGAAGTGGCTGCTGCCAGCGTTGCCGATGATGGCGAACTAGGTCGTACCTCCGATCCTGTGCGTATGTATATGCGCGAAATGGGTTCGGTAGAGCTCTTAACACGTAAGGGCGAAATTGAAATCGCACGTCGTATCGAGTCAGGTACGCGCGACATGCTAACCTCTTTAGCGCTCTACCCACAAATGCCGACCTTGCTCTTTCAACACTTGAAACAAGTGGAAGAGGGGGAGATTAAGCTTAGCGATTTGGTGATGGGTTTCTTGATGCCTGAACAAGAAGAGGCATCGCTTGCGCCCGAAGCCGCAGCAGTAGAAGAGCATTTAGAAGCTGACGATGACTCAGCTGATGGTGTTTCTAAAGAAGACCCTTACGATACTGAGGGTGTTACGGCTTTCTTAGTGGAGTTGCGTAACTTGCACCAAGTTGCTAGTAGTCTCGAAGCAGAGTTCGGACATGCGGATGAGCGTGCAACAACAGCGCGTTTGGCTGTTGCCAGTCGTTTGATGACGGTTAAGCTAGCGCCTTCATTTGTTGCTGAAGTCTTGGCTGATTTGCGTAAGCACGTCGATCAAATTCGTCAGTATGAACGCTTAATTATGGATTTAACGGTTGAGCAGGGCCGTTTACCAAAACAGCACTTTATCAGCACTTTCGTGGGTTCAGAAACTGATTTAGAGTGGATTGATCGTGTTATCGCCGCTAATGTGGATGATTCAGCCGTTCGCTTACAAGCCTTGAAAGATCAGGTGACACGCGCACAAAAGCGGTTACGTTTCTTGGAAAAGCGTATTGCCATGGACATTACGTCGTTAAAAGACGTGAATCGTAAAGTGGTCGATGCTGACAGTCGTACACGTGCCGCGAAAAAAGAGATGATCGAAGCTAACTTACGTTTGGTTATTTCGATCGCGAAAAAATATACTAACCGTGGTTTGCAGTTCCTAGATTTGATTCAGGAAGGCAATATCGGTTTGATGAAAGCGGTAGACAAGTTCGAATACCGTCGCGGTTATAAGTTCTCTACCTATGCGACTTGGTGGATTCGTCAGGCCATTACGCGCAGTATTGCCGATCAAGCACGCACCATTCGTATTCCAGTACACATGATTGAAACCATTAATAAGTTAAATCGCGTACAGCGTCAGTTACTGCAGCAGATGGGTCGTGAACCGACTGCGGATGAGTTGGCTGATGCCATGGAAATGGGCGAAGATAAAATCCGTAAGGTGATGAAAATTTCCAAAGAGCCTATTTCGATGGAAACACCAATTGGTGATGATGAAGATTCTTCATTGGGCGATTTTATTGAAGATGGCAATATGTTGTCACCTTCGGATTCTGCGGACAATCAAGGCTTGTCTGAAGCGGTTGAGTTGATGTTATCGACGCTTAGCCCAAGAGAAGCCAAAGTATTGCGTATGCGTTTTGGTATTCAAATGAACACCGACCATACTTTAGAGGAAGTGGGTAAACAGTTTGACGTAACGCGTGAGCGGATTCGTCAGATTGAAGCCAAAGCACTTCGCAAATTGCGTCATCCATCGCGTGCAGAAAAACTGCGCTCTTTCTTGGATTGATGCTCACCGAGTTTGGGACTGTAGCTCAGGGGTTAGAGCAGTCGACTCATAATCGATTGGTCGTAGGTTCGAAACCTACCAGTCCTACCAAATGAACCACCTTCGGGTGGTTTTTTTATGGCTGGCATTTGCTTTATCATACGTGTGCGTTCTAATCATGATCAGGCGCTATTGATTACCGGAGAGCGAGTTATGAATCCCTATTGTTCAGAATCGACAGAAGTAAGCGATGCTTTGTTGTGTGTCATTGCTCATATGCCAACGCTGAGTCTGCCAGTCTTGTTGAATGATCAACTGAGCCAAGGTATCAGCGACCATCATTTATGTGGATTTTATGTGGATTGCGGTTTGGCTGGCGCAAAAAAGTTATGATGAGGGTGGTTGCCCAATAGGGCTGTGATTATTGATAATGAAACCCGTTGCATTGTCGGTAAAGGGCATAATACACAAGTACAAGAGAATCATCCCTATAATCATGGCGAAACTGCCGCTATTAGAGATGCGGGACCTATTGATTTCAGTCGTATCACCTTATTGACGTCATTAAGTCCCTGTGAAGTCTGTGCGAGTTTATTAGACATGCGAGGCTTTTCTCGTGTGGTGGTGGGAGATGTCACTAACGCCAGTGGAACTGAGGCACTATTGAGTGCAAAAGGCGTTAAGGTCGATGTACTAGAAGATAGCATGGGCATAGCATTTGTATGCACGATTTCGCCAGGAATAACCCTTATCAACTCTTGAAGATTGGCGTGGTGTTTGTGCTATTCACCGCTACTGAATCGAAATGTGGGTCAAATTTACTGATGTTGAGTGCTTATTAGCAGGCGTTAACCTGCAATAAAATAACCGTTGCCTTGTTCATGGATAAACTCTTGTACAAACTCCCAGTTTGCTTGAAAACTGGTATAAACTTGGTACAAGGTTTCGCCCTTGCGGACCTTATCTCCTAGTTTTCGATTGAGATCTATGCCAGCGCCGGCATTGAGTGGTGCGCCAGCCATGTGCGCAATACGTGCAATGATTAGGTTGTCGATAGACTTAATGATGCCGCTGTGATTGCTTTTAACCGCAATGACCAACTCGGCAACGTCCACCGCTTCTTTTTTTCCTTGTCGCTCAATGATGCGGTTCATTTTTTCCAGTGCTCGACCTGACTCGAGAATATCTCTGGCAAGGTGATAGCCGCTGCCACCACGTACATCGGGATGAAATTCTAAAATGCGTCCAGCAAGTTGTAAGGACTTTTCGCGAAGATCGGTTGGTGCTTTGCTGTCATTTGATAACACTTGCATGACATCACGCGCTTCTAACACTGGTCCAATGCCTTTACCAATTGGCTGATTGCCGTCAGTAATAACGACTTCCATTTGTAAGCCAGTATGTAAAGCGACATACTCAAATAATTTGCGTAGTTGTATTGCATCTCGCATGTTGGTCACTTTGGCATGTGGTCCAACGGGTATGTCTAATAATAAATGCGTCGCGCCAGCAGCGAGTTTTTTAGACAAAATAGAAGCAATCATTTGACTCTGAGAGTCTAGACTTAATGGGCGTTCAACTGAAATGAGAATGTCGTCTACTGGAGCAAGGTTGGCTGTTCCGCCCCATGCGAGACAAGCACGCTCTTGATGCACGATATGGCGCAGTGTGTCCATGGTAAGATTGACCTCAGCCAAAACCTCCATGGTGTCGGCTGTGCCAGCGGGAGAGGTGATGGCGCGACTGGATGTTTTGGGCATGAGCAGACCATAAGCAGCCACAATAGGGGTCACAATCATGGTGGTTCTATTGCCAGGAATACCACCGATACAGTGTTTATCAACCACCATAGGCTCATCCCAGTTGATATGTTTACCTGTATCGGTCATGGCTCTGGTTAAAAATAACACTTCTTCACGATCCATGCCGGACTGTGCGGAAGACACCAAAAAGGCCGCTAACTCTTCTTTGGCATAGCGATGCGCCACAATGTCCTGACAGATAGCGGTGTACTCGGCTTGACTCAATCGCTCACCCGCAATTTTAGCCCTTACCGCTTTCATTGAGTGAACGGGAGGAGGCTGACGCACGCTCACTGGCGTGCCTTCGGTTAATCCTAATTGTTTAAATGCCGTCGTGCTTAATCCCAGCTCTGATGGACTGAGGAGTTGATCGTCTTCAACAATATTTAGGGTGGCTAGAATTGTTTGGCCATCGGCGAGAATTTCAAGTTTAGATAGGGCGCGAAAGCCCTCGGTTTGGTACAAAGGGCAGTGACGATGCAAGTATGCAACCTGTTCGCGATAGGTGTCGATGCCAATGCGTTTTAAGTGCAAACAATGTGTTGGTTTTGTGTCGTTCATCATCAATACCTTGTACTTAATATGTCAACTGACATGTTATAATAACAAATTCTATCGGTTATCGAATTGCGATGGCAAACAACAAAGGATTGTGGATTCAATGCGCAAGTATTTAATGGCTGGTTTATTGGTATGGTTGCCATTGGGGGTGACGGTACTGGTCATTAATTTTTTAATTGAAACTTTTGACCAGGTGCTGTTATTGCTGCCATCAGCTTATCGCCCTGATGAATTGTTAGGATACCATATCCCGGGTTTCGGTCTGTTGATGACAACTGTGGTGATTATGGTGACCGGTATGATTGTCGCTAATTATTTAGGCGAGAAATTGGTTGGTTTCTGGGAAGGTTTGCTGTCTCGAATTCCTTTGGTGCGTTCTATTTATTCTGCTGTAAAACAAGTGACTGAAGCGTTTGTTGGTTCTGAGCAGTCATTTCAAAAGGCCTATCTGCTTGAATACCCGCGTCGAGGTACTTGGACACTCGCCTTTCAGACCAGCACGAAAACAGGTGAAGCTCAAGCTAAAACAGGGTTAAATTCTGTGATTAATGTTTTTGTGCCAACAACACCTAATCCGACATCAGGGTTCTTTTTAATGGTCTCACAAGACGATTTGGTCCCCTTAGATATGTCGGTCGAACAAGCATTAAAAATGATCATTTCTGGTGGTGTTGTTGTGCCTGAAGTGCAAGAGTCAGCAGCTGAAAATGATAAATTGGTAAAGGAAGAAATAAAATGACGATGCGTTCGCATTTAGCAAATAGTGTTACGGAAGCCTTAGATAGTCAAACGGTTCAATTGTGTGGTTGGGTCAATCGTCGTCGTGATCACGGTGGGGTGATTTTTATTGATTTGCGCGATCATACCGGTTTTGTGCAAGTGGTGGTTGATCCAGATACCGCTGATGCCTTTGCTAAAGCAGAGCATATTCGCAACGAATGTGTGTTACAGATTCAGGGTCGTGTGCGTTTGCGTCCAGAAGGTACGGCAAATGCTAATATCGCCAGCGGTAAAATTGAAGTCTTAGCCAAAGACCTGCAAGTGCTGAGCATGGCTGAACCCATTCCTTTCCAGTTAGATGAAAAAAATCTGTCTGAAGAAGTACGTTTGAAATACCGCTACCTAGATTTACGTCGTGATGCTATGCAGAACAATTTGCGCACCCGTTCTAAAACGGTTTCCATCATGCGTCGTTATTTAGAAAGTCATGCTTTTAATGAAATTGAAACCCCTATTTTGACGAAATCGACACCAGAAGGTGCGCGTGATTATTTAGTGCCTAGTCGTACGCATCAGGGCGAGTGGTTTGCTTTGCCACAATCACCACAGTTATTCAAACAGATGTTGATGATGTCGGGCATGGATCGCTACTACCAAGTCGCGCGTTGTTTCCGCGACGAAGACCTGCGTGCAGACCGTCAACCGGAGTTCACGCAAGTGGACATGGAAGCTTCTTTCGTCGATCAAGAAGAATACATGGCGTTAATGGAAGGACTGTTCAAAACCGTCTTCCAAGAAGTGTTGGGCGAGACCTTCGAGGGTGATTTCCAGCGTATGCCTTACGCTGAAGCCATGCGTCGCTTCGGTTCAGACCGTCCTGATATGCGTTTTGGTATGGAATTGGTGGATGTAGCTGACTTATTGCAAGATATCGAATTCAAGGTATTTGCTGCGCCGGCCAAAGATCCAAAAAGCCGTGTGGTTGCCATGTGTGTGCCTAATGGTGGCGAAATGTCACGTAAAGAAATCGATGACTATACCCAGTTTGTCGGTATTTACGGGGCAAAAGGCTTAGCGTGGATTAAGGTTAATGCCCTCGAAAATGGGATTGATGGCCTGCAATCGCCCATCGTCAAGTTCTTCCCCGATCAAGTCATGCAGATTTTAGAACGTGTTGGCGCGAAAAATGGCGACTTGGTTTTCTTCGGCGCTGATAAAGCCAAAGTCGTTAACGATGCCTTGGGTGCGTTGCGAGTGAAAGTGGCTGAAGATCGTAACATGATGGAAAAACAGTGGGCGCCTTTATGGGTAGTCGATTTCCCGATGTTCGAGTACGACGACAAAGCTAACCGTTATGTTGCGATTCACCATCCGTTTACAGCTCCGCAAGGCGGGCTGGAAGCGCTGGCCGATGGTGCTGACCTAGCTAACCTAACGGCTAAAGCCTACGATTTGGTGCTCAATGGTATCGAGTTAGGCGGTGGTTCGGTGCGTATTCACGATCCTCGTATGCAATCGCGCGTGTTTGAGTTGTTAGGCTTATCACAAGAAGACATCGATGATAAGTTCGGTTGGTTCGTTGAAGCCTTACAATATGGTACACCACCGCATGCGGGCATGGCATTCGGCCTAGATCGCTTGGTGATGATGATGGTGGGTGCGCCTTCGATTCGTGATGTAATTGCTTTCCCGAAAACACAATCGGCAGCCTGTGTGCTGACGAATGCCCCTTCGGATGTATCGCCTTTGCAATTGCGCGAGTTGGGCTTGCGTCCACGCGTGATAGAAGCGAAGGCTTAATCGGATAGATAAGAAAGCAGCCAAAAGGCTGCTTTTTTTCTTATAACACAAGTTTTTTTATGCGCCTAACAACATTATTCATCATGCCGTTGTTCAGTTGTTTGGTGAACAGGCTAAGGTGTGGTTATTTGGTTCTCGTTGCGATGATCTTAAAAAAGGCGGTGACATTGATTTATTGATTCAAGCCGATATGGTGGATGTCATGCACGCAATGCGGTTAAAAATTCAATTATTAATGCTGTTAGAGCAAGGCCTAGGAGAGCAGAAAGTGGATGTTCTACTGCAAATGCCAGACGATAACCGCCCGATCATTCAAATTGCACAGCAAACAGGGATATTGTTATGATTTTGCCAGTCGAACAGTTGATTTTGCAGCAAGCTCAAGCTTTGGTGGCAACTCATGCCGACGCACTGCAAGATGCTTTACACTCGCTGCGACAAGATTCTGTTGAATTAAACGAACTTTCTGAGCTGAGTAAAGAAAGACGTCGGGCGGAACAGTGCCGTATTTTCTCACTCATTGCTTTGCACGGTTGCCTGTACACGGGTTGGTTTTCAGACGATCAATC
>JACXUY010000120.1 GCA_014763665.1 Gammaproteobacteria bacterium
AAAAAAACCAGCATATTGCTGGTTTTAATGATTCCAATTGATTGAATTAAAAAGGGATATCATCATCTAAGTCAGGACCAAAAGCAGGTGGAGCTGAGGCAGCAGGACGCACTGCTTGTGCAGCAGGCGCACGCGCAGGCGCACCACCACCATAACCACCCATATCCCCACCGTAACCACTATCACCCATTGCGGCATGACCACCACGGTTATCGTTGCGACCACCGAGCATTTGCATTTGACCATTCACATCCAACACCACTTCAGTGCTGTAACGCTCCTGACCAGACTGATCTTGCCATTTGCGCGTTTGCAACTTGCCTTCAAGATAAACTTGACTACCTTTTTTCAAATACTGACCGGCAATTTCCGCCAACTTACCGAAAATAACCACGCGATGCCATTCAGTACGTTCCTGACGATCACCACTCTGTTTATCCGTCCACTGTTCAGAAGTCGCCACATTCAAATTGGCAATCGCATTGCCGTTCGGCGTATAACGCACCTCAGGATCACGACCCAAAGTACCCACTAAAATCACTTTATTTACACCACGCATACATCACTCTCCAACACTCATTTACGGACTAAAAAATAAAAAACAACTCGACTGACCACCATTCGACCAGACAAGTTTTTGCAGTGTACACTAATTAAACTCAAATTAGCTAGTAGGTAAAAGATTATTGTGTTACCCAGTGAATCAAATTTTCTTCATTAACTTGTGTTTTATCGATTTTCAAATAGGCACGAACACCTACACTATCTACCCAGGCTTCTCGCACCCCTTGAATCGACATCAATGCCTGCTTGGTTGCATCAGGCGTTTGCACGTGCTCATCGCGTAAAGGCAAGACGAAGCTGGAAATGCGATCAGGATTCACCATGCCCCAAGCAATAACCAACCAAACCAAGGTTAAGCCGATTGCCGCGGCGAATACCGCATCAAAACTGCCCCAACCCAACAATGCACCACCGAGCACACCACCCAAGAAAGTGCCAAAAAACTGACTGGTGGCATAAACGCCGCTGGCCGTTCCTTTCAAATGCGCAGGCGCAAATTTAGCAATCAGTGAAGGCAAAGACGCTTCCATAACATTAAAGCCAGTGAAAAAAACAACCAACGCCAACACCACTAACCACAAGTTGTCGTGTCCTGCCCAGAGCAAGGCTTCAGACAGCATCAATAGCCCGATCGACAGCAGAAAAATAGGACGCAACTTGGCTTTTTTCTCGCCATAAATAATGAGGGGCGTCATCAGCGCAAAAGAAACCAGCATCACGGGCAAGTAAATCTGCCAATGTTGCATCACATCAATGCCTGCCGACTGCACTAATGCCAAAGGCACAGCAATAAATAAAGCGGTTAGCAACAAATGCAAAGCGAAAATACCGAAATTTAAGCGTAACAAGCCCTTATCCCTTAGAACCACACCCAAAGCGCTGGTATCCGCTTGCACATCACGACTCAGCGGTTTAATGTCCGGATCGGGAATTAGGGTGTAAAGTACCACCAGCCCACCCAAGGCCATCAGTGCCGTTAGCCAGAAAATACCCCGCACACCCACTATCGCATCTAACGCAGGACCAATGACGAGCGATATGGTAAATGAAAAACCAATACTGATACCGACCAACGACATCGCACGCAAACGTACCGTTTCGCGCGTTAAATCTGCCAACAAAGCCAACAAGACCGCTGAAATAGCACCCGCACCTTGTAATGCACGACCCACCATCATCCACTCCATCGTCGGTGCTAATGCGCAGACAACGGATCCCAAAGCAAACAGCACCAAGCCAATGGCAATGAGCGGTTTACGACCAAACCTGTCCGACCACATACCAAAAGGCAACTGTAACAACGCCTGACTCAAGCCATAAATACCCATGGTTAAGCCAATCATCAACGCCGATGCTTCGGGAAATTCACTCTGCGCAAATAAAGCAAAGGTAGGCAAAATCATAAACATACCCAGCATACGGCTGGCATATAAAGCAGCCATTAAACTGGCTGCACGCTTCTCATCGGGGCGCATCGCTAAATCATCAATGGGCGGTAAGGCATTAGCCTGCATAGTGGTATTCCAAACAAATCTGATTCTTAATCACGTAAGTATAGCAAAGCTGTGCCGCTTGTTGAAAAATTCCGCTATACTTATGAGTCACTTTTTAGCGGGGCAGCATCGGCATTATGGATAACTTTATCCGCATTCGTGGCGCACGAACTCACAACCTGAAAAACATCGACCTAGATATTCCAAAAAACAAACTGGTGGTGATTACGGGCTTATCTGGGTCGGGTAAGTCGTCGCTAGCTTTCGATACCCTCTATGCCGAAGGGCAGCGCCGTTATGTGGAAAGCCTCTCTGCTTATGCGCGCCAATTCCTATCTATGATGGAAAAACCCGACATGGATAGCATCGACGGCTTATCGCCTGCTATTGCCATCGAACAAAAAGCGACCAGCCACAACCCGCGTTCTACCGTCGGAACGGTCACCGAAATTTATGACTATTTTCGCCTGCTCTATGCCCGCGTTGGCACACCGCGTTGCCCAACACACGGTTGCGACCTGCACGCTCAAACCGTGAGTCAAATGGTCGATCACACTCTGTCTTTGCCGGAAAACAGTCGCGCCATGATTTTAGCGCCGATTGTGCGTGACAAAAAAGGTGAGCATAAAGAACTATTGGGTGAATTGGCTGCCCAAGGTTACATTCGTGCTCGTATCGACGGCGAACTGGTCGAACTCGATCGTATTCCCGAATTAGATGGCAAGAAAAAACACACCATCGATGCAGTGATTGACCGTTTCAAAGTGCGCGATGACTTAAAACAGCGTCTGGCTGAATCCTTTGAAACTGCCTTAAAACTGGCAAATGGCTTAGCGATGGTTGAACCTTTGTCGGCAGAAGATGGCGACTTCAAGCTGTTATTTTCCAGTAAATTTGCCTGTCCTCATTGTGGTTATTCTGTTGCCGAACTCGAACCCAGACTCTTCTCATTCAATAGCCCACATGGTGCTTGCAGCAGTTGCGACGGCTTAGGAAGCGTCGAACGCTTTGACCTAGAACGGATTGTCGCTCACCCCGAACTGCCCGTAGGCAACGGCGCCATTCATGGCTGGGATAAACGCAATGCCTACACCAAATCTCTATTGCAAGCCCTCGCCGATCACTATGGCTTCGATTTAGAAACACCTTGGCAAGAGCTCGACAATAACTTACAACAAAAACTCATTCACGGCAGCGGCAATGAGCGTATTGCCTTACCTAGTGGTCGCTATTCGGACGCACCTCGTCCGTGGGAAGGTATCTTGCCTTGGTTTGAGCGACGCTATCGAGATAGCGATGTCGAATCGGTACGCAGCGGACTGTCACAACTGCGAGTGGTACAAGTCTGTGCGAGCTGTGACGGGACACGCCTTAACAAAACCGCGCGTCATGTCTTTATTGCCGACAAATCTTTACCCGAACTGACC
>JACXUY010000046.1 GCA_014763665.1 Gammaproteobacteria bacterium
TTACCTCGTGTTCACGGTTCTGCGTTGTTTACGCGTGGTGAGACTCAAGCCTTGGTGGTGACCACCCTAGGTACTGAGTCTGATGCGAAAATTACCGATGATTTGGCAGCGGGCGCTTACAAAGAGCGATTCCAGCTGCATTATAATTTTCCGCCCTACTCAGTGGGTGAAACGGGTCGTCTGGGTGCGCCAGGGCGTCGCGAAATTGGTCATGGTAATCTAGCACGTCGTGGCGTTTTCCCAATGGTGCCTGCACAGGAAAATTGGCCCTACACGATTCGTGTCGTATCTGAAATTACTGAGTCGAATGGTTCTTCCTCCATGGCGACTGTTTGTGGTTCCTCTTTATCTATGATGGATGCGGGTATTCCATTAAAAGCTCCTGTTGCCGGTATTGCGATGGGCTTGATTAAAGAGGGTGATCGCTTTGCTGTGTTGTCGGATATTTTAGGTGATGAAGATCATCTTGGTGATATGGATTTCAAAGTGGCTGGAACAGCGAACGGTATTACTGCTTTGCAGATGGACATAAAGATTAATGGTATTACGCCTGAGATTATGGATGTTGCTGTGAATCAAGCTAAGGCTGGGCGTTTGCACATTTTGGGTATCATGAATGCGGTCATTGAGCGTCCGCGTCCAGAAGTATCTGAATGGGCGCCACGCTTTACGGTATTTAGGATCAATCCCGATAAGATTCGTGATGTGATTGGTAAAGGCGGTGCGGTGATCCGCAGTATTACCGAGCAAACAGGAACAACCGTTGAATTGAGTGACGATGGTACGGTTAAAATTGCTGCGGTGACTAAAGCAGCAGCGGCCGCCGCACGTAAAATGATTGATGACATTACGGCTGAAATCGAAGTGGGTAAAACTTACCGTGGTAAAGTCGTTAAGCTGGCTGAGTTTGGCGCCTTTGTTAATGTTTTACCGGGTAAAGATGGACTAGTGCATATTTCGCAAATCGCGCATGAACGTGTCGATGATGTCAGTAAATATTTATCTGAAGGTCAGGAAGTGAATGTTTACGTGATGGAAATAGATAAACAAGGTAAAGTTCGCTTAACCATGAAAGATGTCGATCAGACAAGCTTACCTGCTTTGGCTGAGTAATTTTGCTTATATGAAAGCACCGCTACGGCGGTGCTTTTGTGTTTAGATTTTATTGTGCTTTAGCTTAAATGTTGATTGAATCTTGCTAGAATCCTCGGGTTTTTTGTTTTTTATGGTAATAAATCATGTAGTTATGCCATAAAATGCAAGAATCTTGTTTCGATGATTTTGTACAATAAAACCGATGGAATTTAATCGCCTTCTTTGAAGAAGTGCTGAATGAGGATATGAAAAATGGCTGGAAAAACACTTTATGACAAACTTTGGGATCAACATGTCGTTCGCATGGATGCCGACGGCACGGCACTGATTTATATTGATCGTCAATTAGTTCATGAAGTGACTAGCCCTCAGGCCTTTGAAGGCTTGCGTATTGCGAATCGTAAGCCTTGGCGTGCTTCTGCTAATGCGGCTGTGCCTGACCATAATGTACCAACAACCGATCGTGCAGGTGGTGTGGATGCCATTGTCGATCCGATTTCACGAGTTCAAGTGCAAACGCTCGATAAAAATGCGAGTGAGTTCGGTATTACCGAATTTAAAATGGGTGATATTCGCCAAGGGATTGTGCATGTTGTTGGTCCAGAACAGGGGCTGACCTTGCCGGGCATGACCGTGGTTTGTGGTGATTCTCATACCTCTACCCATGGCGCAGTGGGTGCCTTGGCTTTTGGTATTGGTACTTCGGAAGTAGAGCACGTATTGGCAACGCAATGTTTGTTGCAGAAAAAAATGAAAAACATGCGTATTCGCGTGGAAGGAAAATTACAACCGGGTGTGACGGCGAAGGATGTGGTGCTGGCAATTATCGGTAAGATTGGTACGGCGGGCGGCACAGGCTATGCCATTGAGTTCGCGGGTCAGGTCATTCGTGACTTGTCGATTGAAGGACGTATGACCATCTGTAACATGTCGATCGAAGCGGGTGCGCGTGCTGGTATGGTTGCTCCTGATGAGAAGACGATTGCTTATGTGCAAGGCCGTCCTTTTGCGCCTAAAGGTGAGGTGATGGCTCAGGCAATTGAAGCGTGGAAGCACTTGTACTCGGATGATGATGCGGTGTTTGACGCGGAAGTGGTATTGCAGGGTGAAGACATTGCCCCACAAGTTTCTTGGGGAACTTCACCTGAAATGGTCATTCCCGTTACCGGTGCGGTGCCCGATCCTGAAGCGGAAACGGATGCCGTTAAAGCTGGCAGTATTCGTCGCGCTTTGGATTATATGGGCTTGAAGCCCGGCATGAAAGCAACCGATATTCCTGTCAATGTGGTGTTCATTGGTTCATGTACTAATTCGCGTATCGAAGATTTGCGTCAAGCAGCATCGGTGCTGAAAGGCAAAAAAATCGCTGAATCAGTTGAAATGGCGTTGGTTGTGCCAGGTTCTGGCTTGGTGAAGCAACAAGCAGAACAGGAAGGTCTAGATAAAATCTTTACCGATGCTGGTTTTGAATGGCGTGAACCAGGGTGTTCGATGTGCTTGGCGATGAATGCCGACCGAGTGCCAGCAGGTAAACACTGTGCTTCGACGTCGAATCGTAATTTTGAAGGTCGCCAAGGAGCGGGTGGTCGCACGCATTTGGTGAGTCCGGCGATGGCAGCCGCCGCAGCGGTGGCGGGTCATTTTGTTGACGTACGTAGTGTGATGGCGTAATTAGGAGAGTTTACTTATGTATCAATTTACAACATTAACCGCTGTGGTTGCGCCTTTAGATCGTGCTAACGTTGATACCGATGCGATTATTCCTAAACAGTTTTTGAAGTCGATTAAACGTTCGGGGTTTGGTCCTTATGCTTTTGATGAGTGGCGTTATATGGATATTGGTGAACCTGATATGGATTGCACACATCGTCCGATTAACCCTGATTTTTCATTGAATCAGCCACGTTATCAAGGCGCTAAGATTCTGCTGACACGTCAAAATTTTGGTTGTGGTTCGTCGCGTGAACATGCGCCTTGGGCATTGAAAGATTATGGTTTTGATGCCATCATTGCCCCTAGCTATGCGGATATCTTTTTCAATAATAGCTTTAAGAATGGCATATTACCGATAGTTTTGTCAGATGAGTTAGTACAGCAATTATTCGAAGAAGTGGAAGCTAACGAAGGTTACAAGCTAACCATTGATCTGCCTTCGCAAACGATTAGCACGCCTTCTGGCCAGCAGATTCGTTTTTCTGTTGATCCCTTCCGCAAGCATTGTTTGCTGAACGGTCTGGATGACATTGGTTTAACGTTGCAGCACGCTGACGAAATTAAGCGTTACGAAGATGCGCGCCGAATCTCAATGCCATGGATGTTTAACGACTAAAACGAGACAACTCGTTGAGTTGCTCGTTAGTCATTTTTTGACCTCTAGGGGAAGGTGTCACAGCTATGCTATGTCTTGGCTAATACTTAACCTTCCCCCAGACCCCCATCCTATAAATACTATTGAATCAATGAGGGGCTATCATGAAAAGCTGGTTGAACAAGCTCTTTGCGCGTGAGCTAACTGCCGATACTCAAGCCAAGCTCGTTAGTCTGCTTGACGAGGTGGTGGATAGCTTTTCGGGGCAATCACTGAATGAATGGCTGGTCGATGCGCGTCAGGGCGTATTGGGATTAGCACTGGTTTTTGAGGTGCCTTACCCTGCGAAAAGCCTGTGGGCAAATTGGCAACAACAGATTGAAGCCAAAGCTCAGTCTGCTGGTTTAACCATCAGCCAAATTGACTTTATGCTCAAAGTCGTGGCTCGTCAAACACAAGGCAATATTGACCCCATTTCCGGTATTACCAATATTATTGCTGTTGGCTCTGGTAAGGGCGGCGTAGGAAAAAGCACCACTTCGGCGAACTTAGCGCTGGCTTTGGCCAGTGAGGGCGCTAAAGTGGGTGTATTGGATGCTGATATTTATGGTCCGAGCATGCCAACGGTGTTTGGTTTGGTGGGCAAAATGCCGCATAGTGTCGATGGTAAAACCATGGAACCCTTGGTTGCTTATGACGTTAAGGTCAACTCGATCGGTTTTTTGGTAGAACCTGACTCACCGATGATTTGGCGAGGTCCAGTCGTTACGGGGAGCTTGATGCAATTAATCAATGAAACCAATTGGGGTAGCTTAGACTACTTAATTGTGGATTTACCGCCTGGCACTGGCGACACCCAGTTGACCATGGCGCAAAAAATTCCCGTTGCTGGTGCGGTCATTGTCACCACACCGCAAGACTTGGCTATGATTGATGCGCGTAAAGGCCTTAGAATGTTCGAGAAGGTCAATATTCCAGTATTGGGTATTGTCGAGAACATGGCGTTGCATGTTTGTAGTCAGTGTGGTCACGTTGAACCTATTTTTGGTGAGGGTGGTGGTGCGAAAATGGCGCAGGATTTTAACGTTAAGTTACTGGCATCTTTACCCTTAACCATGAGCATTCGTGTCCAAGCCGACAGTGGCAAGCCAACGATGGTGGCAGAGCCTGAGGGTGAAATTGCGCAGCATTATCGCCAGTTGGCGCATCAGGTCGGGGCGGCTTTGGCGCAGCGTCCACAAAGTTTTGCGAATAAATTTGGTAAAATTGAAGTCAAAGCCCTTTAATTGCTCTTATCCTTCGCTTACGTTGGTTTATTTCGATTACCTCGGTTAAAATGAGCCCATTGTTTTAATCGACACTTTCATAAGGGCATTTCATGCAGACTTCGCCGTCTGGCACACACTTGCGAGCTTCACAAAAACCAGCGTTAGGTTTGATTGCTCGCCTGCGTCAGCGTTCTGAGCAGTTTAATGGCTTACTTACGCATGAGTGGGGCTTACTCATTGGCTTTGTGCTGGCGCTTTTCCTGTTTTTAGTGCTATTTAGCTACGATCCACGCGACGCGGGCTTTTTTTCATCTGGAACGACTGAAGGTAAGATTTATAATTGGGGCGATGCGACGGGAGCGTGGATTGCCTCATTTCTGCTCTTTTTGTTCGGCGTATTCGCTTACGCCGTTCCCTTTGGTGTTGCTCTGGTGAGCTGGGTGGTGTTCCGTATTCGCGTCAAGCAAACCGAGTTGAACCGCCGTCAATTGCTTATTTCCTCCGCTAGTCTTGTTTTATTGCTTTCAACTGGTGCAGCACTGGCATCACTTTATTTGAATGGACAGGATTGGTTCGTACCCTTGCCTTATTCGGGTGGGGGCATGTGGGGCTATGCGCTAGCACAGTTTATGGTATCGACCGTTGATCGTTTAGCCGCTACCTTATTGTTATTATCTTTTTTTGCCTTGGCGTTTAGTTGGATTGTTGGTGTTACCTTGTTGCAATTGGTGGATGTGACAGGTGAAATTTTATGGCTATCTTGGCATTGGACGCTAGAGCATTGGCAAGATAAGTGGAAGCCTGCATTGCTGGCATTTGCTGATTTGCTGGTCGAAAAATATCAGGAATGGCGACGGGGTGAGCGCGTTTTGCCTACGCAACAAGCTTTTATTGCATGGCTAATCAGCACATGGTCTGATCTTAAAGCCCATGTCGCCAAGTTTATTTTAGGGCATCCAGCTATACCAGAACGTCCAGTTGGTGAGCATTTCAAACCTGCTGAGTTGCATGAAACGCCGAGTTGGTCAATTAAAACGGCAAGTGTTCCAGGCTTAGTTCAGCCTATTTCAGATGATGTGCCACAAAGGGTGGTGCGAACCGTTAGTGATCATGACGATCGTTTATACAAAGAACCCAGTGTTACGGAACAAGATGAGCAAACACTTAAGCCCATTATGCCTATTATGGTTCAGTCTGCTGAGTCTGAAGCACCGCCTTCATCAGAGCATTTAGCTGCCATGATGGATATGGCTTTGAAAGTACGTGATGATCGTGGTGTGACATTGGTCGGTGAAACGAAGCAAGCGAGTCTGCCGTCTTTATCTTTGTTAGATGAAATTCCCAAGCAAGTGCATTCAATCAATAAGTCGGTGTTAGAATCGATGGGTGTATTGTTAGAGCAAACGCTGAAAGAGTACAACATTAAAGCCGTTGTGGTGGGCATTGTCTCTGGTCCTGTGGTAACCTTATTTGAGTTGCAGCCCGCTCCGGGTGTTAAGGTGGGTTCTATCACCAATTTAGCGAAAGACTTAGCGCGCTCTATGTCGGTACTTGCCGTGCGTGTCGTTGATATTATTCCCGGAAAATCAGTGATTGGCATTGAGATTCCGAATCCGGTACAAGAGTCGATTAGTTTTCGTGAGGTGCTTTCTTCGGACGTCTATCAGCATACGAGCATGACCTTACCCTTAGTGATGGGTAAGGATACAGCAGGTCGCCCTGTTGTCGCCGATTTGGCCAAAATGCCCCATGTTCTTGTTGCGGGTCAAACTGGTTCAGGTAAATCGGTTGGTGTGAATGCGATGATTGTTAGTTTGCTCTATCATGCAACGGCTGATGAAGTGAAATTCATTATGATTGATCCCAAAATGCTGGAGTTGTCTGTTTATGAAGGTATTCCGCATTTACTAGCACCAGTTGTTACCGATATGAGTGAGGCGGCAAATGCACTACGTTGGTGTGTGGTGGAGATGGAGCGACGTTATCAGCTGATGTCGAAACTGGGTGTGCGTAATATTGCCGGTTATAACGAGAAAGTTCAAGCAGCTATAGATGCCGGTAAACCCATTATCGACCCAACCGCTACCATGCCGATGATGGGTACTTTTGATATGGCACCGCCGATGCCAACGCTAGAACCCTTGCCTTATATTGTGGTCATTGTCGATGAATTCGCCGACCTATTCATGGTGGTGGGTAAAAAAATTGAAGAGCTGATTGCGCGTTTGGCGCAAAAGGCAAGGGCGGCTGGTATTCATTTGGTTTTGGCAACGCAACGCCCTTCAGTTGATGTGGTCACTGGGCTAATTAAAGCCAATATTCCGGCTAGGGTATCGTTTAAGGTGGCTTCTAAAATTGACTCGCGCACCATTCTTGATCAAATGGGGGCTGAGCAATTGTTAGGGCGCGGCGACATGCTCTACTTAGGTAATGGTATGAGTATTCCGCAACGGGTACATGGTCCTTTTGTCTCCGATGATGAAGTGCATCGGGTGGTTGAATTTTTGAAAACACAGGGAACGCCTGAATATGTCACCTTAGATCCAGCAGCAGCCTTGGGTGGTGGCGGTTCAGCATCCTTGACAAGTTTGTTTGATGATGAAGTAGGCGGAGCGGAAAAAGACGCGCTTTACGATGAAGCTGTTGCGTTTGTTATTGAAGCGCGTCGAGTATCGGTTTCCAGTGTGCAGCGCCGTTTCAAAATTGGTTATAACCGAGCAGCACGTATTGTAGAAGCTATGGAGGCTGCTGGTCTAGTCAGTGCTCAGCAACCCAATGGTAATCGTGAAGTATTGAGTGTCGAATAAAGGAATAAAAAGTGATTAACCGTTTGATTGGCTTAATGCTGTGTGTTGCTTCTTGGCAAGTTTGTGCGGTAGCACCCGAAGTAGAAAAAGCATTGGATACAATGACTAGTTATGAGGCTGAATTCACTCAGGTGGTGAAAGAGGCGCAAGGGTTTAGTGAGGAAAAATCATCGGGTAAGGTATGGGTGCAGCGTCCTGGTAAGTTTAACTGGCGCTACGACGAAGGCCCACAGAAAATGGATATTGTCGCTGATGGTGTCAATTTATGGATTTATCAACCAGCCTTAGCGCAAGTGATGGTGTATGCCCTGTCTGAAATCGAAAAAGACTTACCGATTAGTTGGTTAGCCAGCAGTCAGCCAATCGCGCAGCGTTATAACACACGCAGATTAGAAGACAGAGGCGATGGTTTAATGTGGTTTGATTTGCAAAACAAGCAAGGTGGTACGCAAGAGATTGCCTTCATTGAGTTGGCGCTACAAGGCGATGTGATGAAAGAAGTGGTCATTACTAGCTCGGACGGTAAAGAAACGCGCGTGAGTTTCAAAGGTGCGAAACGCAACATATCCATGAATCCCAGTCAGTTTGACTATCGTCCAGCGCCGAATATCGATATCATTGGGAATCCTCAGTAGTGTCGGTTGTCGCACCCTTAGCAGAGCGTCTTCGCGCGCGTCAGTTGTCTGAAGTCTTAGGGCAACAACATTTGTTGGGTGTGGGCAAGCCCTTAGCGCAAATGCTGGCTAAAGGGCGCTTGCAATCGATGATTCTCTGGGGGCCTCCGGGTACTGGAAAAACCAGCTTAGCACGCTTGCTTGCTGAAGCTTCGGGTGCGCACTGGCGCGTTATTTCAGCCGTTCATGATGGTGTTAAAGAAATTAAGCGCATGATTGACGAGGCTAAAGCGGATCAGTTGCTGGGTCAACGCTCTGTGCTGTTTGTCGATGAAATTCACCGCTTTAATAAAGCACAGCAAGATGCGTTATTACCCGTCGTTGAAAGCGGATTACTGACGCTTATTGGTGCTACTACCGAAAACCCCTCTTTTGCCTTGAATAACGCCTTATTATCTCGGGCGCGTGTGTATGTACTGAAATCGCTCACGACAACTGAGTTGGTTCAGTTGCTAGAACGTGGACTAGAACACTTGGCGCAAGAGCAGCAATGGGCGCGTCTGACGCTTGAAGCATGCGCGCAACCTTGGGTGCTTGCTTATGCCGATGGCGATGGGCGAAAGCTGCTAAATTTGTTGGAGCAATTAGCCGATTTTGCCGAGTCGGACGGCGAAGACACTGCCTCGATGATGATTTCAGCTGACTCGGTGAAAATTGCTTTGTCTGGCGGACAAGTGAGGCGTTTTGATCGGGACGGCGAAGCCTTTTACGATCAAATTTCGGCATTACATAAAGCGGTTAGAGGTTCGTCGGTTGATGCCGCCTTATACTGGTTTGCACGTATGTTAGACGGGGGTTGTGATCCGCTGTATTTGGCACGTCGTTTAGTGCGTATGGCCAGCGAAGAGGTTGCTAATGCCGACCCTCGCGCGTTAACTGTGAGCTTAGATGCACTCAATGCTTATCAATTACTGGGTAGCCCTGAAGGTGAGTTGGCTCTAGCACAAGCTGTGACTTATTTGGCAACCGCGCCTAAGTCGAATGCGGTTTATCTTGCTTATAAATCGGCACGCAAAGCGGTGTCAACAATGCCCAGTCATGACGTACCCTTGCATTTACGCAACGCGCCAACACGACTCATGGCCAGTTTAGATTACGGCAAGGACTACCGTTATGCGCACGATGAGCCTCATGCCTACGCGGCAGCAGAGTGTTATTTTCCCGATGCCTTAGCCGATCAACACCCCGTTTTTTATCGCCCAGTTGATAGAGGCTATGAGCAGACGATTCGCCAGCGCATGGCTTTTTGGCAGAGTTTGGATAAGGAACAGCAAGGAGTCGAGTCATCATGATGTCGTTCAGTGCCCTAGCAGCGGTAGCGATAGGCGGTGCCGCTGGATCAGTCTTGCGCTACTGGTTGGCGCATCAGGTCAATCTGGTGATGGGAGTGGGTGGTTTTGCTTGGGGTACGTTTAGTGTTAATGTCATTGGTGGATTTGCTATCGGTTTTGCCATCATTGCCTTGCAAGAATGGTTGCATGCCGATCCGGTATGGCGTTTACTACTGGTGATTGGTTTTTTAGGTGGTTTTACCACTTTTTCGAGCTTTTCTTGGGATACTTACACCTTGTGGATGAATGGTAAACATGGGTTAGCAGGGTTAAATGTATTGGCGAATGTGGCCTTTTCCTTAGCAGGCACCGTGCTTGGCGTAGGCTTGGCAAGATATCTACACCCGTTCAATTAATGTCATGAAACCATTTAAAGACGCAACAACAGGTTGGCCGAGTTTTTGGCTGCAAGGTCAGCAACCCCCTTGGTGGGCGAGGGCACTGGAATGGCTTTACTGTGCGGTGGTTGCCATTAAGCGTTGGGCTTATCGCGTTGGTCTGAAAAAAGTGACGCGTTTGTCTGTGCCAGTTTTGGTGGTGGGTAATCGGGTTGTTGGTGGTACGGGTAAAACCCCCTTAATTATGGCAATCATTCCCTTATTGCAGGCACTAGGCTGGCGTGTGGGTATTGTCAGTCGGGGTTACGGACGAAGTGATAAAAGCATTCGTGCGGTAACATTAGATGCTACAAGCGAACAGGTTGGTGATGAGCCTTTGTTATTGTGGCAAAGCTTGCAGGTGCCAGTATGGGTAGGCAGTGATCGGGTTGCGGTGGCGAAGGCATTGTTAGCGGCTCATTCTGTGGATGTGATTGTTTCTGATGATGGTTGGCAGCATTGGGCTTTAGGGCGAGATTGGGTGATTGAAGTGGTCGATGCCGAGAAGGGTTATGGCAATGGGCATTGTTTACCAGCAGGTCCCTTACGCGAAGCCGAAAACACCTTGCCCTTGCCCGATTTAACCCTTTACAATGGTCGCAATTTCACCTTAAAACCCATAGCGTGGCAGAATGTGCAAAGTCAGCAGCGTATTTTCTTGACAAACTTGTCGGGTGAGGTAGTTGCGATAGCGGGTATTGGTCATCCAAAAAGGTTTTTTGATAGCCTTACGGCAATGGGCTTGACGCTGAAAGCATCGCACGCTTTGGCAGACCATCAAGCATTGGATGCAGCTAATTTAGCTGAAATAGATGATGGCGTAACGCCTTTAGTGATGACAATGAAAGATGCGGTGCGTTGTCAGGATTTTGCTCAACCTCATTGGTGGGCACTGGTGGTAGAAACCGAATTAGACTCAT
This sequence comes from Gammaproteobacteria bacterium, assembly GCA_014763665.1. GTDB lineage: Bacteria > Pseudomonadota > Gammaproteobacteria > Thiomicrospirales > Thiomicrospiraceae. The sequence continues at coordinate 10,781 of JACXUY010000046.1, forward strand.
CCTTGTTACAACCGATGCTTGAACGCGTAACACAGCGACTTAATAGAGAGATAACTTAAATGGATAAGCGACTACTGGCGATTTTGGTCTGTCCTGCCAATAAAACTCCCTTGCATTATGATAGCAGTAAGCAAGAGTTGATTTCTTTATCTGCAGGGCTGGCTTATCCGATTCGTGATGGGATTCCGATTTTGTTGGTGAACGAAGCCAGAACCTTATCACTGGAAGAAGCGGAAGCTTATCGTAAACAATCGCAGGTCACAGAATGAAGCCGGTGGTGTTAATTCCAGCGCGTTTGCAATCGTCGCGTTTACCCAACAAGCCGCTGGCGGATATTGCCGGTAAGCCGATGGTGTGGCATGTCTGGCAACGTGCATTAGAAGCGAATGTCGGGCGTGTCGTCATCGCTACCGATAGTGAGCTGATTCACCAAACCATGTTGCAGTTAGGTGCAGAAGTGGTGATGACGCGTGCCGATCACACCTCGGGCACGGAACGTTTGGCAGAGGCATCACGCTTACTTGATTTGAGCGATGACACGCCTGTGGTTAATGTACAGGGTGATGAGCCGTTGATTGCGCCGGCAGTGATTCAACAAATTGCTGCCTTGCTGGCGCAACATCCGCAAGCATCCATGGCGAGTTTATGGGAGCCCATTCATACTGCCACACAGTTAATGAACCCTAACTTCGTTAAGGTGGTCACTGATCAGCAGGGTTATGCCTTAACTTTTTCTCGTTCGCCCATTCCTTGGCATCGTGATTTGTTTGCTAGTGAATTACATGCCGATACGGAGCTACCTAAAGGTGTGCCTTTTTGTCGTCATTTGGGTATTTATGCTTATTCGGCTGGATTTTTGCGCCAGTATGCTCAGTGGCCTGCGTCGGAAATGGAACGCATTGAAGCCTTAGAGCAGCTAAGGGTATTGTGGAATGGGCATAAGATTGTCTTAGCAGAAGCTTGTCAGCCAACGCATGCTGGCGTGGATACCCTCGAAGACTTAGCTAGGGTTAGAGCTGTGTTGAATGCGTGAATAGTATTTGTTCAGTTTTAGATTGGACATGGCTGTGATAACATGAAGACTAGCTTAATTCATGCGCAAATGTGCAGATGTTGCTTGTGATTTCGGTGCGGCAGGCTAGTTTACGCTCGATTCATTCAAACCAACGATTATCTCGCTTTGTATGCCGGTTAGCGCTTCATGACCCCCCAACCTTGCCGATGCGATCGCATCGGTTTTTTTACCATTAACGCTTAGACATTACCAGCAAACCTTGCCAATCATTTCATCCCACGCTTAACCTTATATTGTCGCGAGCAGTAGCCACGCGAAACCTCTGCTGATCTCAGTGCTAAATGTTTGGTTTTACGTCCGCTTACACGCGCTCGCCAAGCTTTGAATGAACCCAGTTTCAAGGTGCGGCGCATCAGGGCTATGACTTGTGCTTCGCTCAAACCAAAGTTGGTTTCTATCGCTTCAAAGGGGGTTCTATCCTCCCAAGCCATTTCAATAACGCGTGAAACGGCCTCTTCATCATTTAACATTAGTTGCCTCCTGCTAAGGTTTTGTTAAGCCACGGATAAAAAGCTTTGGGTTGTTCAACCCAAGGAAAATGGGCGCAGTTCTTAAATATTTTTTGCTTCATATGCGGGAAATAATCTTTTAATCCTTGCAGATTTTCTGGCATCAATAAGTCCTGATCACAGTCTGCAAAAACAACTGGCTTTTTCAAACGACGGGCATCAGATCGATTGAAGGGGCGCGCATCATATTCTTGCCAAATACGACTGTTGATTTCTGGAGAGAAGTCTTGCGCTGTAAACTGAGCTGCGTAGGTTTCACCTTGTGCCATATTGACAAAATATGTAGGCAGTACATGACGGATTTGATACAAGCGCACCGACTCATCAGTCGCTGCAAATCCTTTCATATTAGTGTCTTTTTCATCAAATTCGGCATCCCAAGCATCGGGCTTGAATTGAGCTTGACGTTCATTGATGCGATCTAAGATATCGACTAAACCACGCTTTTCAGGATCAACTGGATTTAATAACAAAATCTGGCGGACATGATCTGGGTAGGCTTTAGCATAGAGCAGTGCCATAATACCACCCCAAGAATGACCAACCAGTGTCCATTGCTTAATGCCTTTATCACGACGTACCGCTTCAATATCTGCAACCCATTGATCTAATAAACGCCCTTGGGTCAGTGGTAAGTTAGCTTGATCGCCCATACCGCGCATGTCAAACAGTAAAGCGCGATGCTGTTTGGCAATCTGTTGCTGTAATGGTAGTAGATTCCATGCGGTGAACCCCGGTCCACCAGACAGAATTAAAACCGCTTTACCATGACCTGCATCGTGGACAACAAACGGACTGGCTTGGCCGGTATTCGTCCAAACCAGCAAGCCAATCAATAACAGACTGCGCAATAGGCTAAGAGATTGCATATGTATCCATTTGGAAAAAATAAAATCTTATTTTACGCTTGAATGTCTAGTAAAATAACTATACATAAATTGTACGCTATAAATAAAAGGATGATGCCCATGCAACGCATTGCCGTTTTTGGAAGTGCTGGTACTATCGGTGCTGCTTTAATATTTGAGTTGGCTGGGCGTTATCCTACGGCTGAGATCTTTGCTTTTTCAAGATCAGGTCGGCAGTTTGAGCCAAGAAATGTTCAAAGTTATGCGGTCGATTACCTTGATGAAGCCCAATTAGCCAATCTAGCTAAGTTACTGGCGCCTTTGGACCTTATTCTGATTGCTACCGGTGTGTTGCATGATGATCAAGCCACACCAGAAAAATCGATTCGTCAGTTAAGTGTTGATCAGTTTGCTCATTTGTTTGAAGTGAATACTATTGTGCCAGCGATGATTATCAAACAGTTTGCCCCCAGTTTAGCCAAAGACAAAAGGGTAATACTAGCTGCACTATCGGCTCGTATTGGCAGTATTGGCGATAATAGACTAGGAGGCTGGTATGCCTATCGCGCCTCTAAAGCAGCACTGAATATGCTACTGAAAACACTATCTATTGAGCTGAGCAGAACCCATAAGCAAAGCATTGTGGTTGGTCTGCATCCAGGTACAGTTGATAGCCCGCTCACCAAACCCTTTCAGTCCAGCGTTCCAGAAGGTAGCCTATTCACAGCGCAAGCCTCTGCAAGTCACCTGATTGATGTGCTGATGCAGCTCACGCCCCAGCAAACTGGTCGTTGCTTTGCCTTTAATGGTGAAGAGATAGCACCCTAGCAAATCACCAAAAATCATCAACACTGAAATGCATTGAGGGTCTCGTTCACTCAATGCTTTTTTGCATTCATTCTTTAATTTTTCTCGCTATTTTTGCTCAGTAAATTCGATGTCTGTTGTGTAAGTAACTTTTATTAAGATGTTTTGCTAACATAACGCATTGATATTAATATTTTTTATTTTATATTACATTTTTTTCATGCAATGCTAACAATTTTATGGCAGGATACAGTTGAGTGTTCGTATATTCAA
>JACXUY010000006.1 GCA_014763665.1 Gammaproteobacteria bacterium
TTTCTTGGGTTGCCGGTTAGGGCTGCGGATTAGGCTAATACTTTAGAAACAACACCCGCACCTACCGTACGACCACCTTCACGAATCGCAAAGCGTAAGCCTTCTGCCATCGCGATTGGTTGAATCAACTCAACCGACATCTTAATGTTGTCGCCTGGCATAACCATTTCAACACCCTCTGGTAGCATACATGCACCTGTTACGTCCGTTGTACGGAAGTAGAACTGTGGACGGTAGTTGTTGAAGAATGGTGTGTGACGACCACCCTCTTCTTTTGACAGGATGTACACTTCACATTCAAATTTAGTGTGTGCTTTAACTGTACCTGGTTTAGCTAGTACTTGACCACGTTGTACTTCTTCACGTTTAGTACCACGTAACAGGATACCTGCGTTGTCGCCTGCTTCACCTTGCTCTAGTAGTTTACGGAACATTTCAACACCGGTAACGGTTGTTTTGGCGGTGTCTTTGATACCGAGAATTTCTACTTCGTCACCAACTTTGATAACGCCCGTTTCGATACGACCAGTTACGACAGTACCACGACCTTGAATTGAGAATACGTCTTCAATTGGCATTAGGAATGGTTTGTCTACAGCACGCTCTGGTAGTGGGATGTAGTCGTCTAGCGCTTGCAATAGTTTCAATACAGCTGGTTCGCCAATGTCTGATTGATCACCTTCTACTGCTTTGAGTGCAGAGCCAATGATGATCGGTGTGTCGTCACCTGGGAAGTCGTAAGATGATAGCAACTCACGGATTTCCATTTCTACAAGCTCTAACAATTCAGCGTCATCTACCATGTCGGCTTTGTTTAGGAATACAACGATGTAGGGTACACCTACTTGACGTGACAATAGGATGTGCTCACGTGTTTGTGGCATAGGACCGTCAGCTGCTGAACAAACCAAGATCGCGCCGTCCATCTGAGCGGCACCAGTAATCATGTTTTTAACATAGTCGGCGTGGCCTGGGCAGTCTACGTGCGCGTAGTGACGCGTGGGTGATTCATATTCAACGTGTGAGGTGTTGATGGTAATACCACGCGCTTTTTCTTCAGGGGCATTGTCGATTTGGTCGTAACCTTTCGCTTCGCCACCAAATTGACGTGCCGATACAATCGTCAACGCTGCTGTTAGTGTTGTTTTACCGTGGTCAACGTGACCAATAGTACCAACGTTTACGTGTGGCTTATTACGTTCAAACTTTTCCTTAGCCATGGTATTACCATTATACGAAGACCGCACACTTTGAAACGCTGGTGGTGGGGGTAGGATTCGAACCTACGAAGGCAGTGCCAGCTGATTTACAATCAGTCCCCTTTAGCCACTTGGATACCCCACCAATTTCACTTATGATACCCAGTCCCCTTACTTAGGTCAAGTGTTTTACACTATTTTAAGCAAAAACCAGGGTTTCATCTTGCGCATCAACACGAATAGATGCACCGGGCAAATAACTGCCTTGTAAGATACGGGTTGCCAAAGCATTCTCTAAATGCTGAGCAATCGCACGTTTTAACGGACGTGCACCATAAACAGGATCGAACCCGATATCTCCCAACATATCCATCGCCGCATCGCTAACCTCCAAGGTCAAATCGCGTGTTGCTAAACGCTCACGAAGACGCTGTAATTGAATATCGACAATACGACGAATATTCGTCTTATCTAGCGGATGGAATACAATTGTTTCATCAATCCGGTTAATGAACTCTGGACGGAAATGCCCACTCACCACCTCCATGACACTCGCTTTCATCGTATCGTAATCCGAATGACTGGCCATTTCACGAATCACTTGCGAACCTAAGTTCGACGTCATGACAATCACGGTATTACGGAAATCGACGGTTCTGCCCTGACCATCGGTTAGACGTCCGTCATCCAGCACCTGCAACAGAATGTTAAAAACATCGGGATGGGCTTTTTCAACTTCGTCCATCAAAATAACCGAATAAGGCTTACGACGAACCGCCTCCGTTAAATAGCCGCCTTCTTCATAACCGACATAGCCAGGTGGTGCACCAATTAAGCGGGCAACGGAATGTTTCTCCATAAACTCCGACATATCAATACGCACCATCGCCTCATCCGTATCGAAGAGGAAAATCGCCAAGGCTTTCGTTAACTCAGTTTTACCCACCCCAGTTGGGCCTAAGAACAAGAAAGAACCACTAGGCTTATTCGGATCGGACAAGCCAGCACGCGCACGACGAATAGCATTCGCTACCGCACTCACTGCCTCTGCTTGACCCACCACCGAAGCACGCAAGGTTTCTTCCATGCGTAATAACTTTTCGCGCTCGCCTTCCAACATACGCGATACAGGAATCCCCGTCCAACGAGAAACCACTTCCGAAATTTCTTCATCAGTCACTCGGTTACGCAATAGCTTATATTCAACCTCTTGACCCTCAGAAGCTTCTGCTGTTTTCAATTTGGCTTCTAGCTCTGGAATGCGACCATACTGAAGCTCGGACATTTTACCCAAGTCTCCACTGCGTCGAGCCGATTCCAAGTCAATACGCGCTTGATCAAGTTGCTCTTTGATTTGTTGAGCACCAGCTAAACTCGCTTTTTCCTGCTTCCAAATCGTTTCTAAATCAGCGTATTCTTTTTCTAAACGACCAATTTCCTCTTTGAGCACATCAAGACGTTTCTTAGAGGCTTCGTCTTTTTCTTTTTTCAGCGCTTCCCGTTCAATCTTCAATTGAATCAGACGACGTTCTAACTTATCCATCGATTCTGGCTTAGAATCAATTTCCATACGAATACGGCTAGCTGCTTCATCAATCAAATCAATCGCCTTATCGGGCAATTGTCGGTCGCTGATATAACGATGCGACAAGGTCGCTGCCGCGACAATGGCAGGATCGGTAATTTGCACACCATGATGCACTTCATACTTTTCTTTTAAACCACGCAAAATGGCAATGGTGTCTTCAACACTCGGTTCATCGACTAACACTTTTTGGAAACGTCGTTCTAGTGCGGAATCTTTTTCAATGTACTGACGATACTCATCGAGCGTTGTCGCGCCAATACAATGCAACTCTCCCCTAGCCAGAGCCGGCTTGAGCATATTGCCCGCATCCATGGCACCATCGGCTTTACCTGCCCCCACCATGGTATGAATTTCGTCGATGAACAGAATAATCTGTCCTTCTGCTTTACCCACTTCTTTCAATACGGCTTTTAGGCGCTCTTCAAAATCACCACGAAATTTAGCACCCGCTAACAAAGCACCCAAATCGAGCGATAATACTCGTTTATGACGCAGACCCTCAGGCACCTCACCATTCACAATACGTTGCGCTAGTCCTTCGACAATAGCTGTTTTACCGACACCGGGTTCACCAATCAATACTGGGTTATTTTTGGTACGGCGTTGTAATACCTGAATGGCACGACGAATCTCATTATCTCGTCCAATAACAGGATCCAACTTGCCCGACTCCGCGCGCGCTGTCAAATCTAACGTATATTTTTCTAATGCTTGGCGATTCTCTTCAGAATTCTGATCTTTCACGGTTTCTCCCCCACGAATACTGGTTAATGCTTGCTGGTATTGTTGTTTGGTTAATCCCGCTTGGGTCAGCAGGTCGCGCGTGGCATCTTGACTCTCGAGCAAGGCTTCAATAAATAACTCACTGGCAACGTAAACATCACCATGTTGCTTGGCGAGTTTTTCCATTTGCATCAGCAAACGAGCAGTCGCTTGCGACAAATGAACGTCTTGCACACCTTCTACTTGCGCTAAACGCGCCAAGGTGTTTTCTGTCGATTGTCGAAGTTGTGCAATATCTGCACCAGCCAACTGCAATAAAGGCACCAACGCACCCTGGGGTTGCACCTGCACAGACAACAAATGAATTGGTTCGATGAATTGATGATGACGCTCAACCGCTAAGGCATGAGCATTTTGTAACGACTGCTGGAAAGCGTTGGTGAACTTGTCGATTTGCATGTGACACACCCCATAATGATTAATTGCTTCAAGTATATGAGGTTTTGTCAAACTCATTTCAAGGGGATAGGCGCTTAAATCGCCCGAAAAAAAAAGCAGCAAATGGCAATACTAATACCACTCACTGCGACTTAGACTATAAGATTAAAAAATACGCTGACGGGCCGATTGCCAAACACGAGCAACGGGTTGATGACGCTTTAAAACCACTGGCTCAACCGGATTGATCCAACGCATCATTTGACGCACCCATGATGAGGACGTACTTGTTTTATTCACCGCTTGGCCGACCCACATTTGACGACTTGAAGACCACTTTAACTGTACACGCATAATGACTACTCCACTCAACACACAAATTAAGCAATACACACAGCACATGATGCTGTTCGAGCACCGAAGCAACAACGCAAGATGACTGCGCATAACCATCCCTTAAACCGCAACGAGCAGTCAAAATTGCTAGGCGCAAGGCGCACAGAACAAGGAATGTACATCAGTACATGACGCTGTTCGAGCACCGAAGCAACAACGCAAGATGACTGCGCAGTAGGTTTAACGATATTTACGCATTAAACCGACCAACACCCCAACCAAACGCCACTCGCCTTCTGGTCGAATAACCTCATAAGCTGAATTTTCTGGCTGAAGTGCCCACACGCCTTGCTCTTTAATGAGCGTTTTTAAGGTCACCTCACCGTCAATTTCAGCAATAACAATATCACCTACCTTATGCGGCATTGAGGTATCAATAACCGCAATATCACCCTCCACAATCGCCGCTTCGATCATCGAATCGCCTTTCACCTCGACCAATAAGGTTGAAGCCGCATTGTGGATGAGATATCGATCCACGGCGATACCATCCAGCAAATCGTTATCGGCAATTCCTGGAATGCCAGCACGCACTACCGAACTGGCCATAGCACGTTCAAAAAACTTATCATCGGGGGCAACTCGACGATCAGGGGTAATCGACACATAACCCGCTTGCACTAAGCGCTTAATCAACGCATGCACTGCTGACTTCGACGCCAACCCCAAGACTTCCGCCATGGTGGCATAAGAAGGCAAGGCGCGATGATCGCGGTAATAGTCTTGCAACTTACTCAAGTAATTCAGGTCTTTTTTCATGGTCACAACACTTCATCAGAACGTTTGTTCGAATTATGCACGAACGATTGTTCTGTTGTCAACAGAAACAGAACGAAAGTTCGTTATTTTATTTGACCCCAGCATGAGATCGTAATAACCTATTCTCAGTAATTTTTAGCATGTTAGGATAGGACATGAAAGATAGCCTTCTGGTTGATCGCTGGCACAGCATCCAATCACGCATTCGACAAGCTAGTCTTGCAGCTCAACGCCATGCCAATGAAGTCAGCCTGTTAGCCGTGAGTAAATTTCATTCCAGTGACGCCATCGCTGCACTCGCTGAAGCTGGCCAGCTAGCTTTTGGTGAAAACTATGTGCAAGAACTTTGTACAAAAGCAAAAACACTGGCACACCTTCCCATCGAATGGCATTTTATTGGCCCGCTACAGTCGAATAAATGCAGGGATATCGCGCCAGTTGCCACGATGATTCACAGCGTTGATCGCTTGAAGTTGATTCCCTTGTTGGCACAGCATCGCCCCGCTCACTTAGCACCGCTGCAACTACTGATTCAAGTGAATATAGATGATGAAGCCAGTAAATCGGGCGTTAAGCATTTTGATGAAGCGCTTGAACTGGCAAAGCTCATCCAAACCTTTCCCAACTTAAAACTCGGTGGGTTGATGACCATCCCTAAACCACAATCCGATTTAAGTTTACAAAGACAGGCTTTTGCGCAATTAAGGGCTTGGCGTGATCGACTGGCTAACCTTTTAGGAGTGAATTTGCCTCATTTATCAATGGGAATGTCTGATGACCTTGAAGCAGCCATTGTTGAAGGTGCTACAATAGTTCGCATTGGTACGGCCATTTTTGGCCCTCGACCCTTACATTCGATGACAAAGGAAGAATAACCAGATGCTTGCACAAAACTTGACCTTTATTGGCGGCGGTAACATGGCGCGCAGCATAATTGGCGGACTTATTGCCAACGGTTTTGCCGCTAATCAGATTCGGGTTGTTGACCCTAATAAAGCCCAGCGTCAACAGCTTGCCCACATGGGCGTGGCTGTCTATGAAACAGCTAGCGCTGCCTTGCTTGAAACTGAGTTGCTACTACTGGCGGTTAAACCACAAATCATGGCCGATGTGGCCAACTCTTTGGCCACCGAAGTGCAACGCACTAAACCATTGGTTATTTCTGTTGCCGCTGGCATTCGTTGCGATGACTTAGCGCGCTGGCTCGGTGGCAATGTAGCTATTGTACGCACCATGCCGAATACCCCTGCCCTAGTACAATCAGGTGCAACTGGCTTGTATGCTAATGCACAGGTCACAACGGCACAAAAAAATCAGGCCGAATCTTTAATGCGTTCGGTCGGTATCAGCTTGTGGGTGAACGATGAAGCCTTAATTGACAGTGTCACCGCCCTTTCTGGCTCTGGTCCTGCCTATTATTTCCTGATGATGGAAGCGATGATGAAGGCGGGTGAAGCCTTGGGACTGGATACCAAGGCAGCACGACTACTGACCGTACAAACAGCGCTTGGTGCTGCTAAAATGGCTATCGAAAGTGCCGCCACGCCCGCAGAGTTGCGTGCACAAGTCACCTCACCCAATGGCACTACCGAAGCCGCCATCAAACATTTCCAACAACACGACTATGAAGCCCTAGTGCTCTCGGCGATGCAAGCAGCACAGGCTCGCGCCCAAGTCTTAGCTCAGGCTTTAGGAGCACAAGCATGACACCTACGTCTCAAGCGGGCTTCTTTGCCCTGCAATTTATCACCGATATTATTGTCTTCTTCTTTGTGATTCGGGTTGCATTGCGTTTATCAATGGCTAATAGCCACAGTCCGTTCGTTTATGCCATAGCACGCATTACCAACCCAGCATGTCGCCCGATCGCGCGTTTCCTCCCTCATAGCGCAAAATGGGACATTGCCGCACTTGTTTGGGCGTTTGTTATTCAAGCGACTTACTATGGTCTGATGGCTATGATATTGGATAAAAGCTATGCGCCTTTTGGGCTCGCTATTCTGAGCTTTTCTGATGTGTTGCGTGCCTTCTTTAACCTATGGTTTTTAACTATTATTGCCGAAGCCATTCTCAGCTTCATTCGTCCAGTGCAAACCGATCGCAATTTAAGTTTTATTAGCGATTTGAACCGTCCGATTCTGACACCCATTCGCCGCTTTATGCCGAACATGGGTGGGTTAGATTTATCGCCGATTGTTGCGTTATTTATCATTAAACTGAGTGAAATTTTTATTGTCGGTTGGTTACAGCAACTCGCTGTTCAATGGGCATGAAGGGCTTCATGTTATAATGCAAAAATATACTTTTAACGAGAATTGCTGTCGATGACGACTGTCACTTTATCAGAATCTAACGCACCAGCATCGGTTGGTGTGGTAACGCCCGAAACACTGGTGATTGATGATCCGCTCACACTCACTTGTGGTGCGGTGTTACCCAGCTACCAACTGGTTTATGAAACCTATGGTAAGCTAAATGAGCAAGCCAGCAATGCAGTGCTCATTTGTCATGCGCTGAGTGGCGATCATCATGCTGCTGGCTATCACCATGAAGACGACAAAACGCCTGGCTGGTGGGATCACTACATAGGTCCAGGCAAAGCCATAGATACCAACGTGTTTTTTGTCGTTGGCGTGAATAATATTGGCTCTTGCCGAGGCTCAACCGGCCCAGCTAGCATTAACCCAGCCACGCAGCAACCCTATGGACCAGACTTCCCTATGGTAACCTGTGCCGACTGGGTGGTAACGCAAGCGAAGCTCGCCGACCATTTGGGTATTGAGCAGTGGGCTGTGGTTGCTGGTGGTAGTTTAGGCGGTATGCAAGTTCAGCAATGGGCAATCGACTTTCCCTCACGCTTAAAACATGCGGTGATTATTGCCTCGGCACCTCGTTTATCGGCACAAAATATTGCGTTCAATGAAGTAGCGCGCCAAGCCATTATGACCGATCCTGAATTTCATGGTGGACACTTCCTCGCGAACAACACCATCCCGAAACAAGGACTGATGTTAGCGCGTATGTTGGGACACCTCACCTATTTGTCAGACGATTTAATGGGACAAAAGTTTGGTCGAGAATTACGCTCAGGTCATGTTAACTATAGCTACGATGTCGAATTTCAAGTAGAAAGCTACCTGCGCTACCAAGGGGAAAAGTTTGCCACCAAGTCTAACTTTGATGCCAATTCTTACTTATTAATGACCAAAGCACTCGACTATTTTGATCCTGCCCTTGAGCATAACGATGACTTGGTTGCCGCCTATGCCCCCATTGAGGCACAAGCACTGGTAGTTGCTTTTACAACCGACTGGCGCTTTTCACCAGAACGCTCATTAGAAATGGTCAAAGCCCTGCGTCAAGCTGGTAAACGCGTTGTTTACGCTGAAGTTGAATCAACGCATGGTCATGATGCTTTTCTATTGCCCAACGCCTACTATGAACAAGTCTTCGCTGCTTACATGAGGCGAGTCGCTGTGGAGTCTGCGCTATGAGCCTAAAACCTGAATTTACCCGTTTACTCGACTGGATTCCCCAAGGCGCACGTGTACTCGATTTGGGTTGCGGCTCTGCCGATCTTCTGGCTTACTTAATGAAACACAAAGGGGTACAGGGCGTCGGATTGGAAATGAACCCTATTTCCATCATTGCGAGTATCAGCAATGGCGTGGATGTGATTCAAGCCGATTTGAACGACATCAACCTAGTTAACATGTTTGGTGAAAACGCCTTTGATGTCGTACTCACCACCCAGACGTTACAATCCATGCAACGTCCCGATTACCTAATCGACAGCATGTTACGCATTGGAAAAAGAGCGATTGTTACCTTCCCTAACTTTGGCTACTGGCGCAACCGCTTACAACTGATGTCGGGCGGAAAAATGCCCGTTTCGGACAGCTTACCTTATCAATGGTACGACACACCCAATACCCATTTATGCACCTTTGCCGACTTTGAAACCTTCTGCCAAGAACGCAATATTTACATTCTTGAACAGCGGGTACTTGGCAATGCTTGGGGCGCGGAATGGTTCCCTAATTTATTAGGTGAAGTAGCGCTTTATCACATTGAAAAAGGTATTGGGAGTCATTGATGATTTCGACTTGGAAATCCTTGAGCGTCGCCTTGCTGGCGTTGACCTTGGCAGGTTGTTTCGCTGGCAGCAAGTCATCGTCACAAGCCCCGATCGAAGCAAGCAGTAAAAAACCGAATAATACCTAAGTCAAACGCTACTGTCGCAGTCGGTTTTTTTACGCCCTACCTTACCGGGTGAACACAGTCTTTACTTGCGTATCACCTCTACTGCCGATAAACCGGTAGATTTGGAAGGGCTACAAAAAGAACTAACAGAGCGGTTTCGTGCTAATGGCTATCCGTATGAGTCCTCCAGAAAGTGCCAACTTTTTAGTACAGGTTAACGTGCTTTCGATTAGCAAAACCAGTAAATCCTTGACCAAAGAAGCGGTCAGTAATGGATTTGGTGCAGCCGTCGCCATCGCCAATGCGGCGGTTGGTCCAGCTGGGCAAGTGGTGAGCGCAGCAACCGAAAGTGCTACTAGCATTTTCTTTCGTGACACTTACTTCAACATGATTACCGATGTCATGATTAATGAGCGTACGCCTCGAATTAATATTCTCAAACCCGAATCTCAGGAAGAAACGAATATCAACTGGAAAGCGCACCAGACTCGGGCACTTTCTTCTGTCAAAGATGTCAATGCCAATCAAGACGGGTGTATTGATATTCTAGAAGAAAGTTTATTAAGGGTGTTAAACGGCCTGTTTCAATTTTCTATCTGACGTTGCAACAGAACAGCATAAAATCCATCCATGCCATGCAAGTCGGGTCTCAGTTGAAGTGCTCCCTGCTCAGTAAAGGCCGTATCAGGTAAGTGATAACCCGCCTCAGCTAAACGCGACTGTGCAGACAAGCGAACATACTCTGGATGCTGTGCTAAAAAGGCATCCACCACCGCCTCATTTTCACACCGCATTAACGAACAAGTCGCATAAACCAAATAGCCTTCCTCGCGCACCAGTTTCGCCGCCGAGGTTAATACCGATAACTGAGTGGCATTTAAGGCAGTCAATTCCATATTACGCCACTTCATGTCGGGACTACGGCGCCAAGTACCACTGCCCGAACAAGGCGCATCGACCAATACCGCATCTTGTGAGCCGCGTAGTTTTTTCAAGCGCGTCTCGGTTTCACTAGTCAAAGGCATAATGCGCACATTATCAACGCCTGCACGAGCCAAACGAGGTCGCATACGATTCAAACGCGCCTGTGAAACATCACAGGCAATTAAGCTGCCTTTATTCTGCATCGCCGCTGCCAACTGCAAGGTTTTGCCACCTGCGCCAGCACAAAAATCGACCACTTTTTGACCCGAAGCGACTGGCAGTAACGCACCAATAACTTGACTGCCAGCATCTTGCATTTCGAACCAGCCCTGCTGAAAAGCATCGGTACGAAACAGGGGCGCACGACCAGCCTGACGCAAGGCATTAGTGACGCCATCAATAGTCGTTAATTCAAAGCCAGCATCCGCCAGTGATTGCTGCACCTGGGTTTGCGTCGCTTTTAAGCTATTAACACGAATATCAGCCGGTGCCGCTGACAATAACGACTGAGCCAATTTAATGGTTTCTGCCTCACCCCACTGAGCTTCCCATGCTTGCCACACACTATCAGGAATACTGTACCTTACCGCATTAGGCAGACTGGTTGCAGGGGTAGCACGCAAGGCTTCTGCCACTTCTTTAGCCATGGTTTCATCCATGTATTTCTCTAAGCCACGCATAGAAATACCTTGCTGAATCATCAATAAAGCACCGACACGACGCTGATAACCTGGCCAACCTTCGCTCATCTCGCCAAGGCGAGCATCAATCATACGGCAATGGCGCAACACGCTGTAGGTTAACTCGGCCACCACTCCCCGATCCCGCTTGCCCATTTCCTTATGTGCCTTGAAGTACTGATCCATACGCGCATCGGCGGGCATTTTATCGTCAGTTAGAATCTGAGATAGTAATTCTGCTGCTCGGATAACGTGACCAGGGCGGATAAGTTCGGCAATCATAATAGGATTTCCCTTAATTAAAAGATGAGATTGCAAGTGAAGCTGGAATGCGCCTTAATGATAAGAGCGCACTCAACATAACCTCTTAACGACGCTGCGCTTGAAAAGCCAAACGCTGCCCGACGGGACGATGTACGGTTTCACCATTATGATAAACCAACTGACCATTCACAAAGGTGCTGCTAATGCTGGCACTAAATTCTTGACCATTGAAGGGCGACCAACCACACAAATAAGCTAAACGATCAGGGGTATCGATAATCGGCTGTTTCATATCCACCAAGACTAAATCAGCCCAGTAACCTTCGCGAATAAATCCACGATCGATCATGCCATAACGAGCTGCCACGGCATGGGATGTTTTATGAACCACTTGTTCAATTGAAAACACACCTTGATTGACCAGTGTTAACAAAGCAGGTAAAGCATACTGAACCAAGGGCAGACCTGAAGGACAACCGAAATAGGATTGTTGTTTTTCATCCCAAGTGTGTGGTGCATGGTCAGTGGCAATGACATCAATTCGCCCGTCACGCACTGCGGCACGAATCGCTTCACGATCTTCAAGGGTTTTAATGGCCGGGTTACACTTAATCAATCCACCCAAAAGGTCGTAATCAGCATCGGTAAACCAAAGATGATGCACACAAGCCTCTGCTGTAATAGGCTTGCCCGCTAAATCTCCAGCGGCGAACAAATCACACTCTTCCTTAGTGGTAATATGCAACACATGCAGAGGTGCATCATACTTTTTCGCTAAACCAACTGCTGAGGAAGAAGAGGCATAACAAGCCTCACGCGAGCGAACAATGCCATGTTGATTAAACGGAACCTGTTCGCCATACTGCTCACGCCATTTAGCTTCATTCGCTAAGATCGTTGGCGTATTCTCGCAGTGCGTGGCAATAATCATTGGCGATTCACGAAAAATGCCTTCCAAGGTTTTAGCTTCATCAACTAACATATTGCCAGTAGATGCACCCATGAACACCTTCACACCACACACATTAGCAGGGTCTATCGCTTTGATTTCTTCAATATTATCGTTGGTTGCACCTAAGTAAAACGAATAGTTGGCATAGGCATTACCCTTAGCCATAGCGTATTTATCTTCCAAGCTTGCACGAGTCACCGCAGGGGGTTTGGTGTTAGGCATTTCCATAAAGCTGGTAATGCCGCCCATAATGCAAGCCTTAGATTCAGTCACAATGCGGCCTTTGTGCGTTAAACCAGGTTCACGAAAATGCACCTGATCGTCAATCATACCAGGCAGTAGATACTTGCCTTTAGCATCAATAATGGTTTCAGCTTCAGCGGAAATATGGGGAGCAATTTTTTCGATACGTCCGTTACGAATGAGAACATCGGACTGAGTGATTGACCCTTCGTTAACCAAGGTCGCATTGGTAATAATTAAACTCGACATGTCGGCTCTTTGTGCAATAATAGTAGAAATAAACGAAATATATCAGATTGCAAGGATTATCGCATGATAAAACGCATCTTAATTGCCCCTTTTGTGCTCATTATTCGTGCCTATCAGCTGCTCATTAGCCCGCTATTAGGACCAAGATGCCGCTTTTATCCCAGCTGCTCACACTATGGCATCGAGGCATTGCAAACACACGGACTATTGAAAGGAAGTTGGCTAACACTTAAACGCATTAGCCGTTGCCATCCCGGCAATGAAGGCGGGATTGATTTAGTGCCGGGCACCGAGCATAAGCACCGATGCTCAGATAATGGATGCAACCATCAACCGCCTAATGACGGCAAGGGTTGATAACCACCAGCAACCCCTTTAGAAACGATACTGACGGCATCGTGAGGGTGTAGGCTTTCCAAATGGTCAACACGTAGCCAGAAATCACTATAGTCTGACTGAGCGTCTAATTGAGCTTGCAAGCGACGCGCCGCATCCTCACAGAACATGAGGTTAGCGCCATTTAATCGTGCAAACTCTTGTTCATCCTCACGTTTTACAGCGGCTTGAACCGCTGTTTGTAACGCGTCTTCGATACGATTGACTAATTGCGAAACTTCAAAGCTTTCCATCTGTGTGTTGGCTAGCGTGACACGCACCTTGGCGAAAGAGCGCTGACTATGTGGCGTCGCACAAATCCCCTGACTGGTACCCAGCCAAGCATAAACTTCCGCTTGAGATAGCTGTTCACGTCCGCTAAAGTCACTACTAAATTGTTCTTGAATCAATTGACGCGCCAAGGCAGCAGAACAAGGACAGGTAGAAGAGTAAGGCACTTGCACTTGCAACTCTAAACGTAAGTCTCCTTCCTTCAAGTATCCTCTAATCAAACAAGGATAGTTTTTCCAGCCACTATTACCCGATAGCAAAGAACCACGACGTTCATAATAATCAAATTTGTACTCAACAAAAGCAGCATTCGATAAGCCTGTATGCGACTGTACAAACTCCGACAGCATTGCTGATACCGACGCGGGCGTAACCGCTTGCGTACTGGCCTTATCGAGCATCAAGTACAAGCGTGACATGTGAATGCCTTTGCTTTGCGGATCAATCAAATTGACATAAGCCTGCACACGCGCCAAGCTGCGCACAGGCTCAACGCCTGCTTGCGCCAGCATAATCGGCATTTCAATTTGCGACATACCCACCCAATCAAGCCTACCCATCGGCGTAGATAAGGGCATATTGGCAACATCGGGCATTAACGGCTTAGTCATTGGTAACTCTCTATCTATGCATTCGTAACCTCTAGTACCCCAGAGGGTTGGGGATTTCTGCGTACGTAGCACTAAAGTGTGGGGGAAGAAGGTGCTTAGGTCGCCTGTTGATGACTTCAGAAACCCTATCCCAGCAGAAATGAAACACCTTGAGCACTAAAACCGAGCCATGCGAAGGTTTTGGATGCTCAATAGTTGATTAAATCAGTCGGGTATTATCGCAACGATAAACCATTTGGGCAAGTAGCGATAAGGCAAGATGACAGCACAATAGGCTTTTTAATGGCGACCTGTGCTGCCAAATCCCCCTTCACCTCGCTCACTAGTGGCATCGAAAGTTTCTACCCAATCCCAAGCGGCTTGAACCACTGGTACAAATACTAATTGTGCTAAACGCTCACCTGGTTGAATGATAAAGGATTCGGTTGAACGATTCCAAACCGAAATTTTCAATTCACCTTGATAGTCAGAATCGATTAGGCCGACCAAATTACCCAGTACGATACCATGTTTATGACCCAAGCCCGAACGTGGCAAAATCATCGCTGCTAAACTGGCATCGGCAATGTGAATGGCCAATCCCGTGCCGACAAGCGTAACGGCATTCGCCGACAATTCTATCGGCTCGTCAATACACGCGCGCAAATCCAACCCGGCTGAACCTGCTGTACCATATTCTGGTGCAGGAATATCAACCCCAATACGAGGGGATAATTTACGAATACGAATGGGGGTTTTCATCTCAAACATCCACAATTAAAATAAGTCGAAGCCAAATGAGCCAACACTTGTTGTGCCAGCTGTGATTTGTGCGTTAAAGGAAACTCATGCACACCGTCGGCAGAAATCAGAAAAAGTTGATTCTGTGCTTGGTCAAAAGCAGCACCATCGGCTACCGAGTTCGCTAATACCGCATCAACGCCTTTGCGTTGCAGTTTTTCCTGAGCGTGAGCGATTAGGTTTTCGGTTTCAGCAGCAAAAGCAATCACCTTACCCCGATTCGGCTGTGCTGCAGCCCAAGCCACAATATCGGGGTTTTGCATCAAGGTTAGCGTCAGCACGCCATCGCCTTGCTTTTTGAGCTTACTGCTGGCAACTTGCTCGACACGATAGTCAGCAACCGCCGCTGCTGCAATCATAAAGTCTATACCTACAAAGTGGGTCTGCACCGCCTCAAACATTTGTAGCGCCGAACGCACGCGAATGGTCGTAACGCCAACTGGGTCGGGCAAGGCGGTTGGTCCCGAAACCAACACGACATCCGCCCCCAAGTCTCGTGCAGCTTGCGCAAAGGCATAACCCATTTTGCCGCTAGAACGATTGGCAATAAAACGCACCGGATCAATATCTTCAACCGTCGGACCAGCGGTAATCAGCACACGCTTGCCTACCAACATCTGCTCCGACCGTGATCCAGATAGTCTATCCACAATCACTTGCGGCTCTTGCATCCGCCCGACATCTACTTCACCGCAAGCGAGACAGCCACTGTCAGGGTCTAACACACGCGCGCCACGCTGTTGGAGTAATGCAAGATTGGCTTGCGTCGCAGGGTGTCGCCACATATCACCATTCATGGCAGGTGCAAGAACTAAGTTGGCACGGGTTGCTAATGCTAAGGTGGTGAGTAAATCGTCGGCGATACCCTGTGCCAACTTCGCCAAGGTGTTTGCTGTTGCTGGAGCGATTAATAAGGTATCAGCCCAACGCGCCAACTCGATATGGCTCATTGCCGCTTCTGCTCCCTCATCCCATAAGCTATGACGCACAGCCACGCCCGTTACCGCTTGTAGTGCGGTCGCAGAAACGAAGTGAGTCGCACTTTCAGTAAGGACACAGCGCACCTGGGCACCCTCCTGCACAAGCTTACGTGCTAGGTCAACAGTTTTATAGGCTGCAATCCCACCACTAATACCAAGTAGAATGCGTTGTCCCTGCATAGGAAGTCGTTGAGTTGTCATTGAATATTCCATACTAACATTATATATCCTGAATTCAAGTATTAAGTGCCTTATCATCAGGGTGTAGTAACCATCATGATAAGACAGCTAACACCCTACATAAAGCGATTGCACTTATTGGATGAATTCAGGAACATACACCCAAAAATAAACCCCAGCTTTGTGAGCTGGGGTGGTTAAGAACATAAACAGGGCGATTAACTTATTTAACCGATTTAATAAGCTCAATAAATGCAGGATTGGCAAAGGTTAGACCAAACACCATTAAACCGATCAACACTTTCATGAGGGTTTGCATGTTTCTCATTTCCGCACGCACTTCACCGATTTCTGCACGCACTTCACCGATTTCTGCACGCACAAACTCTTTCGTTGCCAATTCGCTACGTAAGTCGTTATACAGTTCTGCTTTTAACTGATGTTTCTTTTCAGTTATCGACTCAACAGCTTTGTCATCAATTGCTTGAATAGAGGATTCAATGGCACGCGCAAATACCTCTGTTTTTTGCTTATCACCTAAGGCTTCAAGCAACATATCAAAAATATTTCTTGGTAACCTATAAGTCATGACCATCTCCTAGCGATTCATGGGCTTATTGTAGCACACAACCCCCAAAAACAAACCCCAGCCTTACGAGCTGGGGTTTTCTGCTTATTAGGCTTTGGCTAAATATAAACATAGCCGCTATCGAAAGCACTAACAACAACATCACTAAGGTTTTGTTTAGTCCCTTCAACTTGAGGTGTGGATTTTCTTTAAAAAGTTCAGGGTTAGAATCAAACTTTTCAAGCAGTGTAGCATAGGGACTTTTAAATCCTGAATTCAGGGATTGTAGCGGTGATTAAGGCATTATTTTTATCTATCGCCTGCGATTATCAGAATTAATGTGAGTTATTAAAAGTTTTATAGTATCATAAACTTGCTTTATAAACAACATTCGTTACAAAAAGGGTTACAACATGAAACAGGGTATTTTAATCGGACTAATCACGCTGTTCAGCACTGGACTCGCTCAGGCTGCCGAAGCATTAAAAGTGGGTGATAAGCTACCTAATATAACGCTCACCACCCAACATGACAAAGCTTTCAGTTTTGACAATGGTGTCAAGCGCATCATTATGTCGGTCGAAAAACAATCTGCTGACATGCTCACCAATTTGCTCGACAGCAAACCCGCAAGCTACTTAAAAGACACGCAGACCATTTATTTGGCCGATATACATCGCATGCCCAGCCTCATCACCAAATTTGTTGCGTTACCGCAACTGCGCGAAAAAACCTATGATATTGTTTTAGGTCGCGAAGAAGCTGACCTAGCCACATTCCCACGCGAAAAAGGGTGCTTAACCCTAATGTCAATTAAAGAACAAACGATTGAGTCACTCAGATTCATTTGTAATGAAGATGAGCTGAAAACAACCATGAATCCTTAATAACGTATAACGAGGAGTTTCTCAACTATGCAAACCACACACACACACAAGCGTTTAGAGCATATGCCCATTTCCTTATTTGCGACAGTAATGGGGTTGGCTGGGCTAACCATTGCCACACAGAAGGCAGAAACCTTATTGGGTTTTGGAGAACAACCAGCTATGGCATTAACTGCTGTAACCAGTTTGGTTTATTTGTTGGTGTTGCTGGCTTACACCAGTAAATGGCTTAAATATCCAGAAGCGGTAAAGCATGAATTTGCTCATCCGATTCGCCTAAGCTTTTTTCCGGCCAGTAGTATTGGCATGATTTTGCTCAGCATTGTTTATCTTCCTTATCAGCTAGACCTTGCCTTTTACTTATGGGCAATCGGTTCAACGGTGCAGTTACTCTTCACGCTCGTTGTTCTATCTAACTGGATACATCACGACCGCTTTCAAATACAACACAGCAATCCAGCATGGTTTATCCCGATTGTGGGTAATGTTTTAGTACCTATAGCGGGTGCTGAATTAGGTTACCTAGAAGTCAGCTGGTTTTTTTACAGCATCGGTTTAATGATGTGGCTTCCTCTACTCGCCGTTTTATTAAATCGCTTTTTCTTTCATCCCATGATGCCAGGCAAACTGCTACCAACTTTGTTTATTTTAATTGCGCCACCGGCAGTGGGTTTTATTTCGTGGATGAAATTGCATCATGGCGTTACCGACGATGTTGCTCGCATCCTGTACTATTTTGCGCTTTTTACAACCTTGCTCTTAGCTAGTCAGTATAAGTTTTTTATAAAAGTTGAATTTGCCCTACCTTGGTGGGCCTATTCCTTTCCGATTGCGGCCATCACCATTGCCAGCTTCATTATGAACGAACATATTGGTGGCGTTTTCTTTTATAGCCTAAGTATTGTGCTTTATATTTCCTTGCTACTCTTAATGATAATGCTCATCGTTAAAACCGTCAAAGCCATGCTAAACGGAAAGATTTGTGTTCCTGAATAGCCATTAAGCATTCACGAATCTATTCAACATTGGACACCCTAGGGTGTCCTTTTTTTATGACACTTTGCTACAATGAAGCCTAGTTCAACTCCACTAACAAGCCTATTATGTCAACCATTCAGCAACTCCCCTGCAATGAGCGACCACGCGAAAAGCTCTTACAACAAGGTGCTGATGCCCTTACTGATGCCGAACTCTTAGCGATTTTCTTACGCGTCGGCATTCAAGGCATGAATGCCATTGAACTCGCCCAGCATTTGCTGGATGAATGTGGCGGTATGGCACGTCTTTTATCCGCTTCACAGGCTGAATTTTGTCGCTTACGCGGCTTGGGTAGCGCTAAATATGCACAACTGCAAGCTGTCTTAGCCTTGTCACGGCGGCATCATTTGGCACAGCTAACAACGCAATCGGTGATAAACAGTACGAACAGTGCTGTTGCCTTGCTCAGTGAGCACCTCTCTCACCAAAGCAACGAGGTCATTGCTGCATTATTTTTGAACAGCAAACACCAACTCATCACTTTTGAAATTATCAGCCAAGGCAGCCTTCGTGAAGCACCCATTTATCCTCGAGAAATCGCCAAACGTGCTTTTCATCACAATGCTGGGGCTTTGATTCTGGCACATAACCACCCAAGTGGAGATGCTACCCCTTCTAAAGTAGACATTGATGTTACCTACAGCCTCGCTAAAACCCTTAAACCACTCGATATTCGCTTGCTCGATCACATCATCATTGGTAAAGGCTTAAGTTATACGTCATTGGTAGAGGCACGGTTATTTAATGCTTCCGATTATTAGCTGGCTAAGGAAGGTCTGAATAATGCGCTTCGCTTCTCATTCAGACTTCACATTTTCGTTTTTTTAGCTGGCGGAAGGATATTAATTAAATCAAGTGGTTACATGTTACTAAATGCAGCCCTTCCCCCACACTTTAGTGCACCGTTAGGTGACACTTTAGTGCACCGTTAGGTGACACTTCAGTGCACCGTAAGGTGACACTTTAGTGCACCGCAAGTTGAAGATCCCATCCCTTTTGTATTTTTCAAAGATTCCCTGGCCAGATACCCGATTATAGGCTGAGTTGTCATCGGATGATTTTTATTAGCGATTAGTTGAACCTATATCAAAACCAACTTGAGTAGAGTGGCCTTGAGTCGTTGTTTGAATCGCAATAATGTTGTCAGGTTACGTATGTGCTTAATATGCGTTGTTGCTTGAGACAAATTGTGGTATAAGAATTTTGTGTACATTTTGTACATTAAAGGAAATGGATCATGGCTATCCCAAGCAATAAAGAGTATATGTTGCCTGCTGATTTGGTGATTCTTTCAACCTCCGATTTGCAAGGCAGCATCAAGAGTTACAATGCAGGTTTTAAAGATGCGTCGGGTTACTCGGATGAGGAGTTGTTGGGTAAGCCACACAGCATTCTTCGTCATCCTGATATGCCCAAAGAGGCGTTTCAAGATTTTTGGCATACCATCCAGGCGGGGCGCCCTTGGTATGGGATAGTCAAGAACATGCGCAAAAACGGCGATCATTATTGGGTAGCGGCGAATGCTTCGCCTGTTACAGAAAATGGTCGCATAACAGGTTATTTGTCGGTGCGTTATCCTGCAACGCGCGAGCAAATCAGTGAGGCTGAGCTTCTGTATGCCGATATTAAGGCAGGCAAACGCCGCATGCCTTGGACGCGGGTGCAAAATGACAGCATCGGGAAGTTGTTTGTGCTGTTGATGGTTGCTGTGTTGGTGGTGGCCTCTTTGGTGGCCTCGCTGATGGAGGCGCCAAGAGATGTGGTTACGCTGATGATGCTGGCTACTTTAGTAGCGGCTGGTTATGCCTTGTATCACGGCTATCGCAGCAGTGTGTTGCCCGTAGCCTTAGTCAATGGTATCAATGCCTTGGCGAATGGTCGTTATCGGCAGCGCATCGAAGACAATAGTCAGTGGGGTTTTGTGTTGAACATGATTCGTACCCACATGGGAGCTGCGGATGCATTGCAGTACGATGCGTCTCGTGCTTCGCAGGTGATGAGTACAGCCTTAAATGTAGCTTCAACCAATATCATGACGGCGGATGCTGAGTACAACATTGTGGACATCAATCGCAGTTTGAGAGAGATGTTTTCTGCTCATGAAAGCAAGTTTAGGCAGGTATTTCCGCAGTTTTCGGTGGATAAGTTGATTGGTTCAAATATGGATATTTTCCATAAAAATCCAGCACATCAACGCCAAATGTTTCAAGATCTGAACAACAAAATGGAAGCCAATTTGGTTTTGGCAGGTTTGCATTTTCGTTTAACGGTGACTCCGATTGACATGAATGGTCAGCGACTGGGTTATGCCGTCGAGTGGTTGGATCGGACGACTGAAGCTACGGTGGTGGCTGAATTGGCTGAAGTGTTCAATGGTATTCAGCAAAGCAACTTCAATAGACGCATTGAGGCAAAGGCTGATGGTATATATTCGAAGATTAAAAGCGATGTTAATAGTAGCATGGATGTTATCCAGATCGCTTTGGATCGCATCAGTGAGGTGATGACGACACAGGCAATGGGTGACTTTACCAAAACCTTGCCTTCGGATTGCTTTAAGGGTCAGTTGAATGACTTGAAAAATGCAATTAACTATTCAGCCGACAAGGTCAAAGAAGCCATTGCCCAAGCGGTGAATTCGGCTGAGATATTGGGTCATACTGCCAATCAGGTGGCCAGTGGTGCGCATGATTTGTCAGGTCGTGTGCAAGAACAAGCAGCAGCTTTGGAAGAGACTAGTGCGACTATGCACGAAATGGCTTCTGCTGTTGAGATCAACACACAGAATGCTCGCAAGGTGGCGGATTTGGCGCATCAAGTGCAGAATCAGGCAGACGCAGGGGTGGATGTGATGAAGCAAACCATTCTGGCTATGCAGGGTATTCGTGAGTCGAGTGCTAAAATCGTGGACATTGTGGCTTTGATTGATGGTATTGCTTTCCAGACAAATCTGTTGGCACTCAATGCGGCGGTGGAAGCGGCGCGTGCTGGTGAGCATGGTCGTGGTTTTGCGGTGGTGGCAGGCGAAGTTCGTGCTTTGGCGCAAAAGTCTGCCGATGCCGCCAAAGATATTAAACTATTGATAGATGACAGCGTCAGTCGTGTTGAAAATGGCACGCATCTGGTCGAGAAATCGGGCGAGGTGCTCGGTGGCATCAATGGCGCCATTGAAGGTGTGGTATCGATGATTGAAGATATTGCTAGGACATCCCAAGAACAAAGCCAAGGCATTGCTCAAGTCAATCAAGCAGTTGCGAGTATCGACAGGGTGACCCAAGAGAATGCTGCTTTGGTCGAAGAGAGTACGGCAGCTGCACAACAAATGAACGAAGAGGCGCAGACATTGCTTGGTGTTGTTAGCTTCTTTAATGTGGGGCAGGCGAGGCAATCGACAGCAATGCAGTCGGCGCCCAAAAAGTCAACGACGGTGACGGAAAAACGTCCTGTTGCTCAGGCTGCACCCAAATTGGCAGCCAAAACTTCGGTTGCTCATCGCAGCTTGCCTAAGCCAAATACTGGTTCAGATGAGTGGACTGACTTTTAATAGTTGTTAGCTATTTGTATTCTGTGCTGCCTAGATGGCAGCATTTTTTATATGGGTTGGTTGTTGAGTCTCCACTGATTGGATGGCTATCATTATCTAACATCCCTGTAGCTCATTGATGAATGCAATGTCGGCGGTGCCACAGCCACCCAATGTGCAAAGAGAGATAGCAGCCCGATAAGTTGTCATGACTAAGCTGAGAGAATGACAAAAAAACAGTCCTGATTTGTTTATAAAAAATATCGATAATCAATCAAATAACAACATATAGTGATTTCCATAGATATTTATCTATTAATCTCATCGGAAACTTGTGTTAGACAGCGTGAATTAAACCGCATAAAATGAAAAAACAAACGGAAAAGACCTCATTTTTGTTCGTTTAACCTTATTTGACGCTGTAACATCGTTTCCGGTCACCACAATACCCTCGATGTTCTCGTTAAATTCATATCAACCTTTGGAGATGATACGATGGATCAATCAGGGCGTTATGCTGATCTCAGCTTAAAAGAAGACGAGTTAATCAAAGAAGGCAACCATATTCTTGTTGCCTACCATATGACACCAGCAACTGGTCACGGTTTCTTAGAAGCGGCTGCACACGTTGCGGCAGAATCTTCTACCGGCACTAACGTAGAAGTATGCACGACCGATGACTTCACGAAAGGCGTTGACGCTTTGGTGTACGAAATCAACGAAGCCACTGGCTTGGTTAAAATCGCTTATCCATTAGACCTATTCGATCGTAATGTGACCGATGGCCGCATGATGATCGTATCTTTCCTAACCTTGACCATTGGTAACAACCAAGGCATGGGCGACGTAGAAAACCTACAAATGATTGACTTCTGGGTGCCACCACGCGCCATCCAATTGTTTGATGGTCCTGCAAAAGGCATTTCTGATCTGTGGCGTATTTTAGGTCGTCCAATTCAGGACGGTGGTTATATCGCTGGTACGATCATCAAGCCTAAGTTAGGTTTGCGTCCTGAGCCTTTCGCTGAAGCAGCTTACCAGTTCTGGTTAGGTGGTGACTTCATCAAGAACGATGAACCACAAGGCAACCAAACTTTCTGTCCAATGAAAAAGGTGATGCCGTTAGTCTATGATGCCATGAAACGCGCGCAAGACGAAACAGGCGAAGCGAAATTGTTCTCAGCCAACATCACGGCTGACGATCACTTCGAAATGTGTGCTCGCGCTGACTACATCCTAGAAACATTTGGCCCAGATGCAGATAAAGTAGCCTTCTTGGTTGACGGTTATGTTGGCGGTCCGGGCATGATCACGACAGCACGTCGTCAGTATCCTAACCAGTACTTACACTACCACCGTGCTGGTCATGGTGCGATCACTTCTCCTTCCTCTAAGCGTGGTTACACCGCTTATGTGTTGGCTAAGATTTCTCGTTTACAAGGTGCGTCTGGTATCCACGTAGGCACAATGGGCTTTGGCAAAATGGAAGGCTCGAATGACGACCGCGCCATTGCTTACATCATCGAACGTGACAGCTACACTGGCCCTTACTTCCACCAAGAATGGTACGGCATGAAGCCAACAACACCAATTATCTCTGGTGGTATGAATGCGTTACGTCTACCTGCGTTCTTCGCGAACTTGGGTCACGGCAACGTTATCAACACTGCAGGTGGCGGTTCTTACGGTCACATCGACAGCCCAGCTGCTGGTGCTAAGTCGTTGCGTCAAGCTTACGAATGCTGGAAAGCAGGTGCTGATCCAATCGAATGGGCTAAAGAGCATAAGGAGTTCGCTCGTGCGTTCGAATCTTTCCCGAAAGATGCGGACAAGATCTACCCAGGTTGGCGCGAAAAGTTGGGCGTTCACAAGTAATTTGTGATGTTCAACTCAGCGATAACCCTGTGCGCAAGCACGGGGTTATTTCTTAATGCCTTAGGCAACTGAATCATTCAGAAATAACCCCGCAAACTGCTACTAAATTAAAACCGTCATGAGCGACATGAGTGCGAGGCGTAGGGCGTGCAGATGAGGAATGTACACGAAGTACATGACGACATCCGAGCACCGCGCAACAAAGCAATCCTGGCGCGCAATAGGTCTGGAGACGAATATGAGCGATTTTGATATTAATCAGTATTTAATTAAAGAAGAACCCTTCTACCAAGCGCAAGGTAATGAAGTCACACTGTACGAAACCGCTTATAAGAGCCGTATGCCCGTGATGGTTAAGGGTCCTACAGGCTGTGGTAAGTCTCGTTTTGTGGAACACATGGCGTGGAAACTCGGCAAACCCATTATTACCGTAGCGTGTAACGAGGACATGACGGCTTCTGATTTGGTCGGGCGCTACTTGCTTGATGCTAATGGTACGCGCTGGGTTGACGGTCCATTAACCTTAGCGGCACGTCATGGTGCGATTTGCTACCTAGATGAAATCGTCGAAGCCCGTCAAGACACTACCGTAGTCATTCACCCGCTCACCGACCACCGCCGCCAACTGCCATTAGATAAAAAAGGCGAACTGGTCGAAGCGCACCCAGACTTTCAACTCGTCATTTCTTACAATCCAAATTATCAGTCTTTAATGAAAGACCTGAAGCAATCGACCAAACAACGCTTTGCGGGCATGACTTTTGACTATGCGCCAGCCGAACTTGAAACATCGATCTTGGCAAAAGAAGCAGGTGTTGATACTAACATTGCTTCTGGCTTGGTACAAATTGCAGTCACCGCCCGCAACCTTAAAGGTCACGGCTTAACCGAAGGGATTTCAACCCGTTTGTTGGTATACGCGGCAAGCCTAATTCGTGATGGCGCCGACACGTGCGAAGCCTGCCGCATGGCATTGGTTGAGCCGATCACTGATGATGCCGATATTCGTGATACCCTACTTCACGCGATTGATGCGATTTTCGGCTAATGCGCTTTAGGAGCTCCATATGCCGAAACTAGCCGACTACCGCGCACGCTTTAAGTGTAGCTTCCCGCAGGCAAAAGAGGTTTTTGATGCCTGCATGACCCGCGCGTTGCAAGTATTATCTGACAAAGGGATCGATGAGTACCTGCACGCAGCCAGCCTCATCTGTATGATGGGGCGCGGTGTCGAACCAGTGTTGGTCTATTTGGAAGAAGCACCTGAAGTCGCGAATGCGGTTGGCGAAGACATTTTAGCAGACTTAACCAACTTCACCTTTAAGCTCAACAAATCGCCCAACAGCAAAGCGATTGTGCCATTTCTACAAAGCCTTGCCCCTGTTGCGCGTCGCTTAGAATGCCCAGAATCGATGCGCACTTACTTGCAAATCGTCATCGACACCATGCAAGCCACAACGCCCTCGATTCATGGGTTTCATGCCATTATCAATAGCCCTTGCTTGGTCGAGTTCTTAGAAAGCGCACCGCGCGTGCTGCAAACTTTGTCGCTCGCTGGCATGAAAAACTGGATTCACTATGGCGTGAAAGCACATGCTGCCGATCCAGATCGTCAGGCTGCCTATTTTTCACTTAATACGCCAGACAGTCTGACCATTTTACAACGCGAGCGGCATGGTACGCTTCTAATCGATCATGAACGCCAACTCGATGCCATTCTCAAGGCCATGTGGGATACCGATGCGATGATCGTCCCTTACCCAACCGCATTGGAAGAGGGCGAAGCACAACGCCCTTATTTCGATGAATTTGGGCTACGCGCACCAGATATTTACGATGATTTGAACGGTGTATCTGGCATCAATCGCTACCGCGCGCTCATTGCGCACATGGCAGCCCACAAACGCTATTCGACACGCATTGTTGCCGACAACTACAGCCCCATGCAGCGTTTTGCCATCGAACTTTTCGAAGACAGCCGCGTCGAAGCCTTGGCCATGCGCCAATACCCTGGCTTACGTCGCTTATGGTTAAGCTTGCATCCTATCCCACTCGAACACGCTTGCAATGAAAGCAATGAGTCTTGCCTGCGCCACCGCGCAGCCATGCTGTCTTATGCCATTTTGAATCCCAATCATGGCTACACCAACCCAGCAATTTTGGAGTTCTTGGGCAAGTTCAACGACATGATGGCACAAGAAACAACGACAACACGCGATGCTGCCGATTTAGCCATTAGCTTTGTTGCACGCACCCGTCGTCAGTCCGACGCGCTACCCAATATTTTCTTTACCGATACCGAAATCGATTACCGTGATGACAACCGCCATTTATGGCTCTTCATCGAAGAAGGCGACGAAGAAGAGATTTTCGACCTATCGAAAAAGCAACACGATGACCAAAAACCTGAACAGACAGGATTGCCGCCGCATCACTACCCCGAATGGGATTATCACAGTGAAAGCTACAAACCCAACTGGGTCAGTCTGTTCGAAGCAGTACACCCTTCAGGGCAAGCCAGCACCATCGACAAGTTACTCGAAAAGCATGCAGGCATTGCGCGTCAGCTTAAGCAACTTATCGACATGATTAAACCTCAAAACAAGGTGCGCATTCGTTACCAAGAAGATGGTAGTGAACTTGACTTAGACGTAGCCATTCGCTCGCTCATTGACTACAAAAGCGGCTCTAGCCCCGATCCGCGCATCAATATGAGCCACAAAACCGATGGTCGTGATTTTGCCGTGTCTTTACTCATCGACTTGTCTGCATCGGTGGGCAACAAGGCGACGGGCAGCACGCAAACCATTTTAGAACTGAGCCAAGAAGCGGTCAGTTTGTTGGCGTGGGCGGTCGATCAAATGGGCGATCCATTGGCCATTGCGGGCTTTGACTCTAATACCCGTCACGAGGTGCGTTATCGTCACATTAAAGGCTTTAACGAAGCCTTTGATGATGGCGTTAAAGCACGCTTAGCCGCCATGCAACCTGGGCAATCGACCCGTATGGGTGCTGCTTTGCGTCATGCAGGACACTACTTGGAACACCGCAACGCCGATAAAAAACTACTATTGGTGCTCACCGACGGCGAACCCGCCGACATCGATAGCAAAGATCCACAAGCATTAATTGCCGATAGTCGCGAAGCGGTAAAAGAACTGAGCCAGAAAGGCATTTCCACCTATTGCATCAACCTAGACCCCAATGCCGACACCTATGTTGCCGATATTTTTGGTAAGCACTACACCGTTATTGATAATATCAATCGTTTACCCGAAAGATTGCCGCAATTATTTATTTCATTAACAAAATAGAATTGACAAGGCAGTAAATAACTGGCTATAATTTTTGCTTTGTCATTTTAGACGATAAGGAATTCATCATGGCACGTGTATGTCAAATTACTGGCAAAGGCACAGTAACTGGGAACAAAGTGTCTCACTCTAACATCAAAACTAAGCGTCGTTTTTTGCCTAACCTGCATAACAAACGTTTTTGGTTAGAGTCAGAACAACGTTTTGTTCGTTTACGTATTTCAGCAAATGGCTTGCGTACTATCGACAAATTGGGTATCGAAGCTGTAGTTGGCGCTTTACGCGCTAACGGCGAAAACATCTAAGGAGTAATGGTATGGCTAAGTCAATTCGTGAAAAGATTAAATTGGTTTCTACCGCTGAAACGGGTTTCTTCTACACCACAACCAAAAACAAACGCACAACGCCTGAAAAGCTCGAAATGATGAAGTTCGATCCTAAAGCGCGTAAACACGTTTTGTTTAAAGAAGCGAAAATTAAATAATTGTCTGCTTCTTCTGCAAAAAGCCCGACTTGTTCGGGCTTTTTGCATATAAGCCTTTTTTCAATGTGCTAACATAACGCCTATTAGCCAACTTTTTGACCGTGAAACCCAACCATGCCCGAATTACCCGAAGTTGAAACCACACGACGTGGCATTGCACCGTATATTGACCAGCAACAGTTAACGCACGCCATCATACGTCAAGCTAGATTGCGTTATCCTATTCCTGTCGAGCAGGTCAACTGCCTCATCGGACAAGTCTTAGTGTCGGTTGAGCGACGTGCCAAATATTTGTTACTCAAATTCAACACATCAACCCTTATTATTCACCTAGGCATGTCGGGCAGTTTGCGCATTGTTTCACAAGAGGCAGAGTGGCGTAAACACGACCATTGGCAGCTCGCATTTGGCTCAGTATTGCTGCGTTATCATGATCCGCGTCGTTTTGGTTTTCTGATTGCGTGTGATTCAGTCGAGCAGCATGGCTTAATTATAAAACTCGGGCCTGAACCCTTAAGTGATGCTTTTAGCACCCAATACTTACAAAGCAAGCTTGCCAAACGTAGGGCTCCGATCAAAACCAGCCTGATGAATAATGAACTCGTGGTTGGTATTGGCAATATTTATGCCTGTGAATCGCTCTTTTTGGCGGGTATTCATCCACTCACACCGTGCCATCAGCTCACACCAACTCAGCTCTGCTTATTACACGGTCACATTCAAGCCACCCTAAACCGAGCCATCGCTCAAGGCGGCAGCACGTTAAGGGATTTTCTTAACCCCGATGGTCAACCCGGCTATTTTGCGCAAACACTCAACGTTTATGGTCGCGCACAACAGCCTTGCCATCAATGCGGTACTCCGATCGACAATCTTCGCATCGGTGGTCGCTCAAGCTATTATTGTCCTCAGTGTCAACCCCTTAACCCAGGTAAACAGTAATGAAAAAATGGCTCGTATTTATGTTACCCCTAGGTGCCATCCTCGCTAGTGCATTAACATGGTGGTGGATACAGCCTTCGCCACATATCAAGACCCGCATTCTGTCCATGCCTAATCAATGCCAGTTACATACAGGCGATTGCATTATCGAGCAGGATGCTATCAGAGTACGCTTAAGTATTAGTCCACAACCCATCCCCATTGCCAAAGGCCTTAACATAACAGCAGAAATTCAGGGGGTTATGGCTGATAAGGTACAATTAGACATTAACGGTAGTAACATGTATATGGGTTACAATCGCGTCAACCTGACACAAACTGCGCCCAATGAATGGCGAGGAAAATCTATTCTATCCTTCTGCACCATTGATGAAATGCAATGGCAATTAACACTACTGATTGACTTAGCTGACGGTCAGCAAATCCAAGCACCCTTTCCACTGGTCACACCGTTTAAACCATAGCAAAGATCAACTTCGCAACAAACTGGAGCCACCATCAACTACTAGGCGCGTGCCTGTGGTGTAGGTGCTGGCAAACACATAATCAATGGCATCAATAACCGGCTTAAATCCTGGCTCAATACCTAATAGCGTTTGAGCCAATCGTTTCTGCCGATAGGCTTCATCGTCCGTTTCATGAAAGGCCAACAGCCCTGGTGCCACGGCATTCACCTTAACCTTGGGTGCATAAGCAACCGCTTGAGAACGCATTAAACTCTCCATGGCACTTTTAGATGCCGTGTATAACGCTTTATCTGCATTGCCTTGATCGCTACTGGCATCGCTGATAAAAACAATATCACTCAATCCAGAATGGGCTTGTAATAGTGGCAGCAGCGCCTGATTCAGTCGGTAAGGCGAAAAGAGATGCAAGGCATAAGTTGTATTGAGTAGCATTGGTGACTGTGTTAACTCTGCATCAGAATGCCAAATGGAAGCATTATGGACGATACCCCTCAAAGAAGGGGTAAGCGCTTGCACAGCTTCAATGAGCTCCTGTACACCAGCTTCAGTGGCGACATCGGCACACAACATAACCGCCCCCTGTTGGCGTAGCATCTGAACTTGGTCAGACTCATGGCGATAGCTAGCCAACACTTTATATCCCGACTGCAACCAATGAGCCACCAAACTCGCTCCTAAGCGACGACTGGCTCCCGTCACCAAAACACAAGGCTGATCGCCGTCCTTCATTCGCCTCTCCTTAACCGACGTTGGACTTCCATTTTAGCGCAATATGCCGTATAAATAGCATTATCTGTTTATAACTTGGTTTATTATGCATCCTTACCAACATGATTTTATAGACTTTATTCTCAACACCAATGTATTACGCTTCGGTGAATTCACACTAAAGTCTGGTCGTACCAGCCCTTATTTCTTTAACGCTGGCTTATTTAACTCAGGTAGCAGTCTCGCTAAACTGGGACAGTTTTACGCTCACACCATTGCTCAATGTGGTGTCGACTATGATGTACTATTTGGCCCAGCCTACAAAGGAATTCCACTCGTAGCGGCGGCTAGCATTGCCTTATCGGAACACCATCAGCAAGACAGAGCTTACAGCTTTAACCGCAAAGAAGCCAAAGCACACGGTGAAGGTGGTTGCATTGTTGGTACGCCCTTAGCAGGCAAGATTTTAATTGTTGATGATGTGATCACAGCTGGCACGGCAATTCGTGAATCCATTGCAATCATTCAGGCGGCGGGAGCAACGCCAGCTGGTGTGGTCATTGCCTTAGACCGCATGGAAAAAGGTACGGGAGAAAAATCAAGCGTACAAGAAGTAGAAGATCGCTTTGGCATTCCCGTTATCCCAATTGTTACCATGGCACATCTCATTAGCCACTTAGCAAGCCACCCCACACTCAGTCATTACGTGGACGCCATGCGCGCCTATCGTTCGGCTTACGGAGTCTAAAGGAATGAGTGCCAACACTGGCTTACGTGAACTACTGATTCTGCGCCACGCCAAGTCGGATCATAGTGATCCGACACTGGCTGACTTCGAACGCCCACTGAGTGAGCGTGGACGTGATGACGCTCATAAAATTGGACACTGGATTGCGCAACAACAACTTCATCCCGATTTAATTGTCACCTCTCCCGCTAAACGCACCCTACAAACCATTCGACGTGCGCGTAGTCATTTCGACAGCGATAATCATATTGACTGTATTGAATCGCTTGACCTATACGAATCCAGCACTGAAACCCTATTAACGGTATTGGCACAAATACCTGTTGCTAAACGCACGCTATTGGTCGGCCACAACCCTGGTTTAGAAAACTTGTTGACTTACTTGACCGAAGATGCTCGCTTGCAACAAGAGGTCAAACTCTTTCCCACTTGTGCACTGGCTCAGTTGGTATTGCCAGCCGATTGGACGACCCTGACTCAAGGTTGTGCTAAATTAATTAACCTATGGCAAGTTAAAACGCTGCCCTTATTAACAGACTAGCCCCCGTTAGTAAAGTTACCCACTCAAAAGCACGCTTAACCCAAAGATTACCTTTGAGCAGTGCCCAATGAGCACCTAAATAACCACCCACTACCGAGGCAATGAGCAAGGTTGGCAGCCAATCCCAACGAACTTCACCGACTAGCGCCAAAGTCAGTCCACCCAATCCGTTCCAAAAAAAGCCCACCAACACCAGCGTGTATGCAACGGCTTGTTTATAATCCAAACCATACCATCGAACCAGCCATAAGGTAACAAACAATCCCGTGCCCGAGGTGAGCGATCCATTTAACACACCAATCAAAGCCAATACCAACGCACCTAAGCCCATTTGCAGTCGACTAGGCAGCATCTGACGTTGTTCTAGCCCCAAACTGGCTTGTTTCATAGAATAAAGCCCCATCGCCATGGTCAGCAGCCCCAAAGCAATGAGCAAAGCCTGCTCTGGCAATGCCAACACACTGATGGCACCCAACCAAACACCTGGCAAGCCAGCCGCTAGAATCAGCAAACTTAGACGCCACGATAACAAGCCAGACTGCATATAGCGCAAGGTTGCACCAATACCCAAGGCGACACTGGCGACCTTATGCGTGGCCAAGGCGACAGCAAAGGGCAAACCCAGCCACAATAACGCTGGAAACTGTAACAGACCTGCACCACCGCCCGCCAGCGCCGAAAAAGCATTAGCCACTAAAGATAGCAAGAGCAACACTAACTGCTCTAACCAAAACTCCATGAATCCCCAACCCTTAGGATGTAAAAAAACCACTCATTGAGTGAGTGGTTCAAATTGAGGAGTGTTCAATAACAGAGGAATGTTATCTACTAGCGCCTATCATAATCACAAACTCGCACTAATACCATGCGACATAGTGTCGCACCCAGTTCGCCAACCTACTGCAACGCTAACTCAGTTAGCGTCTTCCATTGTTCTGCTGTCAGTGTCGAACGCAATCCTTTAGCGCACTCAATCGACAACTGCACACGTGCCGCCTCTTGTTTTGCCAACTCATCACTTAACTGCTTAATGAGTTGAGTATCCGCCTTGAACTTGAAAATTTCCTCGCGCAACTCCGCACGTAAATCTAAGACCGACTGGTCAACAGCTTCGCGCTTTGCACTACTCACTTGCGCGATTTTCGTTACCGCTTGTCTTTGCTCTGGGGTTAAGGCAAAAAAATCAGGATTATCTATTAGAAAAGGCATCAGCACCACAACAGGAGTGGCTGCGACAATCGTTGGTTGCTTGGCTTGAACAGAGGTTGCCAAGCCACTCATCAACAAGCTTGTTAACAAAACCGTTAAGCCCATTTTCATGCTCATTTTCCTTAAGCGGTAATTAGCGTACCTACACCTTCATCGGTGAAGACTTCCAACAACACCGCGTGCTGTACACGTCCATCAACAATGTGCGCCGATTTAACTCCTGCCGTTACACTGTCTAACGCACAACGAATCTTCGGCAGCATACCCCCATAAATGGTTCCGTCAGCAATCAGACCCTCAACCATAGCATGCGTCAAGCCAGTCAGCAAGTTCCCTTGCTTGTCTTGCAAGCCGGCGATATTGGTTAATAACATCAGCTTTTCTGCTTTTAAGGCACCAGCAACCGCACCCGCGACAAAGTCGGCATTGATGTTGTAGCTATGACCTTCATCATCGTAACCAACGGGTGCAATAACAGGGATAATATCACTTTCAATCAGTAAATCGAGAATGTGCGTATCCACCGCTTCTACTTCACCCACATGTCCCAAATCAATGATTTCGGGCACATCAACAGCAGGATTCTGCTTGGTTAAGGTCATTTTTTTTGCTTTAATCAGTCCAGCATCTTTACCCGTAAGCCCCACGCATCGTCCACCCGCTTTTTGAATCATGCCAACAATCGCTTTGTTGACTTGACCGCCCAACACCATCTCCACCACATCCATGGTTTCACGGTCGGTAACTCGCATGCCATCAATAAATTGTGATTCTTTACCAATTTGCGCTAATAGCTTACCAATTTGTGGACCACCACCATGTACCACCACTGGGTTCATACCGATTTGCTTCATCAGCACAATGTCGCGCGCAAAACTTTGCTCCAAATCATCATCGACCATGGCATTACCACCATATTTAACAACAATGGTTTTACCGACAAATCGACGAATATAAGGCAAAGCCTGAGTTACAACCTGAGCAATTTCGGTGGCGCGTTGTGTATCCATCTGCTTCCTCTGCATAGTATGAATCCCCTAAAATGGTGGTGCGCACTAGTATAACCGACCTTTACTCACTTTTTCTTCCACAATGCGACATTTTCCACCAACATTATCAAACACTAGGGTTTTCTCCACTTGGTCTTGATAGTTTGATGATTGATAAGTTTGTTCAAACGTAGCGCTAATCATTGAACCATTTTGTATCATTCTTAGATCTCGAACAGTAACATTTAATTCTCCAACAACCTGTTTAATACGCTTTGATCGATTCTGAATCCACTCATCTCTTGTCATACCTTTTGCAGCAAAATTCGGCGCGTAAAAACTAAAATAACGCTTAATATCGCGACTCGACCAAGCCTCTGCCCACTGATAAACCAGTTCATGCGCACTTGCACAATCCGGGTACGTTTCCATAAAAAACTGTTCCTTGTATTTTGGTTTAGCTTCGGATGAAGCGTTGACAACATCCAACAAGCCAAGATTAAACTGAGCTGGCATATATCCTTGTTGCGCGG
Source organism: Gammaproteobacteria bacterium (assembly GCA_014763665.1). GTDB lineage: Bacteria > Pseudomonadota > Gammaproteobacteria > Thiomicrospirales > Thiomicrospiraceae. Next base: position 33,662 of record JACXUY010000006.1, read on the forward strand.
CTTTTGCATACCAATATTTGGCTTTTGTTATATCCCTTTGCACCCCATGACCTTCATCATAAAGTGTCGCCAACTTAAATTGTGCCAAAACATGACCTTGCTCTGCCAAGAGCTGCCAATATTTTGCTGCAGAAGAATAGTCTTGCTTATCGTAAGCCTGCTGACCTAAAAAATAATCACTATCAGCTTCAGCACATACTATTGTAGAAAAGATAAGCCCTAACAGCAAAAGAAAACTTATATTTATTTCTTTCATAATAGCAATAAATAAAAAATAATAAAAATCAACCTATACTAATTATGCATCATAAAAGTATCGAATTCAAGCCTATCAAGCAGGCGATTAAGTATCCATAATCCAATAAATAAAGTCACGGTTAACGATACCGCTATGCCATAACCAAAGAAAACAACGCCAAGATTGAAGCTAATCCACGTAAAAAGAAGATTGGTTAAAACAAAAAGAATCATTAATTTCATTACCAGAATACGTTCATCTAAATAGAATAAAATGTTAATCAACGCAAGCAAGGCAACTTGCAAACTTGCCGATATAATATCAATGTATAACAATGGCAAATATAGCAAAGAAACACCTAACCAGCTTAAAAAACTAGGCGCCAACAAAAAAGAGATCAAAACAAATATCGTCTGTATCTTAGCAATATCGAATATACCTTTACGCACCGATATAACCATTTCATTACGCATAACTTCAATATACTCCAAAGTTGATCCTTCTCGAACAGCTCGAAAAAAGCGATCATAATATTCAGCAAAGTCTGTTTCTATTCTGACTAAAAAAACTGCCATGCCTGGAATGATTGCCAGATAAGCAAGGAATAAGGGAAAGTCATATATCACTGAGGCATGTAGAGGACCAATGACTTGTTGTCCTGTATCAGGATTAAACCAAAACATGAACTTATCAACCCACAACCCCAAATTAAACAAAAAACCTGAAACAACTAAACTTAAATAAACTTCATTACGATTAAAAAAAGAAAAGCTGACACATGATGATTCTGGGAAACTGCGATATACCTGGAACAACATAGACATTAAAAGAATTATGTGACCAAAAACAAAGCCAGCAAGAAGTCCCTCCATACCATATCTTCTTAACACAAAGGCAGATCCAACAACTACAATATAGCCCAATAAAAATGACCAAAAAATCTGCATGTACTGCTTTAATCCAGACAATAAAATGGCTACCAACCAAATACTAGAAAGTGTAGAAAATCCAATTACAATTAAAAACCTATATAAAATACTCTGTTCAGGAAAAAACCAATAAGCAACAGATCCGACTATAGTACCACCAATCAATAGTATCACTAACAACAATCCATTCAGTGTTGGCACTACGAGGTCTTCTTTATTTTCAAACAGTCTGTCAGCGATATAACGCGTATAGACCAACTGAGCAAGTCCTGTGAATATTAAAGAAATAGCAATAATATAGGTAACTGTTACTTGAAATTGGCTAATTAAAACATTAGGTACAACTACGCTAATGCTCAATAAACCTACCACTAGAATACCTATAATTGAAAGAACCCACGGTCCCGAACTGATAATACCTGCATAGACATAGGTTTGTAGCAAACCCGCATAACTTCTTTTCTTAAGTAACTTCCTTAATTCAAATCCTATTCCTGCCATTTCAAACCTTCTTCATAACGTTGATGATACTGCTCAAGCATAAGTGATTGAGTATAGTACTTTTCTACCCGAGCAATACCTGCAGCGCTTGCTGACTTCCATGCTTCATCATCCGTTAGTAACTCTAAAATAGATTCTGACATTGCTTGAGGATCAGCAATTCTAACTACTCTTCCCGCTGCACCTAGTGCATTGTCTTCCTCAGTGTAACCATATATGAGTTGCTTACAAGAACCAACATCGGTAGCAACTGAAGGTACACCTGCAGCAAACCCCTCCAACAATACCAATGGCAATGCCTCCGATATGGAGCTGAGTACTGTCACTCCCACTTTAGGAAGAAGCTCCTCAACCTTTTGGAAACCAAGAAACGTAACATTTTCTGTCAGTCCTAATGACTGAACGAGTTGCCGACACTCTTGCGCATAACTTTTATCTTCATCCTCTGGGCCAGCAATCCATCCCTGAGCATTTGGCAAACGATTTACAACAGTACGCATGGAGCGAATAAATGTCTTAATGTCCTTTATCGGTACTACACGACCAATCAAACATGCAACTTTTGGAAGCTCATTGGGTCTTTTGCATCGCTGAGCAGCGAACTTTGGCAGGTCAATACCATTGGGTATCGTTTGAGTTTTGTCGGGATCGGCACCATCAGAAATCTGACGTTGTCGATTGGTTTCGTAAAGAGAAATAATTGCATAGGCTTGTTCATAAGCGATTCTAGCAAGCACTTCAAAAAAACGAATCCACATTTGCTTAAAGTAAGCAACCTCACTATAGTCATTTTGAAAGAAATCACGATTGTCTTTTATCCAATCTACTTGGTAAAGATCTATTTTGCGTTCTTTGGTGTAGATACCATGTTCAGAAATTAATAACGGTCGTTTATGTCTATGACTCATGAGTGCGCCCAAAAAACCTGCATAACCAGTTGAAATAGTGTGATACATGCGGGCAGGCTCAGTTGACAGAGTAAGTTCATTTAGTATCCATATCGGCGTATGCATACCTCTTACTGTCCAAAAATAATCGACAAATGAAGGATCAGTGCAAAACTGACGATAGTTTTGACTCAAAAAATTCCAAGCCCCCTGACTATGTAAGAAAACATTTTTGTTAAGCGAACCATCTAACAGCGCCAAATCCAACAAAGAAGTTACTTGATCTGTTAAGTTATTACATTCCATTCGTTGTCTAAAACACTGGTGCATGTTGCTAATTTGCATTTGCACTGTATGCTTCATAGGCTGCTCAACTGCTTCAGTTTTATCTGTTGAACTAAAAAGGTAAACCACTTTAAGATAGACAAAATTTTCTGGCAACTGATAACGAAGTCCTTTATAGTCTTCAGGCTGACTACCTAAAAACACACCCCCAAAACACAAATGTGGAAAGCCTTTTATGATTTGGTGCATCCAAGATGACACTCCACCAGAAACAAATGGATAGGTTCCCTCCAACAACAACATAACATCTATAAATCGATCATTTCTCCGAAAACTGGCACCATTATCTGGCATGTGATCTGCATTGAGATCATCAAATGAATTCATATAGTTGAATTATCTCCTGATTTATGCGGCTCAGTTACCCAAATACCCATTAATCCTTTAATGCTTGGCATTTCAACTTTAGCTTGAACTAATTGATGCATATTAAATTTAACTTTTTCGTATTGACGCTGCCGAAAGTAAATTTCAGCCATATATGGAATAACTCTAATTGGAGCATGGCCTAGCTCAATAGACAAATTAAAATATGTTAGTGCCTGTTCATATTTACCTTGAGCATTTTTTATTTTTGCAAACAAAAAAACACTTGATGAATTTCTATATTGTTCAATCACCAAAACCTCTTGTAGGTAATGTTCTGCCATTTTAAGACTGAATACTCGCAAATCGCCTTGTACTAAATTTTCATAGATATAAGACCAATAAAGCTCAGCTAACCGCATTAGCAAAAATTTTCTTGAATCTGTTCTTTTAGCTGAAACATCTGAACTGTTTTCTATATTTTCTAAAATTTCTAATTGCTCATAAATCTGTTGATTTATAATTTTTTCTCGCTTATTAAGCATACCAAAAGCCAACAACCTTAAGTCATCATGCTCATCTGACAATAACTTATTAACAACCTCCGTAACATGAGATTTTGAAAAATGCTGTAACATCATTAATGAATCAACTCTAACTTGTGCAGATAAATGATTATTTTGCAATCGCTCTTTTGCGCCAGCCAATCCGCCAAAACTTAGTTTACTCTTTGTATGAATATCGAACTCAGGGTTGCTTAATTTTTCGAATTTAATTTTTACTTTTTTCCGATAAGGAAAGTAGAATGACAACACAACTACGATATAATAAAAAAATAAAACCAATTCCGAAAGAAAAAAACCAACCGCCCAAAAAAACATGAAAACACTGAGCCTATTGCATTGTTTATTATAATATTTTTTAATAATAAAATAAAACAATATAGCTAATAAAAACGAAAAAACAAAATGAAGAAAAACCAATTCTGGAAACGGTATTTGCTCAAATAAGTTTTTAATCAACATTAGAGGCAACTCAAACACTAACAACCTGATCTTGCTTATTTTTACCAATAAAAAACTTTTCTATAGAAACCAATGAATCATAACCAACAATAACGATAGCATGTACATCAATTCTATAAGTGTCAAAGTCACCCTGATGACGGTCGATCAACCAATTTTTCAGTCGCATTATCATTCCCTTAACCCCTGACGATGAGGCAAATGGCATAAGAATACATAAACTTGGCTGATTATCAATTGATGTCATCCACATAAAATCCATAGCTCTTTTAAGCTCTTGAATTTGCCCTGGTAAGATATTCGCCTTTTCACCAGAAAATGTAAGTACAACAAGATAGCTTGGTACTTTTGTTTTTTCTGCAACACGAATTAAGCGATTCAACTCCTCAATAAAATGAATATCAGCTGAATTATTAAAGCAAGATAAAATTTGTTGTGCACTTTCATTGCCAACCAACATATCTGCATAATAAGACACAATCACTTGAATAAGATGTATATTTTCTTCATTAAAAGCGTAAAAAGGCATAGCATCTACAGCCAATACACCCAACACTTGATTACGACTTGTAATCATTGGTGCAATGAGCAATTGTCCCTGATAATCTCCCGTTGCATGCTTTCCTATATGAACGAGAGATTTTTCCTCAAGTGCTTGTTGTAGTAGTTGATCATCGTTAATTAAAACACTTGGATTACCCAATTTCGCTACTGATTGACCCAAATTATATTTCTGTTTTTCCTCATGTACTTCAACCAAATAAATTTGTGCATGCTCAATGCTAGCATATTGATCAAGAATTCCCATAAGCACATCTGCGCCAAAAAGATCTACATGCTCTCCTTTAAATGAAAGCATTTTCGTGCGCAAATCTTGAATAGCAGTGCGAAGAGATCCAGGTCGTGAGAGCATCTGCTCTTCGAGAAGATCGTGTGATATTTTGAGTAAGAGATATTGTCTGGTTAAACGTGTTAAACGCTCTTCATAATAGAGATTGGCTTCATCCTTACGATAGTGAGACTCATGCCAAACGTCTGCAAACTCCCCAGCCATCATCGTCAAAATCAAACCACCAAGAAAAAATGCTAGTGGGAAGTCCGAGCTAAGATGAAACAAATGCACAGCTAATAATGCGCTAATGCCAAGCATAGCAACACTCATCAACCCCCAAATCATGCCATATCTGAGGGCTACCATAACAGGCGCAAACCATATCCATGGAAAATCTGTTGTCATCAACAATGGATCTTCTGGGCTTACTAACCAACCAATGGCAATAACAATACCACTGATGAAGCTAGACTCCAGAAATGCTCCCAACAATCGTCGATCTTGGGCGATTAACGAATGCTGTATTTGTGTAAGCACAATGTTTCCATGCCAATAACACTTTTGGATAATATGTATACTGATTTATTTCTTACTCAATAGGCAAGCTTGCTAGAAGCTCTTTTATAAGCTCCTGAGCGACACCACTAAGTGCCGAACGACTCCAACCGCTTTTTGCACCTACTGAAGACCACACAACGGCTTGATTACTTAAATCAATAACACGAAGCGTCAGACCGACTACTGGCTCGCCATCAATACCAACTTTGTACTGCCACTCTTCAATACTGCCCGTAATGGCATAGCGCGCCCCTTCAGACTTTGCCCAGGTCATAGCGTGGTCAACTGATTTCCGATCATTTGGTTGAAACAGGCTATCGTTATTCATTTCTGCTGGATAGATTTTTAACTGCGTTACGCCTTTACTCGCCAACAATGCTTGTAAAATCGCTTCGGCTTTTAAACTTGCCTGTGATGTATCAGTATGATTAACTATAGGCAAGAGCACCCAAGAATACTGCTTGGATATTTTTGTGTCAGTTTTAGTAGATTGAAGAGAGCTACATGCTGTCAGCATCACTAATGCAAGCACAAGAAAACTTAATCTAAACATAGGGTTTTTTCCTTTTATGCCCTTTAAAATAAACGTTGATATTGCACACTAAAAGAGCGCAAAGTTTGATCAGACAATTGTATGCCACCATTAGACTCTTGATATAGTGCCAACCATTGATCTTCTCCATCAATACTTCCTCTAGCTCCCAACATACCGCTAAAGCCAAATATTTGTGCCGATGTATTATGTGTAACGCAAATCTCAGCAATCGTGCGCAACGATTTAGTATAGATTAACGCTGGAATGGTCGATCCATCAATATTCTGTCTCTGTGCAAACTTTTGCCCCCAACCAAAACATGCTGAATATAAGTCCGTATCGATAGGCATAAAACTACTTGCTCTGTTAGCGGTATTTGGGTCGCTAAATATCGACATTGTTTGCTCTTTAATTTGGGTTATTGAATCAACCTGATAACGTCTGTGCGCTCCTGCAATGCGCAAATTCCAATCTGGTGAACTATAAAATATCTGATGTGCCAATTCCCAATCAACACGCACGCCACTACCTAGGCGCTCGCTAAGTTGTGTTTGATAATCAGCAAAACCAACTGATAATCTAACGCTATCGCTTGGCATTAATTGATAAGCAAAACCTAACTGAATCAGTGACTCTCTAGCCGCCAAACTCATAGCCGTGCTTTCTGCAGTTGCCGTTTGATAACTCAGCAGACTATTGGCTTGCCAATCTCTGCCAATATTCTGGTTAAACGTTAATCGCAATGACGACCAATCTACCAAACGTTGGTGTTGATGCAGCATTACCCCCCACTGACGTTTGCTGTCACTATGATGTAAACCTATACCCAACAAACGCATGTCTTTTACATTAACAGTGTATAAACTGTCTTTGTCATTACTGACGGCTGATTGTGCTTGCTCTATATCAACATACCAGTTTGGCACCAATCGGAGTTTCGCAAAAAACTGAGTCGAACCGAATTGTTGACGATCTCGAGCATTAATACCCGCTTGTACGCCCACCTGACTAGCAGTTTCAACTACACGATTTACAAGCCTTTCGTGAACGCCTTCATTACGAGGATTTCTTTCCAATGTTTTGAAAGCGATAGCACTGGCATGATCCGATATATTGAGAGCTTGAGCAATATCATGTTGAACATCAGGCATCAGCTTAGCAAATAATTGACGGTTTTGATACATTTGACTTAACAAGCGACTATCATTAAGCTGTAAAGCTATAGATGCTTGAGCCCAATCTGGTGGGCTTATTTTTTTATTTTCATAGTTAGCGCTAATCCACAGTTTCAATGCAGAGAGCTGTCCTGTTTCAAGTGCCCACGAAACAACTAGTGACTTACGCTGATACTCATCATCCTTTGTAGCTTGTGTATTAAGTGTTTGAATCATTTTCCTGATTTGATAATTAGCCCTATCACCTTTATCGTTTCTGAGAGACAAACCACTGAATGCGAACTTTTCTGCTCTGCTCATAGCATTGCCCTTTTGCGCTGATGTTTTTTTAACATTCAACCGTTGCCAAACATAAGTACGAATACGTTCTGCTTGGAAATTGGCATTAGTTAAGGTTAATGCGTCTGCATAATTAAGTAACATTAACGGATCAGCGCTAGGAGAAAGCAACTTTTGGTAGTAATCGATAGCTAGCGGCATATAATGTAACCTATGGAAAGCGACAGCGAGCGGTGGCCATAATTCGGGTTGGTTTTGAGCTAAGTTATGATAGTTTTTTACTGCTTGATAAAGCATATCTATTTTATCTCTGTCCAAATAATACCAAATTACTTGAACAGCTACTTGTAAATTATTTGGCGCCAAAAACTGCACTTTAGCCATATCGGAATCGGCCAATTCTTGTTGATTGCTCTGTAAATAATATTGCGCTCTCAACAGCAGAAAATTAGGATTAGATTCCAGTTGAGTAACTAGCTGTGGCGAAATCTGTTTTAACTGCCGCCCAAACGTTAACCAGTCTTGATTTTCAGCAGCGAAAGCTAATGCTCTAGCCAAATACTGACTATCTTGCGTTTGTTGAAATACCAAAAAAGCATATTCACTTGCTTGTTCAGGATAGTCTGTCAATAACACATTGAATAGACGAGCTTGCTCTAATCCACTTAAAGATTGAAACTTAGCCAACCTCTCATAGGCCATCGCAACTATTTTGTTTTTTTGTTGATACCAAGCCATTTCGCCCAACAGTGCCCAATAATCGGCTTTTGCATCCATAAGCTTACCACTATTGGTACTCATTATCTCAACTGCTTGAGCTTGATTACCCAAGTGAACATATATTATTGCTGCATTCATTACCCAAGCGCTTTTTAACCTAGGCAAGGTTAAAAGCTGACTAAATAACTCCAAAGCTTCAGACAATTGACCTTGACGATAATATAATCTAGCCGCAGCGGCTAGATAATTACCATTATGATTTCGCTGATAAAGCGCTAACAATCTTTCAGCACCTTCCTTTGATTGATTATTTGCCTCGAATAAATCAGACAATTCAATCAGCTCTAGGTCTGTCAGTGAAGTCAATCGATGATCCATTAACCATAGTTGTAACGCCATAGCTTGATCTCCCATTGGCAACGCTAACCGCCTAATAGCACTCATAACCTGCTGATCTCTTTGGTTATTGTTAAATAAAAAATGCCATTGTCGATAAGCAACTTCTGGCTTTTGTAGCCACTCTGAAACCTGAGCCAATCTTCTTCGCCAAATCAAATCTTGTGGACGTTGAGCAACTGCTTCATCAGCAATCGTCCAAGCATCCTGAAGCTCTCCGGAAGCAACGAATACACTAAAAGCCAATTGGTAATCGCTTTCATGATAAGGCTTTACTGACTGTGCCAACACCCAAACTGAAGAAAGCATCAAAAAAATTATCAATCCAATTGATGGAGCAACTCTAGAGGGTTTAAATAGATTATGCATAGTTCGAAATGAATCACTATTCTCGAGATAACCCAACTAATAGACGTGCATATTCACTTGCTACTTTAGTATCTCCCGCAGCTTGAGCGGCATAAATTAGATACCGCAATACTGTTAAATTCTGAATCAGCTCGCCGCTATGCTCTTTAGCAGCCATCATTGCTTGCTTTTGCATATTACCAGCGAGCAAAATGGAAATACCTTGAATGAGCGCATAAGCTTGATATTCAACGTCATCACTCATGTAACGCAGGTCAAAAAAAAGCTGGGCACTGAGTTGGTAGTGACCCTGCGCTAAAGCATATTTGGCCACGCTTTCTAGCAACTCAACTGGATTATCCGGTTGTTGCTGCAGCCAGCGCACTAATAACTGCTGTGTCAGGTCAATATTATGGGCACTTAGCGATAACTGAATCAGCTTCTCATAATCACTGATTTGCCATGTAAATGACAGAGCAAGTCGCAACAAAAGCAACATCTCCGCTTGCTTTGTAACTTGGGGCTCTGATAGCGTTTCTAACTTAGTTAGTAATAGCATAATAACTTCTTTTTTGTGCCCTAAATCACCATGAAGCAATATGGGTTGAGCTAGTTCTATCAATTGGTTCCAAGTTGATCCTGGTAACTTCTCTTTCAAGTAAAGTAATCTAAGTGCCATATTATTTGGTTCAAAACGAATTAAGTTTTCAACATAAGCAAGAGTAAGTGCATCCTGAATGTTTGCTTGGAACAGACGCTGAGTTAAGCTTTCTTTAGGATAAACTAACACTAAACTCATTAGCACTATAAATAAACTCGTTATTAGAACCAGCGGGTTAAGTACTGTTTCTCGTTGAATACGACCATCATGGCCGACATATCGCTTGTATCTTTGCGACAAAAGTTGCGCCATAATTTACCTTATTTCGTTTTTGTATCGACGGTCGAATCCGATTTAACTTACTAGACAATTTGCAGTCTTGCAATGCCAATTCAAATTTTGGTGTTACATAGCCAACAAGCTCTATATCAACACCTTGAGCGTGACGCTTGAAATCCGTAACAGAAGCATTTGCTTGTATAAGATAGGGTAGGTTTGCAGGTTGTTTGGTTAAGTAAAAACGTATATCTTCCCCTACTACATGCAAATAACGCTGATCTAAGTGGTCGTTAAATCCGACAACCGTATCGCTGGAAACCAAATCGGGATAACCCATGTGTGTTGGAATACGTAATTCTTGCAAGCTACTTAATCCCCGTACCACCCATTGATTATCTAGGCTTTTAGCCACCACAACACGGTTAAACTCGCTGGCTTTTCTGACAAATTCAGACGCATGAATAGGGTGTAATGGTTGCTTTATAGCCCAATCAAATACCGATTTTAACGCCTGCATACTAGCGTATTTACTCAACGCAAAGGTGTGAAAATAAATATTAACTGGCTTTATACGTTTGGGCTGTTCGGTTAGCTGAAATGTTTCAAGTACACGCTTATACCCGTTAAAAGGCCCCGTCCAATCGTTAGTAAAAACATTTTCGTTTTGAATGGGTGCATAAACTTGAAAGTAACCATTTTTATTGATGCCTACAGGCGATACTTGTGTTAAGCTGTTGTCCATAAGAGTTATGACGGTATTTCCGCCATTAATACTTGGCAAGCCTTGTTTTTCCACCATGGCCAATGCTTCTTTGGTTGGGTTACAGTCGCCCGACCAATGTAGCAGAGCGACCGACTTACCTGTTGTCGTCAGCTGACGATTAATATAGGCAATAGAACCTTCAATTTCACGTGCTAAGTTAGGAGTATAATTGGGAATCGTCATGTTATAGTTTGCGTATAGCTTGCTCTCAGCTCGCGCACCAGAAAATACCGCCCAGTCGAATGGATGAGAGTAGGTGTGACTGGCTATTTCTACATGCGGATAACTATAAATTTTTCGTGCAATAGACTCCAACTGTGGGCTCATCTCAGGGTAAATGCCCGCCGCCCCAACCTCTCCTTCAATGACAGAGATACTCATGGGGATGGCATATTTTTTCACTATCTCATCGAGCATTACCTTGCTGGCATATGGCGCACCTGGAAGCTCAGAACGTGATGCAAAACCATCTCCATCATGATGAACCATTAGCAGACGCTTACCTGATTCAGTTGTAGTATCTGGCATCGGCATCGGCGTTAGCTTTAAAGCCTGTTCAAACAGTTTATATGGATTAACTACCCACCGCTCCACTGCCGATTCGACTTGAACAGATTCATATGCGTAAGGCGCAACGACTAATCCACCCCACGAAGTAATGGCGATTGCTGTCTGTTGATTACCTAATTGATCAGCGATTGTCAACCAAGCCTGATGCGCTTCTTCTATGCTAAGCGAATAAAAGCCAAGCCTATCTAGTACAGGTGGAGTTTCATAGCCCACTTCTTGTGTCTGCTTAACAATCTCAAGTCGAGAGGCATCAACTGTATCTTCTAACTTTAATGATAATGATTTGGTCAACTTTTTAGCACGCTTTAAGAAGTTCAAATCGCCAACAAATAGCATAGGCAATTTTTGTTGCTGAATCCCTAGTAGCCAATCAGTAAATTGGTTATTGTTTTGCATATCTTTATCATCAGTCACCCACAGCAGCAGACCTGCATAACGGTCTGCCAAAAAACCAGCTGGTAACTGCTTATTGATTGGTGCGTAATCGACAGCATAACCCATTGCGTTGAGTACAGTAGTTGGATACGTCACTTCTGTCATAACCCCTAAATCCACTTCATCAACTACGGGTGGCGTAACCATTAGAATACGCCTTGGTCTGACTTCTCTTGCACCCACACCCAAGATTGATAAATCTGGGTTACTAACCCATGGTATAAACCCAGCCCGATCTAACGCTTTTGCGACCTCTCTTGCTTTATCTCTGTTTTCTTCTGGAACATAATCAATGGCAATAACTGGAATACCACTATTTCTTACAGGTTCAATTTGTGATGCTAACCAGTCTCGATCTGATTGTGTCACATCATTGTATTTTTTTTTCGAAGCATCATAACCAGAAAACCAAGATTCAAAGGCCAATGCATCCATCGAAGACAAGGCTTGTGGCAAAAGTTCAAACCCTCGATTAAAAATAAGTTTACTATCGGGGTAAGTAGACTTTATTAGTGCTATTACCTTAAGTAAGCCGTCAATTTGCGCTTTTCGCTCATCGTTAGTTTTGGCAATCAGATTAAATGAGTCCAAGGTATCAAGAAAAAAAGCTCGATAGCCAGACTCCCATAAGGGAGTAACTATCTTTTCAAGGGCAAACTTGGGCCAATCAGCAGCACTTTGATCAATCACTTGGCTTTGCCAAGCTTTGTTTTCGCCTTTAAGCCATGCTTTGGGAATTTGTTTAAAGTAGGCTTTATCCTCGGTTACTTCACCCAGTGATATATAGGCAAATGGCTGAGATTCAGAATGCGTGTAGGGTTTAGGGTCGGGCAAATGACCTGGGTCAACCACTACCCAGTCAAATGCTCTTAACTCATGCATGGGAGGATTATCGCCATAGTAGAATGCGACTGCTGGAGACTGTCCAGCAAAAGAGAACAAAGGAATCAAAAATGCAAGCCAAACCGAATAACGCATTAGTAGCATGAAATTAACAACCATTGATTTTTTCAAATAGCAAATATGGTCAAAACGGAATGGACATGCCATCGGCAACCTTTTCAATTTGCTGGCGGAAAACGGATTTAATGCGTTCCAAGCTCGCCTCACTGTCCGCATCAAAACGAATCACCAAAATAGGTGTGGTATTAGAAGCACGAATCAACCCCCAGCCATCGGCAAAATCGACACGAATACCGTCTAGATCAAATAACTGACCTTCAGGGAATTCGGCCACCGCTTTAAGCTTATCCATAAAAGCAAAATGTTCGCCCTCGGCAAACTCCCAATCCATTTCTGGAGTAGAGAAACTATCGGGCAATTCATTAAACACATGAGAGGCAGGACGGCTATCTTGCGCTAAGATTTCTAACATGCGACAGGCGGCATAGATACCGTCATCAAAACCGAACCAACGATCTTTGAAGAAAATATGTCCCGACATCTCACCAGCCAAAGGCGCACCGGTTTCTTTCAGCTTCGCTTTAATAAACGAATGACCCGTACGCCACATCAACGGCTGTCCACCCTTGGCTTCAATATGTCGTGCCAGCGTGCTTGAGCATTTCACATCAAAAATAATCTGCGCGCCTTCATTTCGACTGAGTACATCGGCGGCATAAAGCATCATTTGACGGTCAGCAAAAATGAGATTACCTGTTTCATCCACCACACCAACACGATCACCGTCACCATCAAACGCCAAGCCGACATCGGCACCGACTTCTTTAACCTTAGCAATCATGTCTTTGAGGTTTTTCGGCTTAGAAGGATCTGGGTGGTGATTGGGGAAGGTACCATCGACATCGCAAAACAGCTCAATCACTTCCGCACCTATGGCACCTAATACAGCCGGGGCATAAGCACCAGCCACACCATTACCCGCATCGACCACCACTTTCAGCGGACGCTTCAGCTGAATATCGCTCGCGATACGTTGGGTGTAGGCAGCAAAAACATCGACCTGAGATACGCTTCCCTGACCTTGACTGAAGTCTTGCGCTTCAATACGCTTGCGCAAGCCTTGAATGGCATCGCCCGATAGCGTATGCCCAGCCACCACCATTTTAATACCGTTATAGTTAGGCGGATTATGACTACCGGTAATAGCGGCACAAGAGGTCACCCCCTCCAGCGTCGCAGCGGCAAAATAAACCATCGGCGTCGTTACCATGCCGACATCGACCACATCAACACCACCTTCGGTAACACCTTTCACCAGTGCCGCCATCAAACGCGGACCCGATAAGCGTCCATCACGTCCCACCGCCATGGCTTTGCCACCGCTTGCCAATACTTCACTCGCCAAAGCACGACCAACGCCATAAACAGCTTCTTCGGTTAAGGCTGTATCGACAATACCACGAATATCATAGGCACGGAAAATAGACGGATCAATCATTTCTCAGGGTCTCATTAATTATTAATTACTTTATTTTAGCCTAAAAAGGTGACAAATCTTTGTTCATTATGAATCAATGTTTTTGAAATTTTTCGCATTCATTGTATTTTAGGATAGATGCAATATGACAAAATCGACAACCAATCAGTCAGTATTTCACGCCCAACAACCTCAAAACGACTATCACCAGCATAATCACTCTCTTGCCATTGCCAACCCGAATAGGGCGTCCAATCGACTTGTAGCCAATGCGCTGGACCAGTGCGGAGCAAACCCTTCACCCTCAAAACATCCTGCATATTCAATTGTGCCAATTGCTTTTGCAAGCAAGGTCTTGACCATTGTTGTTGCAGCGGAAAGCGCCAGCCAGACTGATGCAATCCATTGTGCTGATGGTGTTCTGTTTGAACGACTGCAGGCGAAACGGGTGGTTGACTGTCTATTTTTAGGGATGGAGCTTGCATTTCATTTAATGACAGATGCGCCAACCAAGTAGACATCACCGCTTCACTCACAACAAACTGCCAATCCAGTTTGACAGGATAAATCTGAGCAAGTTGTTCGCTAATCGCCTGCTGTTGTTCGATAGTTAAATGTTGACTATGGCTAACCCAAATCAGTTGAGACAAGGCTAACTGGGCACGCAAAACAGGACTTTTCCGCTCAGAAAGTAACGAGCTGGCGGGAAGCACAGCGATAATGGGTAATAACTGAATGAAAGGGTGTTTGCGTAACGCCAAATACAAAGCGCGCGCATCGGCCACCCCCGAAGGCTCCAAAACAATGCGCTTAACACCACGCTGCTGTAAACGCTCCAGTGCTTGAGCAATCAAGCCTTGCAAACTACAACAGACACAGCCACCCGATAAAGATTCAACCAGCACGCCTTGTAAGGATAAGGCTTGCGCATCCAGTGACATAGTGCCAAAATCATTCACTAACACACCCCAAGGCTCATCGGCTGGCTTATGGGCAAGCAATTGGCGCAGGAATGTGGTTTTACCCGCGCCCAAAGGCCCTATCACTAACATGAGTGGTATGGGTGTCATAGCGCCAAAACCGTAACTAGGGCATGGCAATTTATTAAGGAAGCCTGATTCATGAGTGAAACCTGTCCTCATCAAAATACACATTATCATTTTGGTCGTGGCGGCAAAGATGCCGAACACCAAGCGCATCAAGCCGATATTCAATCGCTGCTAGCGCAACACACCCAACTCAGCCGTCAGGTCGAATTGCTCAGCAATGGCTTTCGTGCCATTACCACCAGTAACGACAGTGCATTGGTTACCATCCTTCAACGCCATGTTTTCGATATGAAAGCACGCTTTGCTAAAGGTCGAGCCATTCGCAGTTGGGATGCGGTTTATGCGCTACTCTTTGCTTACCGTGATCAGATTAGCGTCAACTATGAACGACTCGACAATGGCGTCAGCAGTGTTGTGACCACGGATCAAGCCGATTTAGTAGAAGTATTACATGCTCATGCCCATGCTGTCAGCCGTTTTGTGCAACAAGGTAATGAAGCCGCTGGAGAAAGTTATCCTTTATCAGCAAAAGCACTCGAAAAACTGACCAACACTTCCCATAATAAAATTTAGTTTAATCTTTTAGTTTAGGAGTTTACTATGTCATTAGTTGTTTGTCCTCACTGCCATGGAATCAATCGCGTGCCACACGATAAATGTCGTGCTGACAGTGGTGCCATTTGTGGTCATTGCAAACAAGCACTTTTTGATGGTTCGGTCATTGAAACAGATTTGCTGAGCTTTAACAAACATATTCAGCGCAGTGAGCTGCCTATTGTCATCGATTTTTGGGCTCCTTGGTGTGGTCCTTGCCGTCAATTTGCTCCCACATTTAGCCAAGTAGCACAAGCATTTGCTGGTAAAGCGCAGTTTATTAAGGTGAATACCGAACAACAGCAACAACTGGCTGCGCAATATGGCATTCGCTCTATTCCAACCTTAATGTTATTCAAAGGCGGGCAAAAAGTCGCCGAGCTAGCTGGTGCCTTGCCTGCGCCTCAGTTTACGCAATGGGTGCGTCAACACTTGTGATTGAAGAACTCGCTAAACGATTAGTCTTACTGCGAGCAGGTGGCATTGCTGTTATTGCGTTGTTATTGTCGTTTAGTTTGACGCTACATTTGCCACTGGCCTATGACAAGCTACTGATCATTTGCTTAGGATGGGTGATTTTGCATGGCTTCATCCTGTTCTCACAACGTCGTTGGCAAATTACTTCGACCAGTGTCACCTTTCAACTCAGTGCCGATATCATTGTTGTTGCCAGCCTATTAGCGGTTTCAGGTGGTGTGCACAATCCCTTTTTTGGACTACTACTGTTACCCTTGCTAATGGTTGTGGGTATTTTACCCAAAAGTCATCAATATTGGCTGCTCGTTTTAGTGTTATTGGCCTCGACCCTGTTAATTTTCGTGCCCGCACCACTCAATACGGTTATCCCCGCTATACCCAATCAGCTCTACCAGTGGCTCTTTTTACTCGACGGGAGCGTGGTTAGGTCGACGCCTTTTAATCCACTCGATGTATTAGCCAAAATTGGACTGTGGTTAAATGTCGGCTTAACCGCTATTTTAGTGACCTTTTTTCTGGCCAGGCTGCATCAACGCCTGCAACAGCAACAGCAAGCTTTACAACAGGCGCAACTAGAAGGACAATCACAACAACATCTGCTCAATATGAGCCTTGCCGCCGCTTCCACGGCACACGAACTTTCCACACCCTTGGCAACGATTAGCCTATTAGCAGCTGAAGCAGCAGATGCTTATCGGTATCAAGAACCAGAAAACGCTCAAGCGGCTTTAGCGCAGATTCAGCAACTCGTTAGCAACTGTAAAACGCAAATTAGCGCCAGCTTAAAACAGCACCGCCTCGAACGCAGTGAACAAATGAGTTTATTAGCTTGGCCAGTTTATTTAGAAAATCTACTGACACAATGGAAAACACTCCGTCCGCAGGTTAAGGTGGTGCTAACCATCGAGGGTAATACTCAACACGTCCCACAAACCATTAATTTACCCATACTCAGTCAAAGCATAACCAGCTTATTGAATAATGCCTGTGAAGCTTCTCCTGAACCCTTACAACTGCACTTAAATTGGGATGAACAACAAGTGTGTTTATGTTTGCATAATCAGGGAAAAGGCTTTTCTGAAACCCTACTGGCACAATTTCCGCAGCCACTGCTCAGTGATAAAACAGATGGACATGGTGTCGGTTTGGCTCTGGCTCATGCCAATATACAGCAACTTGGCGGGCAATTAGTGCTCAGTAATCCGCAAGCAGGTGGCGCGCAAGCCTGTATCATCATGCCGATTTCAATCGAGAAATGGCAACTGCGACAATTAGCCACATTCCATTATTAATAACTAAGTCGTAACATAGCTTACACAACGATCTCCTCTCGTTTAGTCCAAAAGACACCTCTAGGTTTTTTGGACTTTAATTTGTCGCCCCTGAACAACACCACTTATTCATCCATACATTTTTTATGACGTTCAACCACT